>JBDTMH010000066.1:0-19701 GCA_039934375.1 Burkholderiaceae bacterium | reverse complement strand
ATCCTGGCACAGCTGCGGGCGGGGCCGGCGATGGCGCCCCAAGAGCGTCCATCATAAAGATTTGCTGAAAATGGTCCAGAACAGGCACGGCTGATGCGGTGAATCACGATAAAGCAACAGACCCTTGCCATGACCGCCGACAAGAATCCCAGATTTGGTCAGTTTCGCAAGCCCACGCAGTGCGATAAATTCTTAAGCACCATGATCACCATCGCGCCGTGGTCCGTGATGTGCTCGATGATTGAACCGTTTTATCCAAAGAGAGTGCGCGGCCGACCGCCCATGGGGTAGGAGCGCATGCTGCATATTTACTTCGTCCAGCATTGGCTCAACTTGGCTGACCTGACGTGCGAGTATGCGTTATTCGACTGCGCAAGCGTTCGCCGCTTCATTGGCATTGATCTGGGCAAGGCGCCGACGCATGACGCAACGCCGGCGTTTGCAGCACTTGCGCCGACCGATATCTACCTCGTGCGAGGACCTCTGATGGAACACGTGCTCCCATGACGGCAAAATATGGGCCAACAAGCCGTGAAGCGCGGGCCTATGGCCCACTAAATCGACATAAATTCGAGTTTGAACTCTCATCTGCGACGGCACGCCGCAAGGTGATTCAAAAAGCAAGCGCTTCTACAGCGCATCACTAGAACCTCTACAGGCCGGAATAATGAACCAACCAAATATCGTTCTCATCCTTGCTGACAACCTCGGATGGGGGGAGCTCGGCTGTTATGGCGGTGGAGCCCTGCGCGGTGCCCCGACGCCACGCATTGACCAGCTGGCGAAGCAAGGTTTGCAGCTGCAAAACTTCAATGTCGAAAGCGACTGCGTACCGACACGCTCGGCACTTATGACCGGCCGCCATCCGATCCGAACCGGCTGTCTGCAGTCGATACCGCCGGGCATGCCGCAAGGGCTCACGCGATGGGAAATCACGCTGGCAGAGGTGTTGTCCGCTCAGGGCTACGCTACGGCGCACTTTGGCAAATGGCATCTGGGCGATAGCCCCGGCCGTTACCCTTCGGACCGTGGCTTCGATGCGTGGTACGGTATCCCGCGCACGACCGATGAAAGCCAGTTCACATCCTCCGTAGGATACGACCCCTCGGTGGCGGACATTCCCCACATCATGCAGGGTCGACGGGGCGAGCCGTCGGAGAACGTTAAGGTTTACGACCTGGACACCCGGCGCGGCATTGATGCCGAGCTGGTGGAGCACTCGGTCGGATTCATGCAGCGCAACCATGCGGCCGGCAAACCGTTCTTCCTTTACCTGCCACTGGTGCACCTGCACTTCCCCACCCTTCCACACCCTGACTTCGCTGGACGCACCGGCGCCGGCGACTTCGCAGATGCGATGGTCGAGATGGATCACCGAGTGGGCCAGATCATCGACGAAATAGAGCGCTTGGGAATGTCCGAGGACACCCTTCTGATCTTTTGCAGCGACAACGGCCCCGAGTTCCGCGCGCCCTACCGCGGAACGGCAGGCCCCTGGCGTGGCACCTACCACACCGCCATGGAGGGCAGTCTTCGTGTGCCCTTTATTGCCCGCTGGCCGGGCAAGATCGCCGAGGGCCGAGTGAGCAATGAGATCGTGCACGTAACAGACTTGTTCTCGACGCTCGTAAAGCTCGCACACGGCGCCATTCCTTCGGATCGACCGATTGATGGGTTGGACCAGAGCCCTTTCCTGTTTGGGTCCCAGGAAAAATCCATGCGCGAGGGTTTTCTTTTCTATATCAAGAATGATTTGCGTGCGGTGAAGTGGCGCGACTGGAAGCTGCATTTCTACTGGGAGCCGGAAGTCAACGAGGGCAAGGGGAAACTCGAATCGCCCTACTTGTTCAACTTGACGCGTGATCCCAAGGAGGAAACCGACGTGATACTTTTCAATACTTGGGTGCTAGGTCCCGCACTGCGCATGGTCCAAGCCTTCAACCAGAGTTGCCAACTTTCACCCAACACTCCTCCCGGCAAACCGGACTGACCCAAGGACGATCCATGACCAGCTAAGCGTTAGCCGCCATCGACCTGCACACAGGTAGCAAGGCGTCGGAATTTACCACCTGCACCGTACCGAGCCGGACAGCGAATACTGGTCTCGCCGCCCGCAACCTCTCGCCAGCCAAGGCCTTCGGCTTGCCCCTGATATGGATACTGGGTGGACTCAACGACCGGCGTCCGCTCAATTTGGCGGCGGAATCGACCCCAACGTCACGGCCGTGACCGAGGCGGGCCTGTATCGGCTGTTGCGCCATGTAGGTGTGTTGCGTGGCGCGGTGCCACCATGCGACGCGCCGCGTATGGTCACGCTCATGTCGATCGACCACAGTCTTTACGCGAAGAGTGAGTGCTTGTTCGATCACATGGTGTCTGCAGGCCGGTCGGTCAAGGCCGAGCAGCTTGCCGGCCGCATGCAGCATGTCACTGAACCGAGGCGAACTTCCGAAAACGTGTTGTTTCCGGTCGATGGATTTGTCCTGGCGCACACGAACCGGGATTACGTCAGGCGTGGCGACTTTTTGATGCTCATCGCGCAAGACACTGACTGAGCGGGGCGACGTCCGCCCTCACCCGGTTTCAGTCCGCCTGCGGTTCCTTGTAAAAGCCGACAACATCCCCTTCTGTGGTGACTCCGAGCCCGTTCAGCAAGCGGTTCGAATAGTTGAAATAGGCGCAGACCTGATTCACCTCCAGAATCTCCCCGTCATCGCATCCCGCGGCGCGCATCGCGTCGTAGTCGGCCTTGTCCATGGCGCCGACATGCGCCGTCAGTTTGCGGGTGTAATTGAGCAGCGCAAGTTCCTTGCCCTGGAATGCCAGCTCCGGCTGGGCCTTGGACAAGGCCTCCCAGACCAGCGTGGAGCGCGCCTTGTCGTTCATCAACCGGCGCGCATTCGCCCAATGGTGGGTCAGGCTGTAGTCGCATTGGTTGGTCATGCTGGTGTACGAGGCCACGACCTCGAGGAACCAGAACGGCAAGGTGTTGTCCGGGTTGTGCAGCACGTTGCGGTACAGCACCAGGTGGCCCTGCATCGACAAGGGCCGCAGGCTGTGCGCACGCATCACGTTGTCGACGGTACCGCTGGGCGTCTTCGCCAGTTCGTACATTTCCTTCAGTTTGCCAGTGGCTTCGTCCACCGGCACCATCTTGATCCAGGCTGTCATATGTTGGCCCCCACGCTTGTCACTTCGTGTACTGCGCTGCCCCCCCTGGGGGCCTTCACACCTTGGGACGGCCCGGCGGCGTTCATTTATTTTCCTTCATGCGATTTATCTCCTGGGTTGTGGTACGGCGATCCACCGGCTTGCGCGCAAAAATGCGCCGGACCATCGGAACGAAGGTCTCGATCGGCTCGCAGGGGTAGTCGGGGTCGGCTGCGGCCTGGTCGTATTTCGCTACGAACTCGGCGGTCCAGTCGTAGTGCGGATGGCCCTTCCACAGATCCCGCTCGTGCTGCTTGACGCCCGGCATGTGCGGTGAATGCAGATTCTGGAACGTCGCGTGGTGCTGCAGCATCCAGTAGTTGCGGTCAGAAATATAGGCCCCCATCAACTCGGCGGCGAAATCACCATGCATCAAGGGGCAGGCGATGAAGCCGACATCGTGCAGCAGTGCCACAACCACATCCTCTTCGTCGAGGCCGTCGCGCAGCACCATTGTGGCGGACTGCAGGCAGTGTCGGTAGTTGTTGACCATGTAGCCGAATGAGGGGTCGTGTTCCGACGCGGTCAACAGGCGCAGTGCCTGGTCGCCCTGGTGTTCGGCCAGGTACAACTTTCGCTGCCGCTCAATCAACTGCCAGTCCTCGGGCAAGAAATCTTCCAGTGCAATTTTCTCTACATGGCGCCAGTCTGGCCGGGCCAGCGCGGCGTAACGGGAGGGGGCGGAAGTCATCATGGTTTCAAACTCCAGTAGTAGTTGCGGCCAACCAGGCCTGCGTGGCGGTGCGCCACGGATCCAGTGCAAGGCGCACCGGCGGGTGTTGTTGCGCCTGGTCCAGCCAGTGCTGCAAATTTTTTGGAATGCTGATTGGCTGTTCGCAAGCGGCGAGCACCATGGCGGCCAGCGGCACATTCACCAGCGGTCCGCAATCGGCCAAGCTGATGTTCGGCGTCAGCAACCACGGTTGCGGCTGCACCCAGGATGCCAATTGCGCGATGCGCGTTTCGATGTCGGCGCGCAACGCCGCGACCTGCTGCGGATTGCGCAGCGCGGGTTTTACGTGGGCGAATAGCGCGCGTACCTTGGGCTCCAGCGTCAGGTCGTGGAAGCGGCACAGGAAACGCACCCGTGCCCGCAACTGCAGATCGGCCGGCATCATCGCCGGCTCGGGGTATTGCTCCTCGAGGTATTCGTTGATCGCCTCGGACTCGGACAACACCCAGTCGTCAACGCGAATGGCTGGCAAGGTGCCCATCGGCACGATCGCGCGGTAGGCGGCCGAGCGGTAGCCGCCAGGCGGCGTGACCTCGTCGACCGCGATGCCCTTGACCGCCAGCACAATGCGCACCTTGGCGCTGTAACTGGACAATGCGGTCGCGTAGAAGATCACGCGCCCTCCTCGCCGGCAAGAAACGCCGCATAGTCGCGCACCCCGGCCAGCGCCGCCAGCGCCACCAGTTGGCTACCGTGTTCGGCCAGGCCAAGGCCGGAATGAGATCCCACCCGTCCATCCGGGAAGCGGCTCCGGTGCGCCAGCGCGTCTTCGTGGTTGTCGCCACCATGGCGCTTCATGAAGTCGGCGCTGAGCACCGCAGGCGCGGGCAGAGCGTCTGACGGGCAGTCGAGCGGCAACAACGCGCGCGTGATCGCCAATTCGGACGGCGTCGCGTGCATGCCTTCGCCGCTGCCATACAGGCGCTGGCGCAAGGCATTGGCTTCGGGGTAGTCCCACCAGCTGCGCAGCCGGAACGACAATGCTTCGCGCTCGTTGCGTCCGAGACTGCGCTCGGCATGGATTTCCTGGAACGCGCATTGGGCGGGAGCCAGATTGCCACCATGCCCATTGACGAAGTAGAAATGGCGGAACCCCTGGCTCGCCAGCGAATGCACATAGTCGATGATCACGCGAATCAAGGTCGTCGGCCGCAACGACACCGTGCCAGGGAAACCCAGGTTGAACTGCGCCGGCCCCAGGCTCAGCGTCGGGCCCACCAGCGCGCCACACTGTGCCCCGATGGCCCAGGCAACGGTCTGCGCCGTGAGGCTGTCGGTGCCGATCAGTCCGGTCGGGCCGTGCTGCTCGGTGGAACCCATCGGCACGATGATTCCACTGGACTGCTTCAGGTAAGCCTCGACTGCGGGCCAGGTACTGTGCTGAAGAATCATCGCCGCGCCGTCCTTCTTGTTGATCAATGCGAGGTGGCCATCTTGCGTTCCATGCGACGCACCAGGTACGACACGAACAGAATCAGCACCAGGTATTCCAGCACCAGCAAGGTATAGGTCTCCAGCGGCCGGTATTCGCTGACGTTGAGCTCGTTGGCGCGGCGTGTCAACTCCTGCAGGCCAATCACCGAAATGAGCGACGACATCTTGAGCACGTAGACGAACTGGTTGCCAAGTGCCGGCAGGATCACCTTGATCGCCTGCGGCATCACGACCAGGCGCATCGTCAGAGACCAGCCCAGCCCGAGACTCTTCGCCGCCTCGACCTGCCCCTTGGGCACCGACTGGATGCCGGCGCGAAACACTTCGGCCTCGAACGCGCTGTCACTGATCGCCAGCGACACCACGCCGGTGGCGAACACTCCCAACTGCAGCCCGATGATGACCGGCAACCCGTAGAACACCCACAACAACAGCACCAGTAGCGGAATTGAGCGAAATAGCTCGACATATACGCGGTTGATACGGTTCAGTGACTTGCGCTTGGACAATCCGGCCACTGCCACCAATGCGCCGACGATGACCGACAACACGATGGCGCAGACGGATACCAGGATCGTCCACCACATTCCACCAATCAGGAACTGCAGGTTGGACAACCCCTTCGCCTGGAACGGGTTGAATATGTACCAGCCCCAGTTGTAGCTCGACGCTCCGCCGCCGCCGGAGGAGCCGGCACAGCCGGCCAGCAACAGGCCAAATGTGACGAGAACGAACAGTCGGCGGACTATTTGGCCGACAGCCATTTGGCTTCAAGGCCAGCAAAAAATCCTTCAGCTGTCTTGAGCGCGATCCAGTTGTTGACGAACGTCAGCCAGACCTCGTCGCCCTGCGGCATCGGATAGGCAAACGGACGCTTGTTGCGCATGTCGTTGTTGCTTCCAACCATCTGCAGATCCGGATAGGTCTTCATCAGCGTGGCCGCTTCGACGTTGCTGGTGATCGTCACCTGCGCGCGACCGGCCAGCACTTCCTGGTATCCCGTGGCCGGCTTTTCGATCGCCCGAACCTTGGCCTTGGGGAAATGCGCCCTGGCCTGTTGCTCAAACACGGTGCCCATCAAAACCGCCACGGTGACGTTGGGGTTGTCAATGGTGCTCCAGCTGGTGATCTTGCTGCCGGTCTTCTTGCTCACCAGCGGCACCGTACCTGCGTAGATGTACGGGTCGGAGAATGCCACTGTCTTGGCCCGCGCCATGCTCAGCGATGCACCCGAGAAAATATCAAAACGGTCGGACACGATGCCGTTGACCAGCGTCGCCCACTCGGCCGGCACGAACTCGATCTTGACGCCCATGTCCTTGGCCAATTCGGTCATGGCCTCGATGTCGAAGCCGGTGAGCGTATTCGTTGCCGTGTCCTTGATCGACATCGGATTGAAGTCTCCGGTGGTACCGACACGCAGCGTGCCGCGTTCGAGAATCTGCGCCAGACGCGACTTGTTCTGGGCCAGCGAAGACAGCGGCATCAACAGCATGGCCGCAGCTGCCAATCCTGCGACAAACGTCATGATCTTTTTCATATGCGGCTCCAGGCTCCAAGGTTGTATAGACAGGCATGCATACTAAGGGCAATTTGCGGACCGCGCAACGAGAAGTTTCCCGTAGATCAGAACTCCCGACCGCGCATCGCCACGGAACTCAAAATGCGCCCATACGTGCGCACGGGAAGCTGAATACCGGGGACTTCGGCGTCGGCGCGAACCGTCACTCGTCCTTGCCGCAAGGCCAGGACTTCGGCGCCTTGACGCCGTCGGGCAATCGGGTGCGCTTGTCGCCACAGGCGAACTCCAGTTGCGCCGTCGTCAACCCGTTCGTGCGGCTCAGATCGACACCTTCGAACCTGGTACGGAACAAACGTGCCTGCGCCATGCGAGTGCCGTCAAGCCGGCTATTGGACAGCACCGATCGCGCCAGATCGGCGCCGGTCAGGTTGGCACCATCGAGGTTCGCTCCGTCTAAATTGGTGCGTTGCAGCTCTGCCTTGCGCAGCACGGCGCGAGACAGATTGGCCGCAGACAGATTTGCGCGGAACAGCTCTGCCTTGGTCAGATCGGCACCGCTCAGGTTGGCACCGCTGAAATTGGCACGGTAGCCATTGACTTGCACCAGTTTGCCGCGACTCAGGTCGGCCTTGCTCAAGCGGGCCCGATCCATGCTGCCATGGGTCAGGTCGACCCCGGGCAACTTGGCTCCCTGCAGGTCAGTGCCGTCGAGGTCGACGCCGGCCATCCGCGCGCCACTCAGGTCGGCGCCGCGCAATACCAGGCGGCTCTTCTCGCATTCGGTCCAGTCCACACCCACGGCCGGTGCGTCACTGCATGCGGCCCAGGCGCCACTGCCGAGCAGACAAGCCAGCAGCAAGGCGGCATGGCGGGCATGCCCCAGCGCCCGCAATCGGACGCGCAACGGCGTACGCCCATTGAACCAAGGCAGCAGGACATGACCCTGCATGAGAGGCGGAAATGACATACGGACTATCTTAACTGCTGGGAAGTACAGCCTCAGACTGAAGCACCCAACTTGACTGCGCTGCACCCGGACGGGGATACTGCCTGTGGACTGCATCGGCGCGGCCGACCGGCTTGCAGTTCGACATACTCCATATGCACCCCCATGTCCTTGACACCTGAACTGCGATCCTGGCGTGCCACGCAACGCGAAGCCCTGCTGACGCAACGCATGGCGATCGGGCAGGCGCAACACGCTCGCTGGAACGCACAAATCACCACACGGCTGTTGGCCGCACTGCGCCCTCCTCACGGCGCGGTGGTCGCAGCCTACTGGCCATTCAAGGGCGAGTTCGATCCGCGCTTTGCCATGCGCGCCTTGCGCCAGGGCGGCGCACGCACCGCATTGCCGGTGGTGCTGCAAAAGGCACAGCCGCTGCAGTTTCGCGACTGGTGGCCCGGTATGGCCACCAGCCCGGGCGTCTACGGCCTGCCAGTCCCGCAAGGTGGCGATATCGTGACGCCACAGCTGGCCCTGATACCGCCCATTGGTTTCGACGCGATGGGCTACCGGCTGGGTTACGGCGGTGGCTACTATGACCGCACGCTGGCCGCGCTGGCGCCACAGACGCTGAAGATCGGCGTGGCGTTCGAGTCGTCGCGCATCGCCAGCATCCAGCCCCAGCCGCATGACATCGCGATGGACTTCATCGTCACACAGGACGCCTGGTACGAGACGACGGAGCAAGGTCTGGCGCGGCTCGACCCGATAATCGCGCCAGCACGTCTGGCACAGGCGATTGCCGGGGTACCTGCCGCCTGACGCCTGCACCCCATGCCAGTTCTGTCAGACTGGTTCCGGCCACCGGTCGACGGCAGTCAACACGCAGGGAGAAAACAACATGCAGATGCAACGAAGAATCCGCGGCATGCCCGCCATCGTCGGCCTCACCGCCCTCATGCTGAGCGCCTGTGGCGGCGGCGGCGGGGACGCCGGTCCGGGCTACATCGTGACCGTCAGCGTCAGTGGGCTGGCTGGCAGCGGGCTGCTGCTGCAGAACAATGGCGGCGACACCTTGTCCGTCACCGCCGATGGGCCCGCGAGCTTCGCGCGGCGCAGTGCCGCCGGTGCGCCATATGCCATCACAGTGGCGCGCCAGCCAGCTGCACCGGCGCAGGGCTGTGTCGTGACCAGCGGCCAGGGCACGACGGGAACATCGGACGTGCTGACGGTCACGGTGTCCTGCCGCAATGCCGCACGTTTCGCTTATGTGGCCAACTATGGCGGCAACAACCTGACGCAGTTCAGCGTGGGCAGCGACGGCAGCCTGAGTCTGCTGGCCTCACCCTTCATCGCGGCCGGTGTGAAACCTACCAGTCTGGCGCTCGATCCGCTCGGGCGTTATCTGTACGTGGCCAACGATGGCCGCACGGTGTCGCAATACCGCATCGGTGGCGATGGCCAGCTGACACAGCTGCTGCCCGACGCCAACGTGGCCGGTACCGGCCCGACCGGCATTGCGGTCGATCCGTCCGGCCGATTCGTCTACGTCAGCGATGACGGCGGCAGCGTGGCGCAATTCTCGATCGCCGTCGATGGTCGGCTGGCGTCGCTGGGTTCAGTGGCCGCCGGCACGGGTCCGGCCGCCGTGGCGGTTGACCCTGCAGGTCGCTATGTCTACGTGGCCAACGACGCCGGGACGGTATCGCAGTTTGCAATTGCGGTTGACGGCCGACTACAGGTGTTGACAACTGCTTTGGTCGCCGGCGCCGGTCCGACCGGCATCAGCATCGACCCACAGGGCCGAGCGGTTTATGTCACCAACAGCGGGGTGTTGTCCCATAACGTGTCGCAGTACGTGCGCGCTGCCAATGGCACGCTGGCGCCGTTCGCACCCGCCTTTGTTGCGGCGGGCAATACGCCAGTCAGCCTGGCCACCGATCCGGCCGGGCGATTCGCCTGGGTCGCGAACTTCCAGGGCCCTACGGTCTCGTCCTACCGCGTCGGCGGCGATGGCGCATTGTCCGTCTCGGCCATCACCGCGGCTATCACCAGCGCCCAACCGGTCAACGTGCTGGCCGATCCGACCGGCCGATTCCTGTATGTGGCCCATTTCGCCGGCAACTCCATCCTGCAATTCTCAATCGCCGACGACGGAAGCCTGGCGCAGACAGCGACGACTTTCCAGGTCGCCTCGCCAATAGCCATGGTCATGCGCTGAACGGCTCCGCCATGCCGTGAGCGGCGTTCCCGGCGCAGCGTGCGGGCGGACAGCTTCAGCCTGGCGTGCAGGTTGACCCGGCCGTCTACCGGGCTGCATGGTAGGCGCCGTCGCCACGCTGCACGAGGCGATCGCTGGTCAACACATCGCCGGGCCGCAGTTGGGTGCGCTGGCCGACCCGCGCATACAGCGGCGCGAAATCGACGGCCGCCAACTCCAGCAAGTCATCCAGGCTTTGCAGCACGAAATACACCTCCTGGAAGTCGTCGATACGGTATTCGGTGCACATGACCCGCTCCAGGTCAAAACCGATGCGGTTCGGCGATGGGCTATCGAGCGCAAACACCGACTCGGTGTACGACGACGCAATGCCGGAACCGTAGATGCGCAGGCCGTCCTGCTGCTGCACCAGACCGAATTCCACCGTGTACCAGTAGACCCGTGCCAGATTCGGCAACACGCCGAGCTGCTGCGCCCGCAAGCCGCCGACGCCATAAGCCTGCACGAAATCGGCGATCACCGGGTTCATCAGCATCGGCACATGGCCGAATACGTCGTGGAACACATCGGGTTCTTCCAGGTAGTCCAGCTCGTGCGCCTTGCGGATGAAGTTGCCGGCCGGGAAGCGCCGGTTCGCCAGGTGATCGAAAAAGACCTCGTCGGGCACCAGCCCCGGCACGGCAATGATCTGCCAGCCGGTCTGGCGCATCAGCACCTCGCTCAAACGTCGGAAGTCCGGGATCTGGTCCGGCCCGATCGGCAGCTGGCGCATACCGGCGACGAATTCGTCACAGGCCCGACCCGGCAACAGTTTCGTCTGGCGTTCGAACAAGGTTTTCCAGACCGCATGCTCCTGCGCCGTGTAGTTGTCCCAACCCTGGTCGATGGTCCAGTCGGTGCGCTCGGGCGTGGCAGCCGCTGCCGCGCCGTGTTTGCCGGTCTGGCGAATCTTGTCAAGCATGGTGATTCCTCTGCTGTCAGCCGAGCTTTGGTGCCGGCAAGACGGTGCCGCGGCATTCGCCGAAGCCGATGCGCCGGAATCCATCACGCTGACAATATGCACGCAGGATGATGCTGTCGCCGTCTTGCAACCAGCTGCGCGACTCGCCGTTTGGAAACACGATCGGTCGTTTGCCGCCCTGGCTCAGCTCCATCAACGATCCGCCCTGCTCCGGCGCCGGGCCCGACAAGGTTCCGGAACCCATCAGATCGCCACTGGTCAGGTTGCAACCGTTGACGGTGTGATGGGCCACCAGCTGCGCAAGCGTCCAATAGGCGTCCTTGTAATTCGAGCATGACAGGCGTTCGCCGACAAAGCCGTGCTGGCGCATCTGCGCCGTCTGCAACCAGACCTCGAGTTCGATGTCAATCGCACCGTGCGCGCGATTATCTGGCGAATCCAGGTAGGGCAAAGGTTGCGGATCGTCGGCCGGCCGCGTAAACGGTGCTCGGTACGGCGCCAGTGCCTCCATCGTGATGATCCATGGCGACAAGGTGCTGGCAAAGTTCTTCGACAGAAATGGGCCCAATGGCTGGTATTCCCAGCCCTGGATATCGCGCGCGCTCCAGTCGTTGAACAGTGCAAGCCCGAACACATGATCCTCGGCTTGCGCCATGGGCACCGGCTCGCCGGAGCCATTGCCGCGTCCGACGATCATTCCCAGTTCGAGCTCGTAGTCAAGCCGCGCACACGGCCCAAGGCGGGGCGCGTCGGCATCCGGCGCCTTGAGTTGCCCGTTCGGCCGGCGGAATGACGCGCCACTGGGCAGAATCGACGAGGCACGGCCGTGGTAGCCGATCGGCACCCACTTGTAATTCGGCAGCAGCGGGTTGTCGGGACGGAACTGTTTGCCGATGGTGGTGGCGTGGTGCACGCTGGTGTAAAAGTCCGTGTAATCGCGCACGTCGCACGGCAGTCCCAGCTCGACCTCGGATTGCTGGACCAGCGCGGATTCGAAGCGCGCGCGCAGTGCGCTGCCCAGGCGCAGGCCCTCGGACAGGTCGCGGCGCAGCGTCTGACGCGCGCTGGCATCGGCCGCCAGCAGCGCATCAACGCTGTGCGATGTGACCAGACCGGCTAGGCGGAGGTCGACGATCTGCTCGCCGATGGCCACGCCGAGCCGCCAGGGCTGGGTGTTGTCACCGTGCGGGCGAAATCGACCCAGCGGCAGATTCTGGATCGGGAAGTCGCTGTCGGCAGCGTTAGCCGAGTCCAGCCAGCTGCGCAGCGATGCGTCATGGGTGTCGTTGATCGCAAGGGTCATTGGAGTTCCTTTGCTTTACGAGCTTCGGTGCCAGCCCCTTCGGGGCGGCCGGGCGGGTGCTCATGGTGTCTCGGGTGTGAAGTTCTTTTTCAGGCCTTCCCAGCAGCGGTAATAGTCCTTCTGCAACTGCGGCAGCTGCATGGCCTGGGCCGTGGGTCGCAGCACGCAGCGGGTCTCGAACATGAAAGCCATCGTGTCGATGATCACGTCCGGTTTGGACAGGTCGGCACTGCTGGCCTTCTCGAAGGTTGCCGCGTCGGGGCCGTGGCCGGTCAGGCTGTTGTGCAGGCTGCTGGCACCCGGCGAAAAGCCGTCGGCCTTGGCGTCGTACTTGCCATGCACCAGCCCCATGAACTCGCTGGCGATGTTGCGGTGGAACCAGGGTGGGCGGAAGGTGTCCTGCATCGCCAGGATGCGCGGCGGGAAGATCGCGAAATCGATCGCACTGACGCCGGGCGTGTCGGAGGCCGAATGCAGCACCAGGAAGATCGATGGATCCGGATGGTCGTAGCTGATCGAGCCGATGGCGTTGAAGCGGCGCAGGTCGTATTTGTACGGCGCATAGTTGCCGTGCCAGGCCACCACATCCAGCGCTGAATGGTCCATCTGCGCCGACCACAGCCGACCCTGGAACCGGGCCAGCAGTTCGGTCGGCACGTCGCTGTCTTCATAGGCCGCCACCGGCGTCTGGAAGTCGCGCGAATTCGCCAGTCCGTTGGAGCCGATGGGTCCGCGGTCCGGCAAGCGGAAGTTGGCGCCGAAGTTCTCGCAGACATAGCCACGCACCGGACCGTCGGGCAACTCGAGGCGAAAACGTACACCGCGCGGAATTACCACGATCTCCTGCGGCTCGGCCTCGACAATGCCCAGCTCGGTGACGAAGCGGTGCCGTCCCTGCTGCGGCACGATCAGCATCTCGCCGTCAGCGTTGTAAAACACCCGGCCCAACATGGACCGGTTGGCGGCATAGACATGCACCGCCGCACCGGACTGCCCTTGCGGCCCGCCATGGCCGGCCATGGTCAGCAGACCTTGCACGAAATCTGTCGGAGCTTCCGGCAGTGGCTGCGGATTCCAGCGCAGCTGGTTCGGTGTCGCCGGTGTCGCGTCGAAATCGGATACCAGGCCTGCGCCAGATACCTCTTCGAACGGCTCGTGCATGCTGGACGGCCGGATGCGGTACAACCAGGAACGCCGGTTATCGGAACGGGGCGCAGTGAAGGCGGTGCCCGACAACTGCTCGGCATACAGCCCGTAGGCACAACGCTGCGGTGAATTGCGCCCGACCGGCAAGGCGCCGGGCAAGGCCTCGGTGGCAAACTCGTTGCCGAAGCCACTCTGATATTGAAGCTGCGCCATGGCTCAGGCCACCTGGATCACGCCACGCGCAACCTGGTCGCGCTCGATCGACTCGAACAAGGCCTTGAAGTTGCCTTCGCCGAAGCCGTCGTCGCCCTTGCGCTGGATGAACTCGAAGAATACCGGGCCGAGCATGGCCTTGGAGAAGATCTGCAGCAGCAAACGTGGCTTGCCGCCTTCGGTCGTGCCGTCGAGCAGGATGCCGCGCGCCTGCAACTCCGCCACCTGTTGGCCGTGGCCGGGCAGGCGCTCTTGCAACATCTCGTAATAGACGTCGTTGGGCGCGGTCAGCAGCGGGACGCCGGCCAACTGCAGCTTGTCGACGCTGTCGATCAGGTTGTCGGTCAGCAGCGCAATATGCTGGATGCCCTCGCCGTTGAACTGCATCAGGAACTCCTCGATCTGCCCCGAACCCTTGGCCGACTCTTCGTTCAGCGGAATCCGGATCATGCCGTCGGGTGCCGTCATGGCCTTGGAGGTCAGGCCGGTGTGTGCACCCTGAATGTCGAAGTAGCGGATTTCCCTGAAGTTGAACAGCCGCTCGTAGTACTTGGACCAGTAGGCCATGCGGCCGCGGTACACGTTGTGTGTCATGTGGTCGACGACCTTGAGCCCATGGCCGACCGGGTGACGATCGACACCCTCGACGAAATCGAAGTCGATGTCGTAGATCGAGCGACCTTCCTCGAAGCGGTCGATCAGGTACAGCGGCGCGCCGCCAATGCCCTTGATCGCCGGCAGGTGCAGCTCCATCGGACCGGTGCGCATTTCCATCGGCTCGGCGCCGAGCTCGAGCGCACGCTCGTACGCCTGGCGCGAGTTGCGCACGCGAAACGCGAGCCCGCAGGCCGACGGGCCATGCTCGGCGGCGAAATACGAGGCGACGCTGCGCGGCTCGGCATTGATGATGAAGTTGATGTCGCCCTGGCGGTACAACGTGACGTTCTTGGATCGGTGACGTGCCACCTTGGTAAAGCCCATCATCTCGAATACCGGCTCCAGCACGCCCGGCGTCGGCGACGCAAACTCCACGAATTCGAAGCCCACCAAACCCATCGGGTTGTCAAACACATCTGCCATCACGTATCTCCTGTTGGTCTTGCATGGATCGTGAACCCCGCCACGACCGGCGCCACATCGGTCCAGCCCTGGGGTCATGCTACATTTTCCGCGGTTCACCGACAATCGCCGCAATAAGTCACCAGGCAGAGGAATGTTTCTCGGTCACTGGCGATTTCGACCATGTGCTCAAGCTGGTGGCTTGCGACCCCGACAATCGGAATCCATGCAAGCAAACTTCCTGACCGGCTCCCCCCTGCGTTTTCCCCAGTTCCGGGGTATCTGGGCCGGCGGCGGCGTCTATTTCATCGGCAACGCGATGCAGACCATGGCTGCGTCGTGGATGATGGTCGAGCTCAGCGGCTCGTCCTTTCTCGCCGCGCTGGTGCAGACTGCGGTGTTCCTGCCGATGTTCCTGTTTTCGCTGCCGGCCGGGGTGTTGGCCGACATCACCGACCGGCGCCGCCTGATCCTGCTTGCGCTGTCGATCCAGGCCGCCACCGGCATGCTGCTGGCCGGCTTGTCGCTGGCGCACCTGACCGGGCCCGGCAGTGTGTTGTTTCTGATCTTCGTCGCCGGCAGCTGCACGGCGTTGTTGTCGCCGGCCTGGAATTCGACGGTGGCCGACGCAGTTCCACGCGAGGAGTTGCCCCAGGCCATCATCGCCACCAGCGTGGCCTACAACGGCGCCCGGGCGCTGGGTCCGGCGCTGGCGGGCCTGATCTTCGCCTACGTCGGTGGACCCTGGAATTTCGCGCTGGCCGTGCTCAGCACGCTGTACATGATGCATTCGATCCGGCGCTGGCCACCGGCGCCGCACCCGCCCACGCGGCTGCCGGCCGAACGGCTATGGGGCGGCATGCTCAGCGCACTTCGATTCGCCTGGCATTCGCATACCGTGCTGGCGCAACTGGTGCGGGCTGCGGCCTATAGCGGCGCCGGGTCGGCATTGTGGGCGCTGCTGCCGATCATCGGGCAGCAGCAGCTCGGCCAGGGTGCCAGTGGCTTTGGTCTGATGATGGGCTGCATGGGTACCGGCGCCGTGATCGCCGGCGCCCTCATCGGCAAGGTGCGCGCGCGCTTCGGACTCGAGACGCTGGTGACTGCCGGCTGCGTCTCGTATGCGCTGGTGATGCTGATCGCGGCCTTGTCGCGTTGGCATCTGCCGGTATACCTGGCCCTGACTGTCGGCGGTGGCGCCTGGATGTCGGTGATGTCGACTTTCAACACCGCAACCCAGACCAGCGTGCCGCCTTGGGTCCGGGCCCGCGCGGTGGCCATGCATACGCTGGCCGCGCTTGGAGCATTCGCCATCGGTTCAGCGTTCTGGGGAGCCTTGTCCGACCTCGCCGGGCTGTCCGTGGCCTTGTGCGTCGCGGCCGCCTGCATGGCAGCCGGCCCGCTGATGGCGCGGAAATTCCCGCTGCGCATGGGCGACGCACGCGACGTGACGCCGGCCACGCCATCATTGCAGGACCTGTTCCTGGACAAGGAACCCGATCCGGCCGATGGCCCGATCGCGGTCGAGATGGCTTACCGCATCGACCCGGAGAATTCCGACGACTTCCTCAGCGCGATCAGTCAGTTGCGTGCGCCACGCCGACGCGATGGCGCAACGTTCTGGCGCGTCTACCGCGACCTCGCCGACCCGCACCGCTTCGTCGAGCGCTTCATCGTGACCTCCTGGGCCGACTACCTGCACCAGCGTGCCCGTGCAACCATGGCCGACCACGAACTGGAGTCGCAGGTACGCGCCTTCCTGTTGCCCGGCGAAGCCGTCGGCATGCAGCACTACATTGCGGAACGCTGAGCAGGCGCTGGTGCCACGGCTCGCCAAGCGCGCAAGGCCAGCGCCGCCCGGGTTGCACAGTGCGGCCGGTCCCGGCAGCGGTACCAGCACTTGACTTGGCGCAAATCCCTGTTGGCAGCATGGCGTTAGGCTATTGCATCCCTATTTCCGGCGTTCGCTCGCCCGAACCGCCAACATGTCCGCGATTGCCATCTCACTGGATGAAAACCCGAACCCGATCCCCGCTGACTCTGCGCGCTGGCTGCAGCGCGGCGGACTCCAGCCATGGCGACTGCGCGCGCGAACGCTGCTGCCGATCGTCCAGGGTGGCATGGGCATCGGCGTGTCGGCCCACAGCCTGGCCGGGACGGTCGCGTCGCTGGGCGGCACAGGCACTATTTCTTCCGTCGATCTGCGCCGGCACCATCCGGACCTGATGCAGCGCACCGCCGGCCTGACACCAGGGCAGGCCGCCAAGGACGCCATCGACGCCGCCAATCTCGAAGCGCTGGAACGCGAGATCCGGCTTGCCCGCGAACGTGCCGGCGGTCGCGGCCTGCTGGCGATCAACGTGATGCGGGCGGTGTCGGCCTACGGGCCCTCGATCACGCGGGCCCTCGAATGTGGCATCGACGCGGTGGTCGTCGGAGCTGGATTGCCGCTGGACCTGCCCGACCTGGCGCGCGATTTTCCCGACACCGCATTGATCCCGATCCTGTCGGACGCACGTGGCGTGCAGCTGGTGGTGCGCAAATGGGAACGCAAGAAGCGTTTGCCCGATGCCATCGTGCTGGAAAATCCGCGCTTGGCCGGTGGCCATCTGGGCGCGGCGAAGATCGCGGACCTGCAGGACCCCCGCTTCGATTTCGAGAACACCATACCGCAGGCGCGCGAATTCCTGCGTTCGGCCGGCATCGAAGACCAGGTTCCCCTGATCGCGGCCGGTGGCATCCGCAACATGGCCGACCTCGTGCGACTGCAGGGGCTGGGCGCAGCCGCTGGGCAGTTGGGAACGCCGTTCGCGGTGACCGAGGAAGGTGATGCCCACCCGGCTTTCAAGCAGCTGCTGGCACAGGCCACGGATGAAAGCCTGGTCGAATTCACCAGTGTCGCCGGACTGCCCGCGCGTGCAGTGCGCACGCCCTGGCTCGACGCCTATCTGAAGCAGGAAGCCAAGTTGCAATCAGTGGCCCACACCAAGTCGCGCTGCACCAAAAGTTTCGACTGCCTGGCCCAGTGCGGTCTGCGCGACGGCTTCAAGGACTGGGGCCAGTTCTGCATCGACAACCAGCTGGCCGCGGCGCTGCGCGGCGACACCCGCAAGGGCCTATTTTTCCGTGGCGCGGGCGTGCTTCCCTTTGGTGACCAGATTCGCAGCGTGCGCGATCTGTTGCAGACGCTGCTGACCGGTGACACGCTGGCAGAGGCGGTCTAGGTCGGCATCCAGGCCGGCCGCGATGCTTGCGGCACCGCAATCCCAGACTGCCCGTCGATCACTGGTGCGGCAAGGCTTGCAGAAAAGCTGTCACGTTAAGGATGTCGTCGCGACTCAATTCGTGCGCAACCACTTTCATCACAGCGCCGCTCGGGCGGCCATCGGTGCGCTGAAACACACCCAGTTGCTTGGCCAGGTAGTCGGCATGCTGCCCTGAAAGCTTCGGAAAAGTACTGTTGCCTTGTGCACCCGTGCCATGGCACGAGAAACAGGCAGGAACGCTCTTGGCCGGCACGCCGTTCTCGGCGATCGTCTTGCCGGCTTCGATCTGCGCCGCTGCACCTTCAACAGGCTGCTGCATCGGCTGCTGCCCGGAATAATATTTGGCGAGTCCTTCGATCTGCGCATCGGTCAGGCTACGGCTCATGCCCCACATATATTCGAAGCCTGCCGGGTCTTGCCGATTGTGGCTCTTGAAGCCATTGAGTTGCGCCACGAGGTATTCCGGTGTCTGTCCCGCCAGGTTCGGGAAATTCGGAGAAACGGCATTGCCGGTGACGCCATGGCATTCGGAGCACACCTGCTGCGCAAGCGTGGTGGCCGAAACACTGGGATTGTTCAGGTCCCGGGAACGCTCCGGGTTGGCACAACCGGCAAACACGCCCAGCCCGGCAACGACCAGGGCAAGGATCGGGGGACGAGCAGTGCGTTTCATTGAATTCTCCAGTGGGGTTCGCGGCCAGATGCGGACTGGGGGTTCGGGTCAGTACGCTGCCCACACATAGAAGAAGATGGAATTGTTGTCCCTGGCATTGCGCCCGAATCCGTCGTAGTTGTGCGAGGCGCCATTGAACCGGCTGTAGGCCGTGTATTGCACACCCACGCGCACGTTCTGCACCGGTATCCAGAATGTCTCGAGCGTGAGGCCGCGGGTTGCGGGGCTGCCCAGCAAATTGCCTGCGACACGCTGCGAGGCCGTGGTGGTGGCGACGTTCGGATCTGATGTGATGATGCCCAGGCCGGCGTCGTAACCCGAGCTCTGGTTGAGTGTGTTCCGGCTGCCGGTCTGGTTGAAGAAGCCCAGGCTGCCGCCGTACTTGGCCTGATAGACGTAGCTCAGCTTGGCGCGCAGCACGTTCGTCGTGTCCGCCGCGTTGGTGTTGGCCAGCGGGTTGCCTGCGGCGTCGACGAAGTCCGTGCTCGGCTGGTTGCCGATCGATGCCGGATAACGATGCCGGTTGTGGCCGTACGCGAGTTGCATCGTGATGGCGTGCGGGTCGAGCAGGTACTGGTACTGGGCATCGACCTGCGAGTCGCGGTAGTGGTGGATCGAGGCCGGGTCCGATGTGTTCAGCGGATCATCGTATACCCGCGCATTCATGCCCGAGGTTCCCAGCATCAGACTATGCGGGCCCCACTCGTGGTTCCATGCCAGACGCCAGTAGGGGTTGAGTCCGCGCAGTTTGGTCGTACTGGCATTGTCCAGTCCAGCACTCATGAAGGAACTCAGCCCGCGGGAAGTGGCGTAGCCGCCGAACTCCGCGTACCAGGTCTTGTCGAGGTACGCATAGGCCGTGACGCCGGAGATGTTGCCGCCGGCGCCGAATCCATGGTATGGCGCGTTGCCATCGATGAACTGGTTGCTGCTCGGGCCGGGAACCGGCACGTACTGCATCCATGCCGCTGTGGTGTTCCAGGGGTCGGACACCGAGGGGTTGTTGTTCCACGA
>JBDTMH010000065.1:0-19835 GCA_039934375.1 Burkholderiaceae bacterium | reverse complement strand
ACATGATCGAGACCATCAACAAGATGAACCGCATCAGCCGCCAGCATCTGCAGGAATTCGGCTTCGAGCCCGATGCCAGCGTGCTGGCCGAGCGCATGGAGATCCCGGAAGACAAGATCCGCAAGATCATGAAGATCGCCAAGGAGCCGATCTCGATGGAAACCCCGATCGGCGACGACGACGATTCGCACCTGGGCGATTTCATCGAGGACAGCGCCAACACCGCTCCCATGGAAGCGGCCATGCAAGCTGGCCTGCGCGACGTGGTCAAGGACATCCTGGACAGCCTGACGCCGCGCGAGGCCAAGGTGCTGCGCATGCGTTTCGGCATCGAGATGACCAGTGACCACACGCTCGAAGAGGTGGGCAAGCAGTTCGATGTGACGCGTGAACGCATCCGCCAGATCGAGGCCAAGGCGCTGCGCAAGCTCAAGCACCCGAGCCGCTCGGACAAGCTGCGCAGCTTCACCGACAGCCTGTAAGGCTTCCGCCTGCAATCTGTCGAAAGCCGCTGACCTTCACGGGTCCGCGGCTTTTTTCCTGCCCGCGAAAGACTGTCGGCCAGCCGGGCGCGCCCTTGCGCAAGGCCGGTTCTCAATAGGCGCCTCAGGGCTCCAGATACAGCTGCTCCAGCCGCCGCCGCTGCGTCGGTCCGAGCCCCAGCGAGTGTTCCAGATAACGCTCAACGCTGCCATGATCGGCCTGCACTGTCTGCAAGGCCGCTTCCAGGAATCCGGACTGCACTTTCCAGAGCACATCGAGCACCTCCTGCGATGCGAAGCTGGACGCCGCCTGGGGCTGGCGGTAAAGATCATTGGTCAGCAAATAGTCCTGCATCACCACTGCAAGCGGCACGCCCAGTGCCGACAGGATCAACGCCGCGGCAAATCCGGTGCGGTCCTTGCCCGCCGTGCAATGGAACACCAGCGGCGCATCGTCGTGCAGCAGGTGATCAAACAGTTCGGCGAAACGCGGGCTGTTGCCCTGCACGAAATCGCGGTAGGTCTGGCGCATCAACTCGGCCGTGAGGGCCGGCGTCAACACCTTGCCCGCTGCCAGCAGCGACTGCATGCCCTGCACCACCGTCGGCTCGATCGACAAGGCATGGACGATCACGCCAGGCAAGACGCAGGGAAACACATCACGCTCGTGCATGCCACGGAAGTCGCAGACCCGTGCCAGGCCCAACGCCGACAAGGTGGACAGGTCCTGCGGCGTCAGCGTCCCCAAATGGTCGGAGCGAAACAGGCGACGCCAGCGCACGCTGCGTCCGTCGCGGCCGGCGTAGCCACCGAGATCGCGGAAATTCGTGCTGCCTTCGAGTGCCAGGTGTCGGGATGGTGGTTGCATGCTGGCAATGGTAAGCGAGCACCGAGCAAGGGCCGGTCGCCGGCTCGACTCCGCGCCACGGTACCATCGTGGCACATGTCCAGCTTGACCGATGCCGCCAATCGCAAGGGAATCGTGGCCATGTGTCTGGCCATGGCCTTGTTCATCGCCAACGATGCGCTCGTCAAATACGTCAGTGCATCGCTGCCGGCAGCCCAGCTGATTTTCGTCCGCGGCCTGTTCGCCACCAGCCTGCTGCTGACGGCAGCGCTGCTCATGGGTGCGCTGCAGCCCCGTGCACTGGCACGCAATGACGCCTGGCGTCAACTGACGCAACGCGCAGTACTGCTGCGCGCGGCGCTGGACGCGCTGGCCTCGATGGCCTATCTGACCTCGCTGTTTCACCTGCCGATCGGTAATGCGTCGGCGATCAACATGGCCTCGCCGATGTTCATTGCGCTGTACGCCGCCATCGCATGGCGCGAGCAGATCAGCTTCGGCCGCTGGCTGGCAATAGCCGGCGGTTTCGCCGGTGTGTTGCTGATCGTGCAACCGGCAGCGGACGGCTTCAATGCCTGGACGCTGCTGTGCCTGTTCGCCACCTTGCTGCACACCGCCCGCGATCTGGTCACGCGCAAGATCGCACTGGCCGTACCCTCGATCCTGATCACGCTGACCACCTCGTTCGCGGTGCTTCTGTTGACCGGCCCCTGGAGCCTGTTGCAAGGCTGGGCGCCGATCGAAGGCCGACACTTGGCCCTGCTGGCAGCTGCCAGTGTGTTCCTGAGCAGTGCCTATTACCTGTTCATCATCGGCATGCGCAACGGAGACCTCAGCCTGGTGGCGCCATTTCGCTATACGGCGCTGATCTACGCCTTGCTGCTGGGCTGGCTGGTCTGGGGCGACGTGCCCAATGCCTTGTCGTGGTTCGGCATCGGGTTGATGATGGCCTGCGGCCTGTTCATGCTGCGCAAGGCGCGTGGTCCTTGACCAAGGTCGCCCATGACCGCGCTGCTGCGGCCCCGCGTTGAGCGACAATGCGGCGCTGACAGAGGGCGACCCGCGCGCAAGGCACGGCGCCACGATCCCCCATTGAACGGAGCAGACGATGCAGACAGTGGCTGGTGTGATTGGCCTGGGCGCCATGGGCAATGGAGTCGCGCAGTCCTTGCGCCGCGCGGGATATGAGGTACGCGTGTTTGACGTGCGAACGCAGGCGGCGCAGGCCTTCGCGCAGGACGGTGGCGTTGCCTGTCCATCGCCGGCGGAACTGGCCGCCGCCTGTGATGTCATCGTCTCGGTGGTCGTCAATGCTGCGCAAACCGAGCAGGTGCTGTTCGGGCCGCAAGGTTGCGCTGCGGCGATGCGCCCGGGATCGGTCTTCGTGATGTGCTCCACGGTCGACCCGAACTGGTCGATCCAGCTGGAAAATCGCCTTGCCGAAATGGGCCTGCTGTATATCGACGCACCCATCTCCGGCGGCGCCGCCAAGGCAGCCAACGGCGAGATGACCATGATGACGGCCGGTACACCTGCCGCCTATGCAGTGGCTGAACCGGTGCTCAATGCAATGGCCGGCAAGGTCTACAAACTCGGCGACAGCGCCGGCGCTGGCAGCAAGGTCAAGATCATCAACCAGTTGCTGGCAGGCGTGCATATTGCTGCGGCTGCCGAGGCCATGGCCCTTGGCCTGCGCGAAGGGGTCGACCCGGCCGCCTTGTACGAGGTGATCACGCACAGCGCGGGCAACAGCTGGATGTTCGAGAACCGCATGGCCCATGTGCTGGCCGCCGACTACACGCCACTGTCGGCGGTTGACATCTTCGTCAAGGACCTGGGACTGGTGCTCGACATGGCGCGTGCCAGCAAGTTCCCGTTGCCGTTGTCGTCCACCGCGCACCAGATGTTCATGCAGGCTTCGACCGCCGGTTTTGCGCGCGAGGACGACAGTGCAGTGATCAAGATCTTCCCGGGCATTGACCTGCCGTCCGGCAAACCGACGCCATAGGCACAGCGACTGTCCACAACGCGTACCCACTGCGCATCCACTCTTCAAGGACCTGTGACAACCATGGCTTCGATTCTGCTGGGCTGCATTGCCGACGACTTCACCGGCGCATCCGATCTTGCGAACAACCTGGTGCGTGCCGGCATGCGCACCGTGCAGACTATCGGGATTCCTGACCAGCCGCTGGGCACCGAAGTCGACGCGGTGGTGGTGGCGCTCAAATCCCGCACCATCGCTGCCGAAGATGCCGTGGCCCAGTCGCTGGCCGCGCTGGCCTGGTTGCAGGGTGCCGGCGCGCGGCAGATCTACTTCAAGTATTGCTCGACCTTCGACAGCACGGCGCAGGGCAACATCGGCCCGGTCACCGAAGCCCTGATGGATGCACTCAAGACCGACTTCACCATTGCCACGCCGGCCTTCCCCGACAACAAGCGCAGCGTATTCAAGGGCTACCTGTTCGTCGGCGACGTGTTGCTGAACGAGAGCGGCATGCAGAACCATCCGCTGACACCCATGCGCGACCCGAATCTGGTGCGCGTGATGCAGGCGCAGACAAAACGCAAGGTCGACCTGATCGACTACAGTGCGGTCGCAACAAGCGCGGATGCCGTGAAGGCACGTGTGGTCGAACTTCGAAGGCAAGGTGTCGGCGTCGCCATCGTCGACGCCGTCACCAACGACGACCTGATGCGGCTGGGCCTGGCGCTGGCCGGGATGCCGCTGGTCACCGCCGGCTCGGGTGTGGCCATCGGACTGCCGCAAAACTTCGGCATCCAGCCTTCGTCCACGGCCAGCGCTTTGCCTGCGGCCAGCGGACAACGCGCCGTGGTATCCGGCAGTTGCTCACTCGCGACGAATCGCCAGGTCGCCGCATTCATCGCCACTGGTCGTCCGGCACGGGCCATCGACCCGATGCATATCGCCTCCGGCAAGGACGTCGTGGGCGAGACGCTGGCCTGGGCCGCCCCTTTGCTCGCGTCGGGCCCCGTGCTGGTGTATTCCACCGCCGAGACCGGCTCGGTCAAGGCGGTGCAGTCGCAACTCGGCGTCGAAGAGGCCGGCGCCATGGTTGAGCGCGCCATTGCTGCCATCGCCCGCGGACTGGTCGAGCACGGCGTACGCCAACTGGTCGTCGCCGGCGGCGAAACCTCTGGCGCCTGCGTGCAGGCACTGGATATCAGGCAGATGCAGATCGGTCCGCAAATCGATCCCGGCGTGCCGTGGTGCCACGCCCAGACACCTTTCGGCGACGTTCACCTCACGCTCAAATCGGGCAACTTCGGCGCCGACGATTTCTTCACCAAGGCATTCGCGATGTTGTGACCTGACACGCGGCGACATGGGCTATCTACATCCAGCGGAACGTCGCACAATGGCGATATCTACTCCTCGATCGCTGCCCTCCATGCCCCCCCTCGCCCGCCGCGTCGCCCTCGCCCGCCTGGGCGGCGCCACTCTGGCGCTTGTCTTGCCGGGCATTGCAGCGGCGCAACCTGCCCGAGGCCAACTGCAGTCCTGGAAACTCGCTGCCTCGCGCCATACCGGCATCCACGATCTGGCCCCGGCGCCGGATGGCGGCGTATGGTTCACGGCGCAGGCTAGCGGGCATCTGGGATGGTTCGATCCGCGCACGGGCCGCAACGAATTGCTGGCGCTGGGTTCGGGTTCGTCGCCCCATGGGGTGATCCAGGGACCGGATCAGGCGGCCTGGATCACCGACGGCGGCCAGAACGCGATCGTGCGGGTCGGCTGGCCTGGCCGCGACATCCAGGTGCACCGGCTTCCCAAGGGTTCACCGTACGCCAACCTCAACACCTGCGCCTTCGACCGCGACGGCGATTTGTGGTTCACCGGTCAGTCAGGCTATATTGGAAAGGTGGTGGTCAAGACGGGTGAGGTCACGCTGCTACCGTCGCCACGCGGACGCGGTCCGTATGGCATCTGCAGCACACCTGCGGGCGACATCTGGTGGTGTTCGTTGGCCGGCTCGTTCATCGCGCGCATCAGCGACCGCAAGATCGGCGCGTCGCAGCTGGTCGAGCCGCCCACGTCCGACCAAGGTGCGCGCCGTGTCTGGAGCGACAGCCGGGGCCGCATCTGGGTCAGCGAATGGAACAGTGGCAATCTGTCGATGCACGATCCGTCGGCATCATCCTGGCGCAGCTGGAAATTGCCCGGCGAAGCGCCGCGGCCCTATGCGGTTTATGTGGATGCGCAAGACACCGTCTGGGTCGCCGAATGGAGTGGCAACGCGGTTTACGCGTTCGATCCGGCCAACGAGAAATTCAGCGCCTACCCGATGCCGCGCGCCAGCAGCAATATCCGCCAGATTCTTGGTCGCAAGGGCGAGATTTGGTTGCCCGAGAGTGGCACCGAACACATCAGTGTGATTCGCACGGTCTGATCGCGCTGCTTTCCGACCGCCTGACGTAACCCACTGCCCGTAGCCCGTAGAGCCGGCCCTGCCGGACACCCGCATGTGGCCGGCCGCCGCTACCCGGAGGCACCCGGCCGCACCCGCCTCAAGTCTGGGAGCCGAAGAAAAACCGCTCTTCGACGATCTTGCCACCTTTGACGGTATACAGGCCGACCTCGTCCATCTTCATGCGTTTGCCACCCTTGGGCGTGACGTCCATCGTGAAGCGCACGGCGAATTGATCACCATGCACATACGGCCCTTCAGTGCCGACGGAATGCACCTCGTGGTTCGCAAACCACCACGCGCTCTTGCCGTCGACCGCCTTGCGGCCCTTGAGCACCGCCATGTCGCCGTCCATGGGTTCCATTGAGACGATATCGTCCGACCAGTAGGTCTTGCCGGCTTCGTCGGCCTTGCCGCTTTTCAGCAGATCGGTGAATGCCTGCGCCAGTTCACGGGTTGTCATAGTGCTCTCCCAATAGTTTCGGAGTGACCATTGTGAGCCACTTTCCCGGCGACGGCTGCGCCCGGTTCCGCGTCGGTCAGAATGTCTCGGTATCCACCTCGCCGGACGCTTGTGCGTTGTAGCGCGGCCCGGTCACCGTATGCTGGTTGATCAGCGCGTCAACTGCGGCGATGGTGTCCAGGCTCAGCTGGACCTGGGCCGCGCCCAGATCTTCCTGCAAATGCGGCACGCTGGTAGTGCCCGGAATCGGGATGATGTGGGGTGCCTTGTGCAACAACCAGGCCAGTGCCAGCTGGGCCGATGTGCAGTTCGCCGCTGCTGCCAGCACCTGGAACGGCGGCAGCAACTTCTGGTTGGCCGCAAAATTGTCCGGGGCAAAACGCGGCATGCCGCGGCGGATGTCCTTGGCATCGAGCGCAGCCAGCTCCAACGGCGTGTCACACAGGAAACCGCGCGCGACCGGACTGAAGGCCACAAACGCAGCGCCGATGTCGGCGCAGGCCTCGAGCATGGCGATCTCGGCGTTGCGGCTCCACAGCGAATATTCGGTTTGTACCGCGCTGATGGGGTGCACGGCATGGGCCCGCTTCAAGGTGATGGCCGACACCTCGGACAATCCCAGTGCGCGCACTTTTCCGGCCGTAATCAGATCAGCCATGGCACCGACGCTGTCCTCGATCGGCACCTTCTTGTCCCAGCGGTGCAGGTAGTACAGATCGATCACATCGGTCTGCAGATTGCGCAGGCTGTTCTCGCAATCGCGCCGAAGCGCTTGCGGCCGACCGTCAATGACGCGTTTGACGCCCTCCGGAAAACCGACGCCGGCCATGCCTCCCTTGCTGGCCAACGTGAAATTGCTGCGATGCTTGCGCAGCACCTGGCCGAGCAGCTTTTCGTTGGCACCAAAGCCATACAAGGCGGCCGTGTCGAACAGTGTGACCCCGGCGTCGAGCGCGACCAGAAGCACCCGCTCGCCCTGCTCTGCCGACGGCGGGACGCCATAGGCATGACTCAGGTTCATGCAGCCCAGTCCGAGCGCCGACACGGTGAAGGGACCGATCTTGCGTTGTTGCACGGGAGTCTTCCTTGTCGTCGTCAGTGCCATGAGGTCGGGCCACCCTGGCCGTCAAACGAAACAGGGCAGGATCTCAGCGGAATCCGCGGAAATTCAGCTGCCGAGCTGGTGCTGCAGTTTGTGCAGAATTTCATAACAGGGCAAAACGCTGGCAACGCTGGCGTTCGGCTCGCGGCCTTCGCGGATCGCCGCGAAGAACTCCCGGTCCTGCAGCTCGATGCCGTTCATCGACACGGCCACGCCCGAAACGTCGATCTTCTCTTCCTTGCCGTTGAACAGGTCGTCGTAGCGCGCGATGTAGGTCGCGCTGTCTCCGATGTAGCGGAAATTGGTGCCCAGCGGGCCGTCGTTGTTGAAGCTCAGCGACAGGGTGCAAATCGCCGCGCTGGCGGTCTTGAGCTGGATGCTCATGTCCATCGCAATACCCAGCGTCGGATGGGGCGGCCCTTGCAAGGCGTTGGCCTGCACGATCGGACTGCCGCACTGGTAAGCAAACAGGTCGACGGTGTGCGCCGCATGGTGCCACAGCAGGTGATCGGTCCACGAACGCGGCTGGCCCAGCGCATTGGTATTGGTACGGCGGAAAAAATACGTCTGCACGTCCATCTGCTGAATGTTGAACTCTCCGGCCACGATGCGGTGCTTGACGTACTGGTGGCTGGGATTGAAGCGGCGCGTATGCCCGCACATCGCCACCTGCCCGGTCTTTGCCGCCAGTGCCGCCACCTCCTGTGCGCCCTGCACGCTGTCGGCCAGCGGGATCTCGACCTGCACATGTTTGCCCGCACGCAGGCAAGCCAGGCTTTGCTCGGCATGCAACTGCGTCGGCGTGCACAGGATGACCGCCTCGACCTCCTTCAGCGCCAGGCTTTCGGCCAGGTCGATGCTCACATGCCCGATGCCGTATTGGGCCGCAACCGCTCGCGTCTTGTCCAGTTCGTGGCCGACCAGCGACACCACCTCGACACCGTCGATGTTCTTGATGCCGTCCAGATGCTTGGTACCGAAAGCACCGGCACCCGCAAGCGCAACCTTGATATTTCTCGTCATGGGAACCCTCCTTCAAATGCACGGCAGACCCGGGAGCAACGATACCGCAACGTCACGGACAGTTCTCGAGGATCAGATGACCTACCGCGGTATTCGACGCGGGCACATGGTAAAAGCGGTGGGCCACATGCGGCTTGCTGCCACCGGCGATATCGGCCATCGCCCCGCGGGCGATCAGCCACATCACCAGCTCGATGCCTTCGGAGCCGGCTTCGCGCACGTAGTCGATATGCGGCATCTGGGCCAGGCCGGCGGGATCGTCGATCAGCCGGTCCAGAAACATGGCGTCAAATTCCTTGTTGATCAGGCCCGCGCGCGGTCCCTGCAACTGGTGGCTCATGCCGCCAGTACCCCAAATTTGTACATTGAGCGGCGGGTCGTACGAGGCAATGGCGCGGCCGATGGCCTTGCCCAATTCGAAGCAGCGGCGCCCCGAGGGCACCGGGTACTGCACTACGTTGACGGCAAACGGGATCACCGGGCAAGGCCATGCCTGAGGCTGACCGCACATCAGCGAAAGCGGCACGGTCAGGCCATGGTCGACGTCCATCTTGTTGACGATGGTCAGGTCGAAGTCATCCTGGATCACCGAATGCGCAATATGCGAGGCCAATTCCGGATGGCCGATCACGCTGGGCACCGGTCGCGGACCCCAGCCTTCATCGGCTGGCTGGAACTCGGGTGCCGTGCCGATGGCAAAGGTCGGGATCATATCCAGGCTGAATGCAGTCGCATGGTCGTTGAAAACCAGGAAGATCACATCGGGCTTGTGGTCCTGCAACCATTGGCGGGAATATTCGTAACCCTTGAAAACCGGCTGCCAATATGGCTCTGTGGTCTTGCCCAGATCCATTGCGGCGCCGATCGCAGGCACGTGCGAGGTGTAGACACTGGCGGTGATCTTGGCCATCAAGCAACTCCTTTCTGTCCTGCTTTGCCTTGCGGCTGTCGGTACGCCTGAGCATCACCGTCCTCACCGACGAACCGGTTGCCGTTTGCAGACCGCCCACCGGCCACCATCATGGCGCGGTACTCGTCTTCGGTCATGCCGGTCATGCTACCGGCCATCTGCTGGAAGCTCTTTCCATCCGTGGAGCCGATCTTGGCCAGGAAATAGATGTTGCCGCCCGCAGCGATGCAGCGATTCAGGTCGCGCGCCAGCACTGCCTGCTTCTGCTCCTCGGTCATTGGCCACTCGTTCAGATACGCACGCTCGTCGGCCTTGAAACGCGCGCGGTTGTCGGCCTTCATCAGCGACATGCAGAACTGGTTCAGGTGGTAACCCTTGCGCGACTGCTCGGCATCGAAGATCGTCGTGCCGGGTACGTCCAGGTAAGGTTTGTTCAGTGCCATGGGAGGGTTCCGTTTTCAGGGCCAGTACAACCGGGTCGGGTTGTCGACCAGCAGTTGGCCTTGCAGTTTGGCCGTGCTGGCGATCTGCGGGATGAAGTCGACCAGCAAGCCGTCATCGGGCATGTGGTCCTTCAGATTCGGATGCGGCCAGTCCGTGCCCCACAACACCCTCGTCGGGAAGGTCTCGACCAGCTTGCGGGCGAACGGCACGACGTCGCGGTAAGCCCGTTGCTCGCCGTCCAGTGCCTTGGGTCCGGTCAGCGACAGCCGCTCCGGGCAACTCACCTTGCTCCAGATGTTGTCGTGTTCTTGCATCATCTTGACAAACAGCGCGAACTCCGGCCCATCAACCGGTTTGGCGACGTTGGGGCGCCCCATGTGGTCCACGACCACCGTGGTCGGCAAGGCGGTGAAGAAGTCGTAAAGCTCCGGCAGATCCTGCGCTTCGAAGTACACCACCACATGCCAGCCCAGCGGCGCAATGCGATTGGCGATCTCCAGCAGCACCTCAGGCGGTGTGAAGTCGGCCAGCCGCTTGACGAAATTGAAGCGTGTGCCGCGTACACCCGCAGCATGCATGTCTTGCAACTCGGCGTCCGTCACGTTGCGCTTGACAGTGGCCACGCCACGTGCCCTGCCGTTCGACGCCTGCAGCGCATCGACCAGCGCCCGGTTGTCGCTGCCATGGCAGGTTGCCTGCACAATGACGTTTCTGTCGAAGCCCAGGCGGTCGCGCAGCGCAAACAGCTGCTCCTTCGACGCATCGCAGGGTGTGTACTTGCGCTCGGGCGCATACGGGAACACGGCACCGGGCCCGAACACATGGCAATGTGCGTCGACCGCCCCGCCGGGCAGTTGGAAGCGGGGTTTGCTGGGTCCGTCGAACCAGTCCAGCCAGCCTGGCGTCTTGGTGAATTCCATGGAGTCTGTGTCTTCCCGGGTTTGCGCGTCTGCGTCAGTCGACATATTTCAGACCAGCCTTCTCGAGGGCCGGGCGCATGTTGTACATGTCGAGCCCGAGCACTCCGGCCGCCAGCTTGGCGCGTTTCTCGGATTCGTTGGCTTCGCGCGCGGCGGCCGCGTCGGCCACCTGCTGCGCCATTGCGGCCGGAACCACCACCACCCCATCATCGTCGGCGATGACCACATCGCCGGGGTTCACCATGGCACCGGCACAGATCACCGGAATGTTCACCGAGCCCAGTGTCGCCTTGATCGTACCCTTGGCGTGCACCGCTTTGGAGAATACCGGGAACACCATGCCGGTCAGGTCTTTGACGTCACGCACGCCGCCGTCGATGACCAGCCCCACTGCGCCGCGGGCCCGGAACGAGGTCGCCAGCAGATCACCGAAGAAACCGTCCGCGTTGTCCGAGCTGACGGCGGCGATCACGACATCGCCAGCTTGCAACTGCTCGGCCACGACATGCATCATCCAGTTATCGCCCGGGTGCAGCAAGACCGTGACCGCCGTGCCGCACAAATGGGCGCCGGCGTAGATCGGCCGCAGGTACGGTTTCATCAGCCCGACCCGACCCATGGCCTCGTGGATGGTCGCGACGCCAAAGCCTGAGAGCCTGTCGACAGCGACCCTGTCGGCCCGCACGATATTGCGTTTGACGATGCCCAGTTGCGTCATGTTCATTTCCCCTTTTGCTTCAGTGCGTCATCCAGACGCGGAAACACGCGCCGGGCATTGCCTTCGTAGATCTGGCGACGGTCGTCGGCGCTCAGGATCTTTGAGCCCTCGATATAACGCCGGGTGTCGTCGTAGTAGTAGCCGGTCTCGGGATCGATACCGCGTACGGCACCGATCATCTCGGACGCGAACAACACGTTCTTGACCGGGATCACAGTATTGAGCAGATTGATACCCGGCTGATGGTAGACACAGGTGTCGAAGAAGATGTTGTTCAGCAAATGGTCCTGTAGCAGCGGCTTCTTCAGCTCCTGGGCCAGGCCGCGAAAACGCCCCCAGTGGTAAGGCACAGCGCCGCCACCATGGGGGATCAGGAAACGCAGCGTCGGGAATTCCTTGAACAGATCGGAAGTGAGGCATTGCATGAACGCCGTCGTGTCGGCGTTCAGGTAATGTGCGCCGGTGGTGTGGAAACACGGGTTGCAGCTGGTCGACACATGGATCATCGCCGGGATGTCGTACTCGACCATCTTCTCGTAAATCGGAAACCAGTGCTTATCGCTCAAGGGCGGCGAGGTCCAGTGCCCTCCGCTTGGATCCGGGTTCAGGTTGATGCCGACAATGCCATATTGATTGACGCATTTCTCAAGTTCCGCGACGCAGCTCGCCGGATCGACGCCGGGTGATTGCGGCAACATCGCCGCGCCGATGAAGTTGTCCGGAAAGAGCTGCGAGACGCGGTAGCACAACTCATTGCAGATCGCCGCCCAGGTCGACGAGACATTGAAGTCGCCAATGTGGTGGGCCATGAAACTGGCACGTGGCGAGAAGATCGTCAGGTCGGAGCCGCGCTCGTTCATCAGACGCAGCTGGTTGCTCTCGATCGACTCGCGCAACTCGTCGTCGCTGATCTTGAGCTCCGATACCTTGGGCATCGAAGCCGAATCCTGAATGCCGGCAATCTGGCGATTGCGCCACTGCTCCAGCGCCTTGGGCGCCGTCGTGTAATGGCCGTGGCAATCGATGACCATGGGTTTTGTCACTGCCGCTTCTCCTCGCGTCGGGTGGGGGACTGCTGCTGCGGCGTTCCGCAAGCAATTCGTGGTGGCGGGTGCTGCGCAACGACCCACCTCGCATCTGGCCATTGTGGGCGGTTTACGGAAATAGAAGAAGTCCGCCTGGCCTCTAGCAGATATAACGGAGAGGCATAACCGATAGAATGGTATTCACATTTTTTTGGTCCCCATCGAAACCCATGGACCTGCGGCAGATCGAATACTTCGTGCGGGTCGCCGAGCTCGGTGGATTCACCCGTGCTTCGGCCGCGCTGGGCATTGCACAGCCGGCGCTCAGCCGCCAGGTGCGCCTGCTCGAGGTCGAGTTGCGCCAGACCTTGCTCACACGCGACGGTCGCGGCGCCGTGCCCACCGAAGCTGGACGCCTGTTGCTGGCCCACGGGCGCGGTATCCTGCACCAGGTCGAGCGGGCGCGCGAAGAGCTGGGCAAGTTGCGCGGCGCATTGGCCGGGCGCGTGGCCGTCGGTTTGCCCACCAGCCTGGCCAGGGTCCTGACCGTACCGCTGACACGCGCTTTTGACCGCCAGATGCCGGAAGCAACGATTTCCATCAGCGAAGGCTTGTCCAGCGCGATGCTGGAATCGCTGGTCAACGGTCGGCTCGATATTGCGCTGCTGTACAACGCGCGCCCGAGCCCGGATGTCGAACTCCTTGCGCTGCAGCGGGAGGAACTGTTTCTGGTCCAGTCGCGGGCGCACGCTACCGGCACAGGACCGATCAAGCTCGCGGCGCTGGCCGATTTGCCACTGGTGATTCCGAGCCGGCCCAATGCGATCCGCATGCGGGTCGAGTCCGAAATGGCAGCCATCGGCTGCAGCCCGCGGATTGCACTGGAGATCGACGGTGTCTCGGCCATCCTGGACCTGGTCGCCGATGGCGCCGGCAATGCGGTGCTGTCCGGCAATGCCGTGGCCAGTTCGGTCAGGCCGTCGCTGTTCCGGCTGCGCGCCATTCGCGAACCCCCTTTGCAAGCACAGATTTCACTGGCCGTCAGTGCCCAGCGCCCCGCCACGTTGACGCAACAGGCCACCCAGACCTTGCTCGCTGATACGCTCGCGGCCGTGTTACCAGCCAAGCATCGCGGCACAGTGCCGCCGACATGAGGCGCACGTAAGATAGTCACGTCGGCAAGTCGCAGGCCTTGTGCGCCCTGCGGCCGACACCGTTCACGGCAACCCAAGGAGATGTCCATGCAGTCACTCGTCATCACCGTCGTCGGCCCGGACCGTCCCGGCGTCGTACGCGCCCTATCCGACAAGGCGGCCGAGTTCGGCGCCAACTGGACCGACAGCGTCATGGCCAACTTCGCGGGCCAGTTTGCCGGCATCGTCCATCTGCAGGTGCCGCCAGCACAACGTGCGGCACTTCAAGCTGCGTTGCGCGCCATCGATTCCGACAATCTGCATATCCAGGTGGCGCAGGCCGACGACGACGGCGCTGCGCCCTGCACCCGGCGCATCGCACTGGAACTGGTCGGCCACGACCGGCCGGGCATTATCCATTCGATTGCCACGCGGCTGGCCGAACACGGGGTCAGCATCGACAAGATGAAGACCCATATCGCCAGCGGCGCAATGTCGGGCGAACAGATGTTCCACCTTGACGCGCAACTGACGATTCCAACAGAGCTGGACATCGATCAGCTGCAGGCCGGACTGGAGAGTCTGGCCAACGAGTTGATGGTCGACATCAGCTTCGTCGGCAACAGCAGCGCAGGCAAACCGGCTGCTGCGCGCTGAGGCTCAAGCGATTGCCTCGCACGCTCTCACGTCTTGCGCGCGGCGATCAGCCGGTCCGCGTAGTCCTGCCACGGGGCGTCCTTTGCAACGTCGCGGAACAGGCCGTCCCTGGCCTGATCCGCCACCCACTGCTGCTTGTCGGCAATGGCCCGCGCCATGAAAGGCTCAAAACCGGCCTCGGCCACCGAATGCGCTGCCTCGCGCATCTCTTCGGCGCGCCGTTGGCCATGCTGTACGACCCGGCCGAAGAAATAGCCGCCGGTCTGTTGCCAGTCGATACTTGGGAAAGTCTCCTGCAGTGTCGGAATCACATGCTCCTCGACGCCGTAGGCGCGTGCCGTGGCATAACTTTCGATCACCAGCGCCTCCAGGCCCTTGATCATCACGCTGCGACACATCTTGATGGCACTGGCCACGCCAAGCTGGTCCGACACCACGCGGGCATCCATGCCCCAGGTCACAAGTCGTTCGGCCAGCGCAGCCGCGTGCGGGCCGCCCAGCAGCATCGGCACCCGGATGCCGTATGGCGGCACCGAGGTCATCACGCCAGCCTCGACATAACGGCCTCCTGCCGCTTCGATCAACGCAGCGGCCTCGCGCTTGGTGCCCGGCGAGGCCGAGTTCAGGTCGAGGTACACGGTGCCGGGCCGCAACACTGCGGCTGCGCCGCGCGCGACATCCAGCGTATTTGACGCGGTGACCGCGGAAATCAGCAGATCTGCGTTGCCACAGGCGTCCGGCATCGATGCGGCCACGCGGATGCCGGCCAGCGCCGCATCGGCGCGCTCGGCGTCGCGCGTCTGCGACTTGTCGAACTTCAGGTCCCAGGCACTGACACCATCGACAGCCGTCAACAGTCCGGCGGCAAAGGTCTTGCCGACCTCACCATATCCCAACATGCCGATCTGTCGCAGTTTCACGCTCTCTCTCCTTTGGCTTATCGCCCGTTACGGGGTCGGAAATTTCACGAACGCAGTTGCTGGTTGAAGAAGGCGCCGGTGCGCTGCCACGCCAAACTGGCGGCCGCGGAGTCGAAACGAGGAGTGGAGTCGTTGTTGAACCCGTGCTGGGTGCCCGCATACTGGTGCGCTATGTAGCGGGCGCCGGCCGCCTTGAGCGCGGCCTCATAGGCCGGCCAGGCCGCATTGATGCGTTCATCGACGCCGGCAAAATGAATCAGCAATGGGGCTTTGACACGGGCCGCATCTGCTGGCGCCGGCAGGTTGCCGTAGAACGGCACGGCGGCCGCGAGGTCGGGCAACCGGGTCGACAACATGTGCACCACGCCACCTCCATAGCAAAAGCCGACCGCGCCGTATTTTCCGCTGCATTCGGGCCGCTCGCGCAACAGCATCGCCGCCATCATGAAATCCTCGCGGGTCTTGGCCTGGTCGAGTTGGCCAAACAGTTCGCGCGCCTTGTCCTCGTCGCCGGGATAGCCGCCCAGCGGCGTCAGTGCGTCGGGGGCAAACGCGATGAAGTTTTCCAGCGCCAGCCGGCGCGTTATGTCCTCGATATGGGGGTTCAGGCCGCGGTTCTCATGGATCACCAGCACGCCGGGCAACTTGCCGGCGGGTCGCGCCGGCATCGCCAGATACCCCTTCATGGTTCCCGAACCTTGTGGCGACGAATAGCTCAGCATCTCGGTCCGGAGCCGCTTGTCGTCCTTGGGCACCACCTGCGCCGCCGCGAAATCCGGGCTCAGCGACGCCAGCAGCATGCCGGCCGTGGCGCCGCCAACCGCAAATTTCTGGGCACGCTCGAGAAAGCCGCGCCGGTCGATGCCGCCATGGACGTAGGCATCAAACAAAATCAGCAGTTCCTGGTCGAAATCGGTGGCAGTCAGGCGTGGCATCGGGCTCTCCTTGCTGGCGGTCAAGACCGACAGACCTGCAGAGCGCCAAATGGTTCAGCGCCGGTGCAGGATTTTTCTCTCGGTGTTGACCCTAGTGTGCCTGAACACGGGCTTGCGCTCGAATGGGGTCGGCCCACCGCCAGCCATCTGTCGCGGCTGCGCACGTCTTGGAACCGTTATGGCGCGAGCTATCGAAGTCGGAGCAGACATATCGCAGCACGGCACAAAGTTCCATGCACACTTCACTTGTTGCGCGGGATCGGGCCGCCTACACTGGTGTCCCAAACAAGAATCAGTGCGTCGAGGAGGACCGCGGGATGATCTCCAAGGAAATGGCAGCCATAAGCCAGTTATTCAGCTTGCTGGAATCGCGTTACGCGATCCGCGTGTTGTGGGCGCTCAAGGACGGCCATCCACAAACCTTCCGCCTGTTGCAGGACAGTGTCGGTGGCATCACACCCAATACGCTGAACACGCGCATCAAGGAAATGCGCCAGGCCGGCTTGATGTCGCATGGCGACGACGGCTACTTCCTCACGGCTAGCGGCGTGGACCTGCTGCGCCGTCTGGGAGAATTGCCCGCATTCGCCGTTCGCTGGGCCACCGCCCAGGCCAAGAAAAAGCCCTGAAACCCGTCGCATTCCGACCCACTTGCGCTATCCCACCATGATCGAAACCCTGCTGAGCACCGAAAAAATTCTGCCGCAAGACCATGAACGCGCCGTGCTGATCGGCCGCGTCTGGACCGAGGGCCTGGGCCCCACGCTGGTGCGTGTCTGCGCCGACGATGTGTTCGATATTTCCGGCATCGCTGCGACCAGCTCTGCATTGCTCGAAATGGACGATCCGGTCGGCGCCGTGCGCGATATCGGTGGCCCGCGCATTGGCAACACCTCCCGCATCCTGGCCAACTCGGCCAGCAGGCGACGCGAGCCGGCAACGCCGTGGTTTCTGGCCCCCTGCGATCTGCAGGCCATCAAGGCCGCCGGCGTGACATTCGTCGCCTCGATGCTGGAACGCGTCATCGAAGAACAGGCCCGTGGCGATGCCGCTCGAGCCGAGGCGGTGCGCAAGTCGGTGATCAGCATCATCGGCGACAACCTGCGCAGCGTCAAACCCGGTTCGGAACAGGCCGCGCGCTTGCGCGACGTGCTGATCGCCCAGGGCGTCTGGTCGCAATACCTGGAGGTCGGCATCGGCGAGGATGCCGAGGTGTTCACCAAGGCCCAGCCGATGAGCGCGGTAGGCATCGGCGCGGACATCGGCCTGCATCCCAAGAGCGTCTGGAACAACCCGGAGCCCGAGGTGGTGCTGGCTGTCAACAGCCGTGGCGAGACGCGCGGCTGCACACTGGGCAACGACGTCAATCTGCGCGACTTCGAGGGCCGCAGCGCACTGCTGCTGGGCAAGGCGAAGGACAACAACGCCTCGGCCGCGATCGGCCCGTTCATCCGCCTGTTCGATAAGCACTTCGGCATCGACGACGTACGCAACTGCGAGCTGGCGATGCGCGTGACGGCCGGCGATGGCGGCTTCGAGATGCATGGCGCCAGCAGCCTGGCCATGATCAGCCGCGATCCGCTGGACCTGGTGAACCAGACCATGGGTTCGCCGCATGCGCGCACCCACCAGTACCCCGACGGATTCGTGCTGTATCTGGGCACCATGTTCGCGCCGACCCAGGACCGGCACGGCCCGGGCCAGGGTTTCACCCATGAACTGGGCGACATCGTATCGGTGGCCACGCCCGCGCTGGGCATGCTGGTCAACCAGGTCACCCATTCCGACAAGGCTTCGCCCTGGACATATGGCACGGCAGCCCTGATGCGCGACCTGGCCCGGCGCGGACTGCTGGCATAATCCCAGGCTCGTCGGCGCCGCCTGCGCCCGCAGGCTTGCGGGGCCGCCCAACCGCCCACAGGGCCGTGCCACCAGCGTGCCTGGTACGCGGCCAGCCTGATCTCTTCCGCATGAAACGCCCATGAACACTACCGACTCCGGACTGCAATACCTCGACACCACCACCGGCGAAGGCGACCTGGCCAAGGCTGGCCAGCAGGTCACCGTGCATTACACCGGCTGGCTCTACAACGGCGGCACCCAGGGCGCCAAGTTCGATTCCAGCAAGGACCGCGGCAATCCGTTCGCATTCTCGCTCGGCGCCGGCATGGTGATCCGCGGCTGGGACGAAGGCGTGGCCGGCATGCGCGTTGGCGGTGCCCGCACCCTGGTGATTCCGCCCGAACTCGGCTATGGCGCGCGCGGCGCCGGCGGCGTGATACCACCCAACGCCACGCTCAAGTTCGACGTCGAACTGCTCGGCGTCTCCGGCTGATCCGCCGCGCCGACGGCATCCGACGCAGCGCGGGCGCAGCGTGCACGGTGCGCCCGCGACCGGGCGCGGATGATGAAACCCGTGGCTCTTGAAATGCGCGGCCTTGGCGCCATATACAGGGCTGTACGCGCAAGAACCCGCCATTGGCACCGACTTTTTGACCCCTCCAGCATGTCCGATCAAAAACAACCCGACCCCCACAATTCCGCGCAGGAATACCAGAGCACCGAAGAATTGGCAGCCGCCCAGTCGGCCCACGAATCGGATGCGCAATCCAGAACTCAGGCCGATCTGGCCGCACTGCAGGCCAAAAGTGCCGAACTCGCCGACCAGTACCTGCGCGCCAAGGCTGAAGCCGAGAATGCCCGCCGCCGTGCCGAGGACGAAATCGCCAAATCCCGAAAATTCGCGATCGAGGCCTTTGCCGAGAACATGCTACCGGTGATCGACAGCCTGGAAGCGGGCCTGACGCTCAAGGATGCGACGCTGGAGCAGATTCGTGAAGGTGCGCAGGCCACCTTGCGCCAGCTGATGTCGGCGCTAGAACGCAACAAGGTCATGCAGATCAACCCGACCGCCGGCGCACGTTTCGACCCGCACCAGCACCAGGCGATTTCAGTTGCCCCGAGCGAGCAGGAAGCCAACACGGTTGTCAGCGTGCTGCAAAAAGGCTATCTGATCGCCGACCGGGTATTGCGTCCGGCCCTGGTCATCGTCGCCGGCCCCAAGTAAGGCCTTGAATTTGCGCCGGATACCCGCATTTTCCGAACAGGATTGATTTGTAAGCAACTCGCACCGGGCCGCGAACCGCAGAAACCGGGCAATTTTGGAGAAGAACATGGGAAGAATCATTGGCATTGACCTGGGCACCACCAACAGTTGCGTGGCCATCATGGAGGGCAACGTGCCCAGGGTCATCGAGAACTCCGAGGGCGCCCGTACCACGCCGTCCGTCATCGCGTACCAGGAAGACGGCGAGGTGCTGGTGGGCGCGTCTGCCAAACGCCAGGCGGTGACCAACCCGCGCAATACGCTGTACGCAGTCAAGCGCCTGATCGGTCGCAAGTTCGTCGAAAAGGAAGTGCAGAAGGACATCGCGCTGATGCCCTACGAGATCGTCGCAGCCGACAACGGCGACGCCTGGGTCAAGGTGCGCGGCAAGGCAATGGCGGCCCAGCAGGTCAGCGCCGACGTGTTGCGCAAGATGAAGAAGACCGCCGAAGACTACCTGGGCGAGCCCGTCACCGAAGCCGTCATCACGGTACCGGCCTATTTCAATGACGCGCAGCGCCAGGCCACCAAGGATGCCGGACGCATCGCCGGCCTGGATGTCAAACGCATCATCAACGAACCCACGGCCGCGGCCCTGGCCTTCGGACTGGACAAAAACGAGAAGGGCGACCGCAAGATTGCGGTGTATGACCTGGGTGGCGGCACGTTCGACGTCTCGATCATCGAGATCGCCGATGTCGATGGCGAGAAGCAGTTCGA
>JBDTMH010000064.1:0-19870 GCA_039934375.1 Burkholderiaceae bacterium | reverse complement strand
TCCCGCAACATGCCGTTGGCATCAACGGCGCCACGGGTTGTCCGGCTGCGAGTCGTAGCGGTTGCGCACCCCGTCGCCATCGCGATCCCGGTCAAAACGATCGGACCTGCCGTCTCGATCTCGGTAGTGATCTCGGTAGTAATAGCCTCCGCGATACGCCGGGCGCACCAGCACCGGGGCCGGTTGCACGATCACCACGGGATCGACACGCACATGCCCCCCACCCCGATACCCATAAGCCGGATAGACTGCACATCCGGCCAGACTGGCCAGGGTCAGGGTCAGCGGCAATACAAGCAGTGTCTTCATCGGAGCCTCCTTGGTCCGTGCGGTCCACACGCCGCCGGTACATCCGATTGAACGTGTCGTCCATGTCTGGCTTGTATAGCGCCGGTGAGATGCGGTAACAAAGGTCTGCGATTGCGCGTGCCCGTCGCCGCAAGCAAACCGGCCGCGCATCGGTCTTCACTGAATTGGCCCGATGTGCGCCAGCGCACAGATGCAGTGGCGTATCCGGCACTAAGCTGCCAGCGCAACCACCCGCAGGTGAACCAGACGCTGGGTGCGTCGTCAAGGGAGACAGTATGAAATCGGCAATCCTGTGGCAGCCAAGTACGCAACGGATCCTGAATGCGGCCCTTGCGGCAGGCGTCGTGAGTGCCGCCCTGTTGCCGTTGGCGGCTTCGGCTGAACTTTCCAACGACGCGCTGCTGGGACCAGGGCTGCGTTATCGCCCGGCCTACGACGGTTCACGCTCCACGCAGGTGGAGCTGGTTCCGGTGATTCGGTATTTCGGCGACAACTGGTTTGTGCGTTCGACCCAGGGCGTGCTGGAAACCGGTGTCCGGACCGAACTCGCGCAGGGCTTGCACGTCGGCGCGCAGCTGGCCTACGAAGCTGGACGCAGAGCTGGCGATGCGGCGTTCCTGCGCAGCCACCAGATCGCGGAAATCAAGACGGGCGCCTCGGCCGGATTGCAACTGGAATGGGACCACACCATCGGTCCGGTTCCGTTCACGCTGCTGACGCGGCTGCGGCAGAACTTCGACACCGACCGGGGTGCACAGGTGGACTTGCGCCTGAGCGCCGGTGTGTTTCACGGTGGGCCGGTCAGTGCCGGCATTTTCGGTCAGGCGACCTGGGCCAACGCAAAATCCGCCAGCACGTGGTACGGCATTGCGCCGCAGCAATCGGCGATCACCGGTCTGGCGGCTTTCCAGCCGGGCGGCGGCTTGTTGTTCACCAGTGTCGGACTGCTGTGGTCGGTCGACCTGGACCCGAAGTGGGTGATAGTCGGCAGCCTGGAGAGTCGACGCCTGTCGGGCAACGTGTCCCACAGCCCCTTGGTAGAGCAACCATCGAGTCGCTATATCAGCGCGGGCATTGCGTACCACTTCTGAACTCATGGAGCAGCCGGTGACAGTATTCGCCCCTGGCGCTCGACGACCGGGCAGGCAATTGGCGACCGGTGCGCTGTTGTTGCTCGGGCTTCTCTCGATGTCTCCGGCGCAGGCAGCGACCGGGATGACGATGCCGATGGAGGTGAACTTCCTGCTCGGCTACGTCGAGGGATCGGGCTGTGAATTCGAGCGCAACGGCGCCTGGCACACCGCACGCGAGGCACAGGCGCATTTGCGCGACAAGTTCAATTACCTGGTCACGTGGCACCGCGTCGACACGACCGAGCAATTCATCGAGCGAGCTGCGACCGAAAGCAGCATCACCAGCCGCGCCTACATGGTCCGGTGCAAGGGTGAGCAGACCATCACCAGCAAACAGTGGCTCGGCGACGAACTGCTGCGGCTCAGAAAATAGGCTTGCCAGGCGATTGAGTGCCAAATGGCGCATCTGCCCGCGCGCCCGACGCTAGCGCCAGTCGACGGCGCCGAAATTGCTGTCGCCATCGTACGTGTAGAAGATGCCGATGGTCGAACGCTCCTGTGTCCCATTGCCCAGGAACGCATAGGTCGCGTCGCGCCGATTCCACAGGTACTTGATGGCGACCGAGTGTTGCTTCTTGATCCGCATCGTGAACGAGACGTCGGCGCGGGCGATATTGTCCCGTCCGCCGACACTGCGGGCTCCGACATTGCTGACGAAATATTCGCGCGCCGTCACGCCCACTTCAGCGCGGTTGCCAAAAATCAGGCGCATAGCCAGCAAGGCCTGTGGCGCCACGCCATAGTGGTATTCGCCGGTGGCGCCGCCACGCAGGGTTCCGACCGCCGCATAACCGGCACCCAGCATCGCGGTGCCCTGCAGTGCAACGTCTTGCGACAGCCACCACTGCCCGGTGCTGCCGAGCGACAGCGCCGTGCTCGAAATGCGGTAGGTCTGGGGCGAGATGTAGTCGTAACTGCCATACAGACCCCAGACGCCGCGAAAGTCACGGCCGCTTTCATAGGTCTGCCCCACCAGCATTCCGCGCGTCAGCACGTTCTCGAATACGTTGGCGCTTGACGCGGTGAACTGGAACGCAAAATAATCGAATGGACGCGTGTACTGGTAACCGGGATTGCCGGGCAATCCATATTCCATGTAGAAATCCGTCAGCAGCTCGTTGCGTTTGTCGGCGGTCGACGTTCCCTGGATGTTGCGGGTGGCGGCGCTCAGGCCCAGTTGAAGTCGGCTGTAGTAATACGCGCCCCGGCTCGAGAACACCGGATCAAAGCGATCGCCGTAAGCCAGCCGGTTGAACCCGTTCGCTGGCGAGATCGCTGCGGCCGTGACTTCGCGCCAGAACTTGGGCATGCCGTCGCTGCGCTCGAGCACCAGGCTCGACATCCGGAACAACGCTTCGCCCAGAAAACTTCCGGCAACACCACTTGCGATCTGGTCATTGACCGCCGGCCGCGTTTTTTCGCCGGCGATTTCCCAAGCCACGCTGCCGAGAAAGGTATAACCGGCCGACTCCCAGTAGCCAAGGCCGGCAGAGCGCGCAAACCCGTGGTACATGGATCCCTGGTACGGATGGGCAAACTGGTTCACCTGGTACGGATCGTTGTCGGTGGCCCATTTGCGGCGCAGGTTGTTGCGGATTGTCGCTGTCGTGACGTCGTAATCGGTGCTGCCGCTGAAATGGTGATTGACACGGTTGAGCAGGAAGTCGAAGCCCAGGATTTCCATTGCCGGAATCGAATAGCTCTTGTTCGAGCCAATCTCCACCGCCGAGACCAACGCTGTGGCGGCACTCTGGTCGCGTTTTTCCGCGACTTCGTCAACCTTTGTCTGCGCGAGCATCGTTGCGGGTAGACGCAAAGTGGCTTGGCCAAATGCGCAAGTGCAGCCCAGTGCCGCCGCGACGCTGCACAGCAGCATGCCGGGTCGTCGTAACAATGCTCGTGTCAAGATGAATCCTTCGGTGTTTTGCCGCCAGCCGCGTGTTTGGCTGGCCGTGCGCAGGCCTGATCCAGGGCGTCAATAGCCAAGGGCTGAACCAGCATAAGTCAATTTAACGTAGTTGGACTAAACATCTGTGCGCTGTCGCACGCAGTCGTGCTTGCCTGACCCGCAGATCGGTATCGGCCTCTGTCGCTGTTGTCAAAAACAGACGGGCAGCGCTTCCAGCCCACAGTTCAGCTTCAATGCAAACACATGGTCAACTGCGTCTGCGCCTGACCGGTCATACGCACGCGCATTTGCTGCGAAATATTCGGCGGAGGTGGCCACGCGAGCTCGGGCTCGACCGGACTGGACCACAGCAGGCCCGCATTCGGAACCAACCATCCGTTGCCCCGGACCTCGCGATAAACCGCTCCGTACCAGATCGGCACTGCCGTTGCCACGTTGTTCGCTCCGACAAACACGCCCGAGTCCCACAAGCGCAAGACCTCGCGCTGGGCGGGGCTTTCGGCGTTCCAGCGCACAAACGACCAACGTGACTTCCTGCCCTGGTCAAATCTGGGCAGAACCGCAAGATCCTGCAGCGGCGATCCGGGCGCCAACCACGCGAGCGCTGATGGCGCAGACCACCGCGAGGCGGGTCGCCAGCCAGCCACACGCAAAACCTTCCTGACGTCGTCAATGCTGCATGCCCACTGCAGACTGAACCGCTCCTGCTGATCGCCGGCGAGTTCCGATCGGCGCGCCGGCAAGTGGCGCCAACCGTCGGCCAGCCAGTCTTCGCGGGTCATCACACGCGGTTGCGGCTGCGCGGCGGCATAACGCAGACTATCGATGCTCGACCTCGAGACAATTGACCAGCCGCCAAATCCGACCAGCGACACCACGACCACCAGCGACAGCGTCCGGGGCCTGAACCTCTCGTCGATCCGGCGCTGCGTGTAGACCATGGCCACCAGCGCGACCCAGGCCACGCCCATGCTGACACCACCGACGACATCGGACATCCAGTGGGCACCGAGGTACAGGCGCGAGAAAGCCACCAGCGTCAGGTAAACGGCAAAGGTGATCGCGAAGACCAGTCGCGCGCCGCTCGACCGGCCGCGCGACAACAAGAAGGCCAGAAAGCCCAGAATGACGGTCGTCGAGGCGGCATGGCCACTCGGAAATGAAAACTGGTCAATGCCCACATAGAGATCAAGCGGACGGCCTCGCCCCAGCGCGAACTTCAGCAACTGCACCACTGCCTCGGCGAACAGCGCCGCACCCAGCCAGAAGCTTGCGGTGTGCCAGCTGCGGTGCCAGGCCAGCCACAACGCGACCACGATCACCAGCGGCAACAACACGCCGACACCACCCATTTCGGTCGTCGCAATCATCAACCGGTCGACGACCGGCGACCGCAGCGATTGCAGGTACTGAAACACGGCCAAATCGGCTTGTATCAGCGGGTCGTGCGACCACACATCTTGGACGAGACCCAGAAACAGCCATCCCGCAGACAGCAGCAACACCGAAAGAATCAGCATGGCATGCGAATCCGGTCGTGATGGGTCCAGCAGCTCCAGCGCCGCACGTGCCACCACCGAAGTCCGGCCATGCAGGCGCGCGACCGCCCCATCGCGTAGCTGCCGCAAGCGTGGCAGAACGAATCGGATGGACAGCGAAGTGAGCTTGACTGCGGACCAGACCAGCAGCCCCAGCAGCAAGACAATGACCGCCAGGCGCCCGCTGACAGCCTCGGCGAGCAGAATCGACGCGCCGAAAAAAACGCCGGGCAAGATATGTGCAGGCGCCCACAGCAACGCCGACACGAGGTTGACCGGATAGAAATGGCCGCGCGGCATATGCGACAGGCCCACAAGCAGTGGCACAAAAGCGCGCAATGGCCCGGCGAAACGGGCCATCACGATGCTTTTTCGTCCGTGCCGGCGAACAAATTCTTCGCTGCTCGCCATGAGCTGCGTCCGGCGCCGCAGCCACTCCCATGTGTTGAGCTTCGCCTGTTGTGACCGTCCGAGTTCATAACTGAGTGCGTCGCCCAACGTGGCACCCAGCACAGCGGCCGTCAATGTACTCCAGATGCCGATCGAACCCGCGCCAATCAGCGCGCCAGCGCTGAACAGCAGGACCGTCGCCGGCACCAGCGTTCCGATGACGGCCAGCGATTCGGCACAGGCAACCAGAAAAACGGCAATTACGACCCAGCCAGGATGGGTGGCCGCGGCGCTCAGGATCGACTGCATGCTTGCCTTGTTCGGATCGACGGATCGCCGACGGCCATTGGGCGACACCATCGGCGCATTCGCATGACGCAGGTCTCTGCGCCATCGCGATGGTGATTGTCGGCCCCTGGCGCACGGGCCTGGCAGACGAAGCGTGTCGTCCGACTTGTAAATAGGACGGGCCCTACATGGTGGGCTTTCGGTCGCACGAATATTCCCCTACCCTGAGCGGACCGGGCACTGGACGCGGCGCGGGCCGCGCAAGCCCGGTGGCCAGGTAGCCGCTTGGCGTCGCCAGTAGCGGGCTTCGATCGGTCGGGTCGAGGATTGCTCGAATATCGCAACCAGGAAATCTCCACCATGACCGGCTCCCGCGCCTTGCGCCTGTTTCCGACGCTGCTACTGGGCCTTGCACTGGCTGCTTGTGAACAGGCGGCGCTCCAGCCATTCGACGCCGGTGTCGGCCCAAAGCCCCGCTTGCCGGCACCGCAGCAGGCTCTGATCCCGACGGTCAATATCGCCAAGGCGCGCGGCTGGCCACAGGCCATGATGCCCGCGGTCGCGCCGGGCCTGGCCGTCACGGCGTTTGCGCAAGACCTGGACCATCCACGCTGGCTCTATACCTTGCCCAACGGGGACGTGCTGGTGGCTGAAAGCAACGCCCCACCGAAGCCGGATGACGGCAACGGCATCAAGGGCTGGGTCATGAAATGGGTCATGAAGGTCGCGGGCGCGGGTACACCCAGCGCCAATCGCATCACGCTGCTGCGCGATGCCGACGGTGATGGTGTCGCCGAGACGCGCGCGGTGTTGTTGGAGGGGCTGCGCTCGCCGTTCGGCATGGCGCTGGTGGGTGAGCGGCTGTATGTTGCCAATACCGATGCAGTGGTGTCGTTCGCCTACCGAACGGGACAGACACGCATCGACGGGCCGGCCGTGAAACTGGTCGACTTGCCGGCCGGACCGGTCAACCACCACTGGACCAAGAACATCATCGCCAGCGGGGACGGCAAACAGCTGTTTGTCACTGTCGGCTCGAACAGCAACGTCGCGGAAAAAGGCATGGCGATCGAGGCCGGCCGCGCCGCGATCTGGGAGGTCGACGTCGCCAGCGGCGCACATCGGATATTCGCCACCGGGCTGCGCAACCCCAACGGCATGGGATGGGAGCCGGACACCGGCGTGTTGTGGACGGTGGTCAACGAACGCGACGAACTCGGCAGCGACCTGGTGCCGGACTACCTGACATCGGTACGGGACGGCGCCTTCTACGGCTGGCCATGGAGCTATTACGGCCAGCATGTCGATACCCGGGTCACACCAGCGGCACCCGCCATGGTGGAGCGAGCCATCGCACCCGACTTCGCGCTCGGCGCCCATGTCGCGCCGCTGGGCATGGTGTTCTCAGCCGGACAGAAACTCGGCGCGATTTACGCGCGTGGCGCTTTCGTCGGCGAACACGGGTCGTGGAACCGCACGCCGCGCAGCGGCTACAAGGTCGTGTTCGTGCCGTTTGCCGATGGTCGACCGGTTGCCTTGCCGATTGACGTCGTGAACGGTTTCGTACACGGCGACGAGGCCTACGGTCGCCCGGTGGGTGTGGCCCTCGACGGTCGCGGCGCCTTGCTGGTCGCCGACGATGTGGGCAACACCGTGTGGCGCATCAGTGCTGCCCGCCACTGATATGCGGGCAAACCCGGACACGCTGCGTGCGCCGCCACACAGACAGTGCACATGCAGAGGACTAAGGTCGGGGCCGAACCCCGAATGACGACGTAGTGACCCACCAAGGAAAGAACATGCAGACAACCAACACGGCGCAAAACGACAACCTGGGCAACAAGATGATCCACCGGGTGGACGATGCCAGCAACAGCATGCACCACGCCATTGACCGGGCATCGGATGCGGCAGGACCCGCCATCGACGGGCTCGCCACCGGCGCCCACCAGGCAACGAACCACTTGGCCATGACAGCCACCGAGGCGGCCATGGCACTGCGCGGCGCCACCGAACAGCTCAGGGCGACCCAGCAACGGCTTGCGCAAAACTGCAGCAGTTATGTGCGGCAAAAACCGCTGACCTCTCTGGCCATGGCCGCGGCCGGCGGTTTTCTGCTTGTCATGGCCGTGCGACTGACGCACAGGTCCCCCGCCCGCCACTGAGTCCTGCCATCGCACTGGCGCGCGGCAGGCCCCGCACTATTTCGACACCCGGTCCGGCAGTAGCCGGTCGTATTCCTTCTTCACCACTTTGTAACACTCGCAGCTGCGCGCCTCGAGTCTGGCGCGATCGAGCACCGTGATGTGACCACGCGCATAGCGAATCAGCCCGTCCTTCTGCAGATGCAACGCTGCTTCGGTGACGCCTTCGCGGCGCACGCCCAGCATGTTGGCAATGAGTTCTTGCGTCATCACCAGTTCGCTGCCTTTCAGCCGGTCCAGGCTTAGCAGCAGCCAGCGGCACAGTTGCTGGTCCAGCGAGTGGTGGCGGTTGCAGACGGCGGTCTGCGCCATCTGGGTGATCAGGGCCTGTGTGTAGCGCAGCAGCAGGTGCAGCACCGGGATGGAGCCGTTGAACTCGCCTTTGAGTGCCGCGGCGCGCATGCGGTAGCCGCTGCCAGCGCTTTGCACCACGGCGCGACTGGGCGTGGATTCACCACCCATGAACAGCGACACGCCGACAATGCCTTCGTTGCCGACGACGGCAATCTCGGCCGAGGAGCCGTCTTCCATCACGTACAGCAGCGAGATGATGGCTGTGGTGGGGAAGTACACATGCGTCATGGTCGCGCCCGACTCGTACAGCACGCGGCCCAGCGGCAGCTCCAACGCCTCAAGGTTCGGCAGCCAGCGCTGACGTTCGGTCTCGGGCAGGGCGGCCAACAGGCTGTTGGCATTGATGTCGTTATTGCCGATCAAGCAGACTCCAGACTTTGTCCGTTGCATGACTGTCCAAAGTGACAGCAAAGACAGCAAAGACAGCAAAGACAGCAAAGACAGCAAGTATACGACTGCGGCGGACACGGCTTCGTACGGTACAGTACAAACACCCTACGACGCACAAAAACCGGGAACAGTCCCTATCGGCCTCAACCGCGCAGGGTCGGCCGAGAGTCGGCGCAGGCTCCGGCATGCAAGCGCCGCAATTCGGTCTTGACCACGCCATAACACTCGCAGGCACAGTTGGCCAGACCGCCAGCATCCAACACCGTGATGTGGCCGCGACGGCTGCTGATGTGACCCAGGCCCTGCAGCCGGCCGACGGCCTGTGTGACGCTCTCGCGCCGTACGCCAAGCAGGCTGGACAGCAATTCCTGCGTCATCACCAGCTCGCCCGGCGGCATGCGGTCCAGCGCCGACATCAGCCAGCCGCTGAGTTGCTGCTCCACGCTGTGATGCCGGTAGCAGGCCGCGGTCTGCGCAATCTGCGTCATCAGCGCCTGCGTATAGCGCAGCAGCACCCGTTGCAGCGCGCCGCCGCATTCGAATTCGTGCAACAGCAAACCCGCTTCCACGCGCCAGCCATGGCCGCTGGTGTGCACCACGGCCGAGCTGGACGTGGTGCCGCCACCCATGAACAGCGGGATGCCCACCATGCCTTCATATCCCACGCCCGTGGTCTCGGCGGTGGCCCCGTTGGCCGTGATGTAGTGCAGCGACACCACGGCGCTGGCCGGGAAGTACGCGTGGCGCAGTGGCAGATCGGGTTCGTACAGCCGCTCGCCCAGGCGCATCGCCACCCATTCCAGCGCCAGAGCGGCGCGATCGGCGGACGGCAGACTGTCCAACAGCGCATTGCGCGGTTGCGCCGGTCCACCGTACCCGCTGCGCACAAGCGCGCCGGATGTGCGAGGGTCGACGGCCAGGCCCATCGCTCAGACCCCCGCAGTCACTTCGACACCAATGCCGCGATAGCCCAGGAAACGGCACGACTGGTCGAACATCGGCTGGCCACTGACGCGATAGGCCTGGCGCCGGCCCAGGTCGTTGATGCGATGGAAGGCAAAGTCCAGAAAAGGCCGCCGCGCCGCTATGCGATCCTGCAAGGCCTGGCGCTCACCCGGATCCCAGCCTTCGTCGGCCACTGCCATGCCATTGCCCAAAAACGTCCCGACACGGATACCGAGCATCTCGACCACCGGGCCCGAGACTTTTGTGAACTCGCCGGCATCATCCTGCTCCCAATACCAGTCCGACGCCAGTTCGGTCAGGCCGCGGAAGCGCGCCTCACTTTCCGCCAGCTCGGCGGTTCGCTCGCGCACGCTGCGTTCCAGCAACTCGTTGTGGACGGCCAGCGCGCGATAAAGCAGCCGCACCTCCAGCATGTTGCGGATACGGGTCTTGACCTCCAGCAGGTCAAACGGCTTGCTGATGAAGTCCCTGGCGCCGGCCTGTAGCGCACGCAACTTGTGACCCGGCTGGGCCGTCAGCACGATCACCGGCAGGTAAACCTCGGCCGAGTTGGTCTTGAGACCCTGCATCACGGCAAAACCATCCATGACCGGCATCTGCAGATCCAGCAGGATCAGGTCGTAGGCGTGCTCGCGATGCAGCGCGCATGCCTCCTGCGGATTCATCGTCGCACTCACCTGCGTGTAGCCGGCTTCTTCGAGCAGGCGCGTGAGCAAATTCACATTGGCCGCCTGATCGTCGACGATGAGTATTTTTGCGTTCAGGATGGCTTGTTCGATGGGAGTCACGATGTCTCCTTCAGGTCAGGGATGCGCGCCTGGGCGTGGTCCAGCGCCTCGAGCCGGATGCCGCTCTTGCGCGCCTGCAGTTCGATCATCGCCTGGCAATCGGCCAGCACTTCGGCCAGTGCGACGGGTTCGGTGGACGCGCTGTGCAGCGCCCTGGTCTTCAGGAGCGTGCTGCGTCGCCGCGCCTTGCTGCGCGGAGCGCTGCTGGCGCCGGCGCCGTCATTGGCGGCCGTCGGACCTGTCGCTGCCATCTGTTGGTTCCCTTGCTGCATCACCACGGGCCGACGCCCAGAATCGGTGATTCTGCGCGGCAACCCCCCCCGGTGTCTGTTCGTTAGCGAACAGACACCGCACTGGTGCGCTTCGGGCTGCACAGGCGTGGCGCGCGACGCGGCGCGCCCTCAATGCGTCAGCGCCGGGCTTTCATCGTGCGCCGGTAGACCTCCAGGTCAGCGGCAAAGCAGCTGCAGGCGGCAGCTTCCAGACCGGCACGGTCCAGCACCGTCAGCTCGCCACGGTGATAGTCAATCAGGCCGCGCCGCAACAGGTCGCCCGCGGCAGCCGTGATGCTGACTCGGCGCACGCCCAGCATCATGGCCAGGAACTCCTGCGTCATCGGGAACTGATCTGCGTGCGCCCGGTCCTGGCTCATCAGCAGCCAGCGCGCCAGGCGCGGGCCGATCTCGTGAAAGCGCACACAAGCGTCGGACGTGGAGCGCTGTGCCATCAGCACATAGAGGTACTTCTGCAGCAGCAGGCGCAGCGCGACGCTGCGCTCGAGCTCGACCAGAAAGGGCGCGGCCGCCATGCGCCAGGCTGCGCCAGCGCCCTGCACCAGCGCCTTCAACGGCTCGCGTGCCACACCCAGCACCAGTTGCACCCCCAGCATACCCTCGTGCCCGGCCATGCCGACTTCCAGGTCATGGTTGCCGTCGACCTGCGCAATCAGCGACACGAAGCTTTCGGTGGGAAAGTAGACATGTCGCGTCGGTTCACCAGCCTCACACAGCACCTGCGCCAGCAAGAGATTGACGGACTCGCAACCGCCCAGCAGGCGCATGCGGTCGGCGCGCGGCAGGGCAGCGACGAGCAGGTTTTTGTGTTGGGGCAATGCGAGGCTCCTTTGGGGAATTCGAAATACAGGCCGAGCCTGCAAGCCTGCACCAGATTGCCCGGCATGACTGTGCGCCAGCACACCAAGTCGCCTTGGGTCCGGCATGCCGTTGCACGAACTTGCGCGCAACCGAGGGCGTTTGACCCGCACGAGCTTTCCGCCTTTGGTTACGGCGACATGCGAGCGCACGATCCCGGTTCGGTAACCTGGCGGACAGACTGGCGGCAGTTTGGCGGCTACGCTACCATCCGGTTCACGATAGCGGCCATACGCGCGCAGCCTCGCGCTCGGTAACCTGCGTTTCGATTCACCGGCCATGTTTGCCTGGAACGGGACAATACCGACACGCGGCACGCGCGCTGCGAGGCGCGCAATTTTTCCGCTTTGAGGAACCCATGCCTTTGCTGACCCTTGAACACAGTCCCGGCGCCTACCGCGCCGACTTCCTGATCTATGGCGCCGCAACGCTGGCGCTGGGCCTCACGCTGGCGCTCAAGCACCCGCCTGGTTCGGCCGGCCCATTGGCATTGTGGGCGCTGGCCGGGGCCGCAGCCTGGTCGCCGCTGGAGTACCTGCTGCACCGCTTTGTACTGCATGGCGTGCCGCCGTTCTCGCGCTGGCATGCCGAACACCACCAGCGGCCAACCGCTCTGATAGGTTCGCCAACTTTGCTGAGCGCCTCCTTGTTTACCGTACTGGTGGCACTGCCGGCATGGTGGCTGCTGGGCAAATGGGCGGCCGCGGCACTGGTTTTCGGGCTGATCGCCGGCTACCTGCTATATGGTTTGACGCACCATGCCACGCACCATGCGGTCCCGAAAGGACGCCCATGGAGCGGCTGGATTTCAGCCCGCAAGCGCTGGCATGCGCAGCACCATGCCGCCGCGGCCGACGGCGCCGCACGCCAGTACTTCGGTGTGACCAGTGGCGTGTGGGACCACATCTTCGGCACTGCCGGCACGCTGCGGCGCTGAGGCCTGCCATGCAGCAAAACCGGAAGGCCGGCGCCAGATGTGGGCACCGGCACTGACTGCTGGTTGCGTGCACCAAATGCAGCTGCTTACAAATAAATGTGTTTGCTTTACCCTGGCTGTTCGGTAACGCACAAACAGATCGGTTCGCGCCGACTTTAATGAGGTTGGGTCAGCTGTTCTGACCCCACTACACGAGCGTTTTGACATGATCCGATCACGCGATGCGCATCCCGCGCAGGTCCAGAGCCCGGCGCAGGGAAAGTCCGATTTCACGACACAGGGCAGCCCCGCGCCTGATACAGCCGAGGCCCCAGGACGGGGCACGGGCAACGCATCGGGTGACTGGGCGACCGGAGCCGCCGGGCCCGATGGTCACGGTGTGCGCAACATGCATCAGGCGGATGCGGTCGACTCCGGCTTTGCCGCGCTGCTGCGTGCACCGTCATCGTCAACCGCGTCAGATGTGGATGTTTCCGATTGGGACACGCTGTTTCACGCCGTTTTGCATCGCCTGCGATCGTTGGTCGGAGAATGCACGCCGCTGGTTGGCTCGGGTGCACCCGTCAGCGCCTCCAAGCAGCGACAGGCGATCGCCGAATCGGTCGAAGCACTGGAGCAATTACATCAGTCCATGGCCAACGAACTGGGCCGGCGCCAGAGCCTGGAGCTGGAAGTGTTCGATGCCCGCACCGAACTGGCACAGGCACGTGCGGAACTGGTTGGCACCCGCGACGGTGAACGGCGCGCGCGATATCTGGCCTTGCATGACAGCCTGACCTCGCTGCCCAACCGCATTTTCTTTGTCAGTCAACTGGATCACGCGCTGAATCTCTCTGCGCCGCAGCGGCGACCACTCGCCATCATGTATCTGGACCTGGACGGCTTCAAACACATCAACGACACCCACGGCCATGCAGCCGGCGACGAACTGCTGCGTGTCGTCGCCGCGCGCCTGAGTCGCGTGGTACGCACCGAGGACATGATCAGTCGGCTGGGTGGCGACGAGTTCGCATGCCTGCTCGGCGGACTGAACGACACCGAGCAACTGCGCCAACTCGCAGGCAAGTTGTTCGAGGCAGTAGCCTCACCCTGCAAGATCGGTTCGCTGCGGCTGGTGGTACGCCCCAGCATTGGCATCGCGGTGTGGCCACAGGACGGCGTGACCTCGGATGCACTGCTGCGCAGCGCAGACGCAGCGATGTATCTGGCCAAGCGCCATGCCACCCGCCATGCTTTTTGCGAGCCTGCGTAAGCCGGCCAGCAAGGAAAAACGACGGCCGTCGGGACGCCCCGCTATCCCAAATGCATGCCACCGGCGCCGAAAAGCCCGATCAGGCCGATCACGATCAGGTACAGCGCGACGATGTAGTTGAGCAATTTGGGCATAACCAGGATCAGCACGCCGGCCAGCAAGGAAATCAGCGGCGTCAGGCCGAGATGGATGTTCATGGGGTTTTCCTGCAAGTGTGGATGGACAACGAAGGCGCCATTGTCGAACGTCTAACCGCGCGCTCGGGTACCCACGCGAGGACCCGGATCGGCGGCGTGGTCGACGCCGCGGGATTCGCCGAGCCGTGCATGGTCTGGTCGCATGTAAGGGTTAAGCAAACTGATTTCAGCATAGGTGTTGCCTCCCGATGTCGCCATCAGACGACAGCGCCTGACCGTGTGGGACAAGGACTACTGCCTTCAGCGACCTGCTCGAGACGAGACAGGACCTGAAGGGGCCTGCTGTCCTACCTGGGTTGGCGCTGCGGTCCGATCGCAAAGGCAGAGATCTATCCCCACAATGAGTTCCACAAACAGTCGCCGGCGCCGCCGCTCGACCCGCGTCGATCCAAACCGAGAGCACCGATCATGAAAATCCTGGCCATCCTGACCCTTGCCGTCGCCGCCGTGCTGCCGGCCCACGCCGGAACCAACATCGGCGTGACGATCGGTATCAACGCACCAGGCCAATATGGCCGCATCAATATCGACAACTACCCGCAGGTGCAACTGGTGGCACCGCAGCCCACCATTTATGCGCCCTCACCGGTTGCCATATATCAGCGACCGATCTACCTGTATGTACCGCAAGCCCATCAGGCAAGCTGGGGCCGCTATTGCGGTCGTTACGGTGCCTGCGGGCAACCGGTGTACTTCGTGCAAGAAAATTGGGTCCGTGACGAGTACGGTCGCGAACACGACAATCGCAATGGGAAAAAGCACTTCAAGCGCAAGGGTGACAAGGATCACAAGGGTCGCAAGGATCACGGCAAGTACTAGCCAATCCACCCGAGCTGATCGGGTCTGCGCTTTTCAGGCACGCGCAAAATGGCCATCGGATCAGCCATTTTGCGTCGCCTGCCGTGCGCCAACCGCCAAGCCATGGCCGTGTTGCGCAAGGGCTGCGTTGTACCGGGCTCGGGAAGGGTCGGCCGCTATAATCCGCCGTTGATTCAGCAGCGCGAGCCATTTCGAGGACACCATGAGCGACATCAGCCACGAAGAAGCCCACACAGGACCGATCAAGACGCCCAAGCAATTACTGATGACGGTGTTCTTCGCGTTTGTTGCTCCGATCTTCATCATCATTGGCCTGGTGGCGTTCGTCACTTCAGGCAACAAACCTGCTGCCGGTACTGTCAACGCCGAAAAGGCGATCGCCGAGCGGATCCAGAAGGTGGGCATGGTCGAGATTCGCGATGCCAACCGTGAACGCAAGACCGGCGAGGAAGTCTTCAAGGCCCAATGCACGACCTGCCATACGGCCGGTGTCGTCGGCGCCCCCAAGTTCGGCGATGCAGCCGCTTGGGGACCCCGCATTGCGGCCGGCCTGGAGTCGCTGGTGAATTCGGCTCTCAAGGGCAAGGGCGCCATGGGCGCACAGGGCGGTGGTGATTTCGACGATCTGGAGATAACCCGTGCAGTGGTCTACATGGCCAATGCGGGTGGTGCAAAATTCGAAGCGCCGGCGGCCCCGGCCGGCGCCGCCTCTGAGGCTGCTGCTGCTGCATCGGCACCAGCACCAGCAGCTTCTGCGGAAACGGCAAAGAAATAGTCAAACGCCGGCGTGGCGCTGCTGCGGACTCATCACGTAGCCAAAGCGGCCCGGCATGTGCATGGCCTGCAATTGTTCCGGCACCCACAGACCGGATTCAATCGCATCGGCCGCAATCGGCACATCCAGCGTGTGGACCAGGCCAAAGCCGCTATCGGTCTCCAGATAGACCCGCCCTGCCTCATCGACGAAACAGCGCTGCACCCGGGCCGGCGCTCCCGTATGCCCGGTCACCGAATAGTCCGCGGCAATCCGCCAGATCCAGGGCGTGGCTTCGAGCTCGACATAGACACATTGCGGCCCGTTCTGGAATAGCCACTGGCCATCCGGATCGACCCCGTAGTTGCGCCCGATGAAAGCCAGCAGTTTTTCATGCTGTAGCAGCGTTCCCTTGGACACGGGACCTTCAGCGGCAAACGGCCCGGCGGACTGCATCGCGTCGTCGCGCAGGTACCAGTTGCCGCGCGCATCAAGCCCCAGCCAGCCATAGCAATGCGGCACATTCGGCCACTTGGCCATTGCCTGTCGTACGATGTCGTCCATACCGGCCATTATGGCCGCCAGCGCGTTCGGTCCCAAGGTTCAAAGCGCGTGGTTCAGCAGCCAGTCGCCGACGGCCAGCGGCATTGCCGACAGATGGCCTGGCACGCGCCCCTGCACAAATCCGACGTGACCGCCGCCGTCGGGTTGCCACAGTGTCACAGAGCTTGCAACATCCTTGGGTTCGGGCAGACTCCAGGCCGGCACGAAGGGGTCGTTGCGCGCGTTCACCAGCAGTGCCGGAACGCCGATCCGCGTCAGATGCGGCTTGGCCGACGCGCGCCGCCAATAGTCTTCGGTGTCGCGAAAGCCATGAACCGGGGCGGTAAAGATATTGTCGAATTCGAACAGGTCGCGTGCCCGCAACAAGGCGTTGCGGTCGAACAGGCCGGGGTGCTGCGCATATTTGCGCAGCGCCTTGGGCCTCATCGTGTTCAGGAACATGCGGGTATAGACCAGCCGGTTGAAGCCTCGGCCGATTGCGTGGCCGCCGGCTGCCAGGTCCAACGGAGCGCATACCGATGCCACGGCCGTCACGACGCGCCCGGCCGAGGCCTCCATTTCGCCGGCCCAGCGCATCAAGGCATTGCCACCGAGCGACACCCCCACGGCCACGATCGGACCGGCATGGACAAGACGAAAGCGGCGCAAGATCCAGTCGATTTCCTGGAAATCGCCGGAATGGTAGGCACGTGGCGCGCGATTGAGCTCGCCACTGCAGCCGCGAAAATGGGCCACGGCATAAGCAGCGCCACGGACTTCGGCGAAGTCGGCAAAGGCCTGGGCATAGTGGCTGGCCGAGGATCCCTCGAGGCCATGGAACAAGACGATCAGCGTCTGCTGCCGCGCCACGGCGGCTGTTGCCAGTGCCGCACCATCGAGCCAGTCAATATCGACGAAATCCGCATCTGGCGTATCCCAGCGCTCACGCCGGTAGCGCGGTGCCGCGGCGCCAAAGCGCCGGGCAAACAGCGCAGGCCAGATCGTTTGCAGATTACCGCCCGGCAGCCACCGAGGTGCCTGGTAATTCATGAATGTGCTTGCGGTACGGGGGCCAAGTCGGACGACGCTCAATGCAGGACCTGCGGCGCCTCGTGGATCTCCTGCACCTCGCTTTGGTTGCCCGGGCTCGCATGGTGGGCCACCATGCGCCATCCTTGCCGCACCTTGTGATACACATTGGTCGCCAGCACAACCGCCTGCGACGGCCCCGTCGGCGTCATCACGGCGACCCATTCGAGCACGTTGTGCACAGCGCTGGACAAGCCGTCGATCTTGCGCACGTGATCCGGCCGCGCCTGAATGCTGCCATTGGCAAAGATGGCTTCGAAGGTTGAGCGTATCGCCGCGTGGCCGACGATGCGTGGCCCGCCGGGATGGACGCAGACGATGTCTTCATCGTCCGACCAGCAGGCCATCAGGCGCTCTATGTCGGCCGACTGCAACGCTTGGTAGAAGGCGGCTTCGGTTTCGTCAGCGCTGGCGCCGATGAAATCGGTTGGGCTCTGGGCTTTCGGCATGGTGCAGGTGTCGGGTTCGCAAAACCCGATTGTGCCGGCGTTCGCAACTACAGGTCGTCACAATGGCTTGAAATTCGCCGTCCCGGGCCCCAACCTGTGCTAGTGTCGACGTTTATATCCACGGACATCCAACCATGAGGACTCAATCCATGAAACGCTGGTTTTTGCTGCTACTGACCGTCGTGGCACTCAGTGGCTGCGGCTACAACCAATTCCAGCAGCTGGACGAACAGTCCAAGGCTGCCTGGAGCGAGGTCCTGAACCAGTACCAGCGCCGCGCCGATCTGGTGCCCAATATCGTTGCCACCGTCAAGGGTGAAGCCAATTTCGAGCAGGAGACGCTGACCAAGGTGATCGAGGCCCGTGCCAAGGCGACATCGATCCAGGTCACGCCAGAAACCCTGAACGATCCGGCTGCGATGCAGAAATTCCAAGCCGCACAGGGCGAACTCGGCAGTGCCCTGAGCCGCCTGATGGTCGTGGTCGAAAAGTACCCCGACCTCAAGGCCAACCAGGCCTTCTCCGACCTGCGGGTGCAACTCGAAGGCACCGAAAACCGCATCACCGTGGCGCGCAACCGCTATATCCAGACGGTCCAGGCGTACAACGTGCTGGCGCGCAGTTTCCCGTCCAACTTGACCGCCATGATCTTCAGCTACAAACCCAAGGCCAGCTTCGCAGTGGCCAACGAAGCGCAGATCTCGACGCCGCCGGTAGTCGACTTCAACAAGAAATAGCGGCTGATGGGTCTTCTCCCGCTTTGCCCTGCGGCGCCGGGCAAACTCGTCAGGGCAGCCCAGGTCGTGCGTGCGGCTGCGCTTGCCATCGTGTGCGTGCTGGCCGGCAACCTGGTGCAGGCGCAGGACCTGCTGCCAGTGCCGGCATTGAGCGCTCGGGCCATTGACCAGACCGGAACACTCGAACCCTCCCAACTTGCGGCGCTGACGGCCAAATCGGCAGCGCTGGAGGCGAAGAAGGGTTCTCAGGTAGTGGTTCTGATGGTGCCCACCACGGCACCGGAAGATATCGCCAGCTATGCCAACCGGGTCGCCAACCAATGGAAGATTGGCCGGCGTGACGTCGGCGATGGTGTCTTGCTGATTGTTGCCAAGAACGACCGCGCCGTGCGCATCGAGGTTGCCAAGACGCTGGAAGGGGCGATTCCGGACCTGGCGGCCAAGCGCATCATCGACGGCGCCATCACGCCCAGCTTCAAGAAAGGTGATTTTGCGGGCGGTCTGTTGACCGGTGTCGACCAGATTGCAGCCCTGGTGTCGGGCGAGCCGTTGCCAGCGCCGGATGCGCCGTCCGCCATCGGCGCTGTCGACTCGAACACGTTGAGCAATATGCTGGTGTTCCTGGTGTTTGCGCTGCCGATCGGAGCCGGCATCCTGCGCAGCATCGTGGGCCGCAAAGTTTCGGCGCTGGCAGCGGGGGGCATCACCGGTGTACTGGCCTATGTGTTCACGACCAGCATGCTGATCGCGGCGGTCGCCGGTGTGGCCGCGCTGGGTTACGCCTTGTTTGCCGGGGCCTCGCTGCCGCGCGGCGGCTCGGGCGGCTACCGCGGCCCGGGCGGTTGGGGCGGTGGCGGCAGTGGTGGCTTCGGTGGCGGCGGGAGCGGCGGTGGTGGCGGTTTCAGCTCGGGTGGTGGCGGCGACTTCGGCGGCGGTGGTGCCTCCGGGCGCTGGTAGGTGGGCACATCCCATGTGGCAACACCTTCGCACGGCACTGCGACACCGCTGGCTCGACGAGTCCGATACCCGCCGCACGATCGATGCCGGCATGCTGGAACGCCTGCGTGCGCGCGTGGCCGCCAGCGAGACCCGGCATACTGGCGAGATCCGAATCTACGTCGAAGCCGGACTGCCGACGCATTACCTGTGGCGGCACCTGCGCTATCGCGTACCGATGCAGGCGCTGGTGCGCGAGCGCGCAACCGAAATGTTCGGTGCACTGCGCGTCTGGGATACCGAGCACAACAACGGGGTGCTGATCTACCTGTTGTTGGCCGAGAAGGAGATCGAACTGGTCGCCGATCGTGGTCTTGATGCCGTCGTGCCGGACCGGGACTGGCAGGCCATGGTGGCGCGCATGGGTGAGGCCTTCGCGCGTGACCAGTTCGAGGACGGATTGACCCAGGCGTTGGAGGAAGTATCTGCTCCGCTGGTCGCCCATTTCCCGGCCGGGCCGACAGCCAACCCGAACGACCAGCCCGATACCCCGGTGCTGGGCTGACGGCCAGGCGATTCGGCGCCTCGCAGCCATTCAGACGCTGCGCAGGTTCGTTTTCCGCCTTCTGCTATGCGTTGGCGCGCATGGCGGCAGGTGGGACCCGGCGGGGGCCAGGCCCCGACGCAGCGTACACCACGGAGCTGGTTGCAAAGGCCCGGGGGGACACCGCGCAGCG
>JBDTMH010000063.1:0-19985 GCA_039934375.1 Burkholderiaceae bacterium | reverse complement strand
ACGGGGTTGGCCTCGTGCCGTGAAACGTTTGAGCAGCCCTGCGACCGCCAGTGCACCGACGATACCGGCCAGGTACAGGCCGAGCAACACCAGGCCCTGCAACTGCAGGCCATAACCCAGCGTGCGCGCCGGAATGAAGGCGCCGATCAGCAGCGCATACACCGGCAATCGGGCCGAGCAGGTCATCAGCGGCGCAATCATGATCGTCACCATCCGATCGCGCGGATCGGAGATCGTGCGCGCGGCCATGATGCCGGGAATTGCACAGGCAAAACTCGACAGCAGTGGAATGAACGAACGACCCGACAGTCCGACGCCGCCCATCAGCCGATCCAGCAGAAAGGCGGCGCGTGGCAGGTAGCCGGACTCTTCCAGCACCAGGATGAAAAAGAACAGGATCACGATCTGCGGCAGGAACACCAACACGCCGCCGGCACCGGCAATGATGCCGTCGACCAGCAGGCTGCGCACCCAGTTGTTGGGCAGTGCGGCCTGCGCCATGGCGCCCAGGCTTTCAGTGGCGTTCTTGATCAGGTCCATCGGTACCTGGGCCCATGCGAACACGGCCTGAAACACGAGGAACAGCACCACCAGCAGCAAGATCGGGCCTAACACCGGGTGCAGCACGACGGCGTCGATCCGGTCGCTGGCCGAATGGGGCAGGGACCGGTCCAGGCCCAGGCGTTGCAGCATCGACTGCACCGTGATGTGGTCGCCGTGCAGCGGCTCGGGTTCGCAGAGTGCGGCGGTGGCACTGCCGGCGAGCTGCCAACGCGCGCGGTCTTCCAGCACGTCGCGCAGCAGCTGGTCGCCATCGGATTGGACGGCCACGGTGGGTATCACCGGAACGCCCAGTTCCCGCGCCAAAGCCTGCGAATCGATCTTGAGTCCACGCCGGGTGGCCAGGTCGACCATGTTCAGGGCCACGACACAGGCCAGGCCCAGGCGCCGAATTGCCAGCACCAGGCGCAGGTTGCGCCGCAGGTTGCTGGCGTCGACGACGCACACCACCAGGTCTGGCCGCTTCTCGCCACGGGCGCGGCCATAGAGCACGTCGCAGGTCACACGCTCGTCGGGAGAGCGCGGATGCAGGCTGTAGGCGCCAGGCAGGTCCAGGATGCGCAACGACTTGCCGGTGCTGGTGCGGTACTGGCCTTCCTTGCGCTCGACGGTGACGCCGGCGTAGTTGGCCACCTTTTGCCGACTGCCGGTCAGGCGGTTGAACAGGGCGGTCTTGCCGCAATTCGGATTACCGACCAGCGCCACCAGGGGGCCTCCGCGATGCACGTGGATGACGGATTCGGTGCTCATGGGGACTTTCTCGCTGCAAGGCGGGTGTCAGACCTGACGGGTCGGATGTCGACGATTTGGACGCAGGTTCAGATGGACTTGATCGACACGCAAGCGGCTTCTTCGCGACGCAGCGCGAAGTTCGACACACCGATGCGCACCACCAGGGCGCCGTCGCCCCAGGGGCTGCGCGCCCGCACCGTCGCCGATTCACCGGGAATAAAGCCGATTTCGTTGAGCCAGCGGGCCCAGTCCGGCGAGCCCTCGGGTGCGTGCACGGCGACCACCTGGCACGACTGACCCACTGCAACCGTGGTCAGCAGACCTGCCTCGCTCGCGGCCATGACCTGCGCCGGCGGCGTGGTGTGACCGCGTGGCCCAAGCTTGGGTTGAAAAAGTGTCCAGACGGCTGAGAGTTTCATGGCTAACGCTTCTTAATACGAATTGTTCTCATTATTATGAGCTGTGTCGCAGCTTCTGTCCTTGTGCCAACGCAAACATTTTTCCCGCCGCCAAGCTGAAACCGACAAAAAACCGCCATCTCGCGGGCCTCGGACTCTGTCTGACGATACCCAAGGCCGCAGGTATAGTGGCCAGCACCATGGCGCCAGCAGACATCAAAATATGAATAGCAGCTCGCGCGGGCTGGCGCAAAGGGTGCCCGTATTGATTGCCGGCGGTGGCCCGGTCGGGTTGATGCTTGGCGCGTTGCTGGCACGCCAGGGTGTTGCCAATCTGGTCATCGAAGCCGACGCGGCGTATTGCACGGGCAGCCGCGCCATCTGCATGTCGCGCCGCTCGCAGGAGATCCTGGGCTGGATCGGTGCCGACACGGCGCTGGTGGCCAAGGGCCTGTCCTGGGTTGGCGGGCGCAGCTACTACCGTGATGCCGAGGTGCTGCATTTTCAGATGCCGTCAGAGCCGACCCAGCGGTTCGCGCCAATGGTCAATATTCAGCAGTATTTCATCGAGCAGTACGCGCACGAGGCGGCGCTGGCCAGCAGCGATCTGTCCGACATACGCTGGAACCACCGTGTCGCGGCGCTGCGGCCGGACGCAGAAGGTGTGGCGGTCGACGTGGTCTCCGAGACCGGCAGCCAGACTGTGCACGCCGACTGGCTCGTGGCCTGCGATGGCGGCCGCAGCACCGTGCGCGAGCAACTGGGTCTGCAGTTGCAGGGCATGCAATACGACGGCAAGTACGTCATCGTCGACATTCGGCAGAAGACCCGACGCGCGGTCGAGCGGCTGGCCTGGTTCGACCCGCCGAGCAATCCGGCATCGACGATCCTGATGCACCGCCAGCCCGAAGACGTATGGCGCATCGACTACCAGATCCGCGACGACGAGGATCCGGCCGAGGCCGTCAAGCCCGAGAACGTATTGCCGCGGGTGCAAAGCCATCTGGCGATGATTGGTGAGAACGCACCGTGGGAGGTGCTGTGGATCTCGATCTATAACGCCAAGTGCCTGACGCTTGAATCGTATCGGCATGGCCGGGTGCTGCTGGCCGGCGACGCCGCGCATCTGGTGCCGATCTTCGGCGTGCGCGGTCTGAACTCGGGGCTGGACGATGCCGGCAACCTGGCCTGGAAACTGGCGCGAGTGCTCGACGGCCGCTCGGACGCCCGTCTGCTCGATTCATATTCGGTGGAACGCGTGAACGCCGCTCGCGAGAACATGGCTTATGGCGCCAAGAGCACCGAGTTCATGGCGCCACCCGACTTTGCCTACGCGCTGATGCGCGAGGCCACGCTACGGCTGGCGCGCGCCGACGCCTCCGTTCGGGCGCTGATCAATCCGCGCCAGTCGACACCGGCGTCTTACACCGGCTCGCCGCTGAACATGGCCGAGGGCGCCGCGCCGTGGGCCAGCGCTCTGGCCGCGCCGGGCATGCCCGCGCCTGAGGCCGAGCTGCCGGACGGACGCCATCTGACGCAGTGCTTCGGTGCCAGTTTCGTCTGCCTGGTGTTCAATCCCGAAACGAATCTGGACCTGTCGCCACTGGCCGATCTGCAATCGCTGGGTATTGAACTGCTGCCGGTGCCGCCGGCATGCACACAGGCGTGGCAACGCTATGGCCTGGGCGGCGGCATCGAAGCGGCATTGGTGCTGGTGCGGCCCGACGCTTATGTGATCGGGCGCTGGCCCGGGGTCGACGGCGTCGCCATGCGCCAGGCGATCGAACATTCAGGAGTGTGGGCATGAACGACCAGGATCTGGACCAGTGCTATAGCGCCATATGCGAAGCGCTGTCCCGGCAGGGGGAGGCTCGCGCGCCTTTGCTGCTGTCCATGCTTTGCCTTTCGCTGATCAGCCGTATGGACAACGCCGGCCAGGTGTTGCCGCTGATCGCCCAGGCGCAGGCCGCAGCGCTGGATGCCGCTACCCCCAGGTGAAGCCGTGAAGCTGCGTGCGGATGGCCGCGCCGCGGCGTGCTTTCAGTCCGGCAGCGCGTCCAGCGGGTAGACCGGCCGGCGCACCCGGCTGTGGCCGAAGGCCTTGAGGTCGTACGAGGTCAGGCCATCGCCACTGTCGATGACGATGATTTCCCGGGCCAGTGGCCCGAACGCGGCGCGAAAATGCTGTGACGACTTGACCACCACGACCGCATAGTCGGTCGGCTGCAGGCCGGCGTGCGTGAAGAACCCGGTATCGAGCACCTGGTGCCGGCTACCGGCCACGACGATGTCGATGCCCTTGCAGCGTAGTACCACCGTCGGGCCGATGTCCAGCGCGATGCCACGGCTCATCGGGCCGGTGAACGTGAAGTGTCCCGGCTGCATCGACACCACCGACACATCGAGTGCCAACGGACCGTGGAACTGCGCACTGCCTTTGCCGCCCAACTGCACGCCCAGCGTCGCGCCGGGCCCGGCGTCGATGCAGGCCTGCAGCGTTTGCGGATCGCAGAGCATGCCGAACGCGACCCGATCAAACCCGGCGGCCAGCAGCGCTTCGAGCACGGCGACCGAATCCTCCAGTCCGCCGCCGCCCGGGTTGTCGGCCGTGTCGGCCACAAGCACCACGCCTTCGCCGGATCGTGCCAACGCCGCCCGGATCGCATCGATGCCGGCGCCCAGTGCCAGCGGTATCACGGTCTTGCGTTTGCGGTCCTGCCAGATCTGCTGCACCAACGCTTCCGCCAATGCGTCCGGGTCACGCGCACCGGCAGCCTTGCGGTCGGACACCACGACCACGCTCGGGCCGCACTGTGCGATGTCGGCCCATGGAAAGCCGGCGTTGATGCCGATGTCCAGCCAGGCAGGCTCCTTGGCCATCAGCGCATCCGCGCGCGCGAGCATCTCCAGCATCGGCCCGGGCGCTGTCGTACGGCCGTGGTCGACTGCATCGATCATCGCGCCGCGCGCGACGCTGCACTGCGGAGTGATCTCGCCGGCCAATGTGCGCGCGATCAGGTCGGCGCAGCGCTGGCCGGTGCCGAACTGGTCGATATGTGGATAGCTGCGATATGAGACCATCACGCTCGCCAAGCGGGCCATTTCGTCCGTGACGTTGGCATGCAGGTCCAGCGTAACGCCGATCGGCAGGTGGTCGCCGGCGATGGCGCGCAGGCGCCGCAGCAGTTCGCCTTCGCCGTCGTCGCAGTGCTCGGCCACCATCGCGCCGTGCAGGCACAACAGCACGGCGTCAAACGGCCCGTCGTCGCGCAGCGCCTTCTCGATGGTGCCGGCGATATGGTCGAAGGTGGCCTGTGTCACCTTGCCCGAGGGCGTGGCGTCGGCCGCGACGCTGTACACCAGTTCCCAGTCGTGGTGACCCGCTGCATGGATGAAAGCCCCCATCTCGGTCGCAGTGCCGCGGTAATACGCCGGAATGTCGTCGCCGTAATACAGCGAGCGCGCCGCATAAGACGCCAGGTCGGTCGCCAATGGCGAGAAGGTGTTCGTCTCGTGCTTGAATACGGCGGTCAGGACACGGGTCATGCGTTGCACTCCGGTGGGTGAGGGGAACTGCAACTGTACGGCAGACCCGAAACGGGCTTGTCGCCTATCATGGCCGCGGCGGTGCAAGGCGCGCCGCAAACCCACGACAACCGGAGCCGAAGATGCAACGCGACCAGGCCATTGCCGCAGTGGAAAAATATTTCGATGAGGGCGGTTTTGTGGCCGATCTGGCACGCCGCGTCGCAATACCGACCGAGAGTCAGAACCCCGAACGTGCGCCGATGCTGGCACGTTATCTGCAAGACGAGATGTTGCCCAGCTTCGAGCGCGCCGGCTTTGGCTGCCGCATCTTCGACAACCCGCTGCCGCACAAGGGCGGCCCGTTCCTGCTGGCCGAACGTTTCGAGGACGCCGCCTTGCCCACTGTGTTGTCGTACGGCCATGGCGACGTGATCCGCGGGCAGGACGCAAGCTGGCACGAAGGACTCAGGCCCTGGCAACTGCAACAGGACGGTGACCGCCTGTACGGGCGCGGCACTGCCGACAACAAGGGTCAACACACCATCAATCTGGCGGCAGTGGCGGCGGTGCTGGCCACGCGCGGCAAGCTCGGCTTCAACCTCAAGGTGCTGATCGAGACCGGCGAAGAAGTCGGCTCGCCCGGGCTGCGCGAATTCTGCGAGCAGCAGTCAAAGGCGCTGGCAGCGGACGTGTTCATCGCGTCTGACGGGCCGCGCCTGCGCCCGGATCAGCCGACGATCTTTTTGGGCTCGCGCGGCGCGGCGAATATGGACCTGGTGGTCGACCTGCGCGAAGGCGGGCACCACTCGGGCAACTGGGGCGGGCTGATCGCCAACCCCGGCATCATCCTGGCCCACGCACTGGCCGCGATCACCGGTCCCAAGGGCGAGATCCGCGTGCCCGAATGGCGGCCCGACAGCCTGACCCCGTCGGTGCGCAAGGCGCTGGCCGGGCTGGAGGTCGATGGCGGTGCCGACGGGCCGCAGATCGATCCCGACTGGGGCGAGGCCGGTCTGAGCCCGGCCGAGCGCGTGTTCGGCTGGTGCAGCTTCGAGGTGCTGGCCTTCACCTGCGGCAACCCGGACAAGCCGGTCAACGCGATTCCACCCAGGGCAAGCTGCCACTGCCAGTTGCGCTTCGTCGTCGGCGTCGACCCGCTGGATATCGTCCCGGCCTTGCAGCGCCATCTGGACAAGGCCGGCTTCGGTATGGTGAAGGTCAGCGCGGCGCGTGACGGCTTTTTCAGCGCGACCCGGCTCGACCCGGACCACCCTTGGGTGCGCTGGGCCGCCGCATCGCTGCAGAAAACGAGCGGGCAGCTACCGGCCATCTTGCCCAACCTGGGTGGCTCCCTGCCCAATGACGTATTCGCCGACGTGCTGGGTTTGCCGACCGTGTGGATTCCACATTCGTATGCCTCGTGCAATCAACATGCACCGAACGAACACATGCTCGCCTCGGTGGCGCGCGACGCGCTGCGGCTGATGACCGGCGTGGTTTGGGACCTGGGGGAGACCGCCAGCGTGCCGCCATTGAAACGCTCCGCGTAACTACCACCATGCGCAACTGCTTGAGCGTCCGCGCAGCCGTGGCGTCGGACGCCGCCCGCCTTGTCGACATCTACAACCACTATGTGCTGAACACCGCTGTCAGCTTCGAGGAGGATGCCATCTCCGCAGTCGAGATGGCCAGCCGCATCGACAAGGTGGTGGTGCACTGCAGTCTGCCCTGGCTGGTGGCGGAGCAAGCGGGCGAACCGGTCGGTTATGCCTATGGCAACCGCTGGCGCGAGCGACATGCCTACCGATTCTCCGTCGAGAGCACGGTGTACGTAGCTCCCGAAGCCGCGGCACGCGGCGTCGGTTCCGCGCTGTATGCGGCGCTGTTCGAACAGTTGAAACAGGCGGGTTTCCACACGGTGCTGGGCGTCATTGCGCTGCCCAATGCCGCCAGCATTGCCCTGCACGAGAAGTTCGGCATGCGCCAGGTCGCACACTTCCGGCAAGTCGGCCACAAGTTCGGCAAGTGGCATGACGTCGGGAACTGGCAGGTGGTGTGGTGATGCGGAACGCCGGCGGCGCATCGCTTGCGGCAACCGGCAAGGTCACTCCAACTCCAGCAACACCGGCTGATGATCCGAATCCCGCGTCGCGCCATCGACCTGCAGCGCCCGAACCCGTTGCTGCAGATCCTCACTGACAAACACAAAATCGCAGCAGATTGGCACCGGGCCGTATCGATCGTCGAATAGCCGGAACGTCGGGTCGTGCGGCTGTTGCTCGCCATGGACGATCGGCCAGGCATCGATCAGCGTCGTCGCGCCAGCCGGTGCCACAGTCTGGATCAGACCGTACTCCGCGTCCGTGATTTCGAAGTTGAAGTCCCCGCACAGGATGGCCTGGGTCGTATGCACCTTGTTCTGGAATGGGCCACCGGTTTCGTCGTCCAGCGGCGGGTGCGTGGCATGGCCGCAAGCGTGGCGGTGGATGTCGACCAACGCCATCGCCTGGGCCAGGCGCTGGGCCTTGGAATAGAACTCCAGGTGGGTGGTCATGACCCGGATCGGGCCGAGCGGCGACACCACGGTGGCCGTGGTGCAGATACGCGGCATGGTGCGCACGCCGCCGTCGGCCGGATAGGGCAGCGGATAGGACTGGGCTTGCACCACCGGCAGCCGGGTCGCGATCAGGTTGCCAAACTGCTGGCGCCGGCCGTGGCGGCCCATTTCCTGTACCGCGGCACCGAAAAGCACTTCATAACCGGGCAACAGGGCCCGCAGTTTCGCCACCTGGTCGAAGCCGGCGTCGCCGGTCAGCCCCGGGTAGTCGATGGCCACCTCCTGCAGACACAACACGTCGAAGTCCGCCATGGCCTTGGCATGCGCAACGATGCGCGCGACGTCGACGCGATCGTCCAGGCCGCAGAACCATTGGACGTTCCAGGTGATGAGCTTCATGGCGGTGATTCTGATGAAGATGCGGATTCAAATCGTGGTGAGAAATCTCTTGCGCCTTCGGGCCGCATCAGGCCGAAGCCGCGGGTCCGAGCAGACTGACCAGTTCCGGCAGCAAGGCGCCCGGTACGGCCTTGGCGTCCGCGCCTTGCAGCGTCGCCAGCACGGCAGCGGCAATCGCCAGGTGGGCCTGGGCGTCGCCGGCCATGGTCTGGTAGTAGCCCATGTCCTTGGCGGCGTTGGCTATCGAGAAGCGCAGGCCGGAGCTGTCTTGTGTCAGCAGATAGGGTTTGAGGCGTTCCAGCGCCATGCCACCACCACCGCCCTTGGCAAGCACGTCGACGAATACCTCCGGCGCCACACCGCTGCGCTGCGCGCAGGCGGCGGCCTCGGCGATCAGCGCCACCGATCCCAGCGACACGTAGTTGTGCAGCAGCTTCATGCTGTGGCCACTGCCCACGGCACCGACATGGGTGATGTTCTCGGCAAAACACGCGAGCAGCGGCCGGCAGGTTTCGAACAGCGCTGCGTCGCCACCGACCAGCAGGTTCAGCCGGCCTTCGGCGGCCTCCTTCGGGGTGCGCGTCATCGGGGCGTCCAGCATCGCACTGCCCGCGTTGGCGACCGCCTGGGCCATGCGGATCGTCGATGAGGGGATTGCGGTGGAGCAGTCAATCACCACACTGCCGGCTTTCAGGCCGGCCAGTACGCCATCGGCGCCGGTCAGCACGGCTTCGACCTGGGGCGAGCCGGTCAGCACCAGGATCACCACTTCCGCGTGCTCCGCGAGTGCGGCCGCACTGGAGAAGGTTATCGCGCCGGCCGCCGTCAAGGCGTCCAGTGGCTGGTTGCCGGCGTGTTCCAGCACTGCCAGTTCATGGCCATGCTTGAGCAGGTTGCTGGCGATGCCGTGGCCCATCATGCCGATGCCGACCATACCGATCTTTTTTTTCATTCGATTCTCCTGAGGTGGATTCAATATATTGCGTTTCGACGCGGCCTTTCGGCCGATGGCATCAGCGACACTGTAATGGACGCGCATGCACCGGGCCGCGGCGCGACCTGATTTTCAGCCAATCCTTTCCATGACGAAGACCTACGACATCACCACCATCGCCGGCGACGGTATCGGCCCCGAAGTCTGCCAGTCTGCCGTAGCCGTGCTGCGCGAAGCCTGTGGCAGCCGGCTGCGTTTCGACGCACAGCCCGGTGGCGCCGCGCATTACCTGCGCACTGGCGCCGTGTTGCCAGACGACACGTTGGCCGCGTGCCGACAGTCGCACGCCAGTTTGCATGGCGCCGCCGGCCTGCCCGAGGTCACGTATCCGGACGGAACCGAGGTCGGCAACGACCTGCACCTGCAGCTGCGCTTCAAGCTAGATTTGTTTGCCAACGTGCGGCCGATCCGCCTGTACCGCGGCGTGTTGTCGCCGCTGCGCGACTGGACAGCCGGGCAGATCGACTACGTCATCGTGCGCGAGAACACCGAGGGTCTGTACGCCAGCCGCGGCGCCGGCATCAACCTGCGCGGCGAGCTGGCCACCGACACGCTGGTGGTGACGCGCAAGGGTGTGGAGCGCGTGGCGAAATTCGCATTCGAGCTGTCGCGCCGGCGCAATGGGGCGCCGCGCGATGGCAAGCGACGCGTCACGGTTTGCGACAAGGCCAACATCTTGCGCAGCTATGCGTTCTTTAGAGCCGTGTTCGACGAGGTCGGCGCCGCCTACCCGGACGTAGCGCGCGACTATGCCTATGCCGATGCGATCACCGTGCACATGCTCAAGAAGCCCGATTTCTACGACGTGATCGTGGCCGAAAACATGTTCGGCGACATCATCTCCGACCTCGGCGCCGGCACCGTTGGCGGGCTGGGTATTGCCGCGTCGGCCGAGCTGGGCGAAAACCATGGATTGTTCCAGGGTGCCCATGGCTCGGCGCCCGATATCGCCGGACAGAACCTGGCCAGCCCGGTCGCCACTGTGCTCTCGGGCGCGATGATGCTGCGCTGGTTGTCCGACCGACATGGGGACGCAGCTCTGGGCCAGGACGCGGCACGCATCGAGCAGGCGGTGGAAACCGTGTTGGCCGAAGGTCGCACTGTGCCGCGGGATCTGGGCGGCGATGCATCTTGCACGGCGATGACCGAGGCTATCTGCCGGGCGCTGGGTTGACATGAAGGCGCGGCGAGGGTAACAGGCGGATTTGGTCAACAGGTGGAAAGCCGTGAAGCTTGATCGGTGTCCGCACGAACCGCGGCACAATGTCCCCTGGAGGCATCCTCGACCATGACCACATTCGCTGCCGATAGCCAATCTCGGCCACTACCGCATCATGTGGCCGTGGTAGGTGCTGCAGGGGGCCTCGGTCAAGGAATTCTCAACGTTTGCAAAGCGGCCGGAATTGGTTTCACTGCAATCGTCCGTGCTCGGCCGGAGCGCATAACCGACGTGCCAAGCGGGTCTCGCGTCGCTGTTGTCCAGTCGTTCGCCGATCGGCGCGCCCTCACGGACGCATTCTCCGGCGCCGATGCCGTTCTCACCGCACTCGGAGTTACAGCGACGACCCATCAACACTCCGCCTTGCTGTCAGCGAACATGGCCGCGGTTGAGGAGTCCATGTTGGCTGCTGGCGTCGACCGCATCGTCTCAATCAATACGTTGCTCACGTCACTACCAGGGCAGCCTGCAAGCCGGGTGATGCGCTTTTTCATGTGGATGCCCGGGACCATGGGCCGCGGCGCTCGCGAACAGCAAGCGGTGGTAGATGCTCTCGGCAAGGGAGCATTCTCTTCGCTTCGTTGGACGCTGGTCCGCGCCGGACTGAACTCTCGCGGTATCGACGAGCGCCCCGTGGCGTCGAAGAGCTGGGACGGCGCTCTGAACTCCTGGTCCCCCGTGTCCTATGAAGCCATGGGTCGATGGATGCTTGAGGAGGCAGCTGCCAATGCGTTCGTTCACGCAGCACCTCTGGTGTCTCGACGTCGCAAGTGAACGCTGCCGAAGCGCGGTCCAGCGATTCGTTCCAGCGAACTGCCGTCCCCAGCTGCTGAACTCAAACTCAATCAGTGCGTCTCCCCCCGTTCATGTAACACGGGGGGCTATCCGTACAGAGATCTGAATGCTCCGCGACCTGGATCAATGGGTCGTCAGTCGTTGATGGAGGTCACATGCATGACGTCAGCAGCGGCAGGCAACTTTGAGCCACGCCTCTGGCCGATGGGGTTTCAGCAAGGGGACCCTCCTTTTGTCGGTGGCTGTTCGGCCTACCCGTCACTTGATCCCCGCCCGCATGAAACTCTGCACAAACTGCCGCTGAAACAGCAGAAAGCCGACCAGCAGTGGTGCCGACGTCATCAGCGTGGCCGCCGTGATCACCGACCAGTCGACGCCCTGGTCGGTTGACGAGAACACCTGCAGACCGACCGTCAACGGGCGTGCGGCGACGCTGTTGGTGATGATCAGCGGCCACAAGAAATTGTTCCAGTGAAAGCTCACCGAAACCAGCGCAAACGCGGTGTATACCGGGCGCGCCAAGGGGATGTAGATGCGCCACAGGATCTGCATCGCGCTGGCGCCTTCGACGCGGGCGGCCTCATCCAACTCTTTGGGAATGCCCATGAAGGTCTGGCGCAGCAAAAAGATGGCAAAGGCCGAGGCGAAATACGGCAAGCCGATGGCGAGCAAGGTGTCGACCAGGCCGAGCGTTGCCATGGTCTTGTAATTCGCCACCAGCAGGATGTCGGGCATGATCATCAGCTGCACCAGCACCAGTGCGAACAGCACGTTTTTTCCGGGGAATTCGTAGCGTGCAAATGCATAGGCAGCCAGCGTGCTGAGCACCAGCTGGCTGGCCAGGATCATCGCCACCAGCAATATGGTGTTGAGGAAATACTGGGCGAACGGTGCCGCCGCCCAGGCGCGGGCAAAGTTGTTCAGCGTCAGTGGCGCCATCAGTTCGAAGCGGGTCGAATAGGCCGACGGATGAAACGCAGTCCAGACCGCGTAGAGCAGAGGCAGTATCCACAGCAGTGCCAGCAACCAGGCGGCCAGCGTGTCCAGCAGGGTTGGGTCGTTGTAGACCAGGCGTGTGGGGGTAGCGCCACGGCTCATGGGCAGGCCTCCGCCAAAAGCGCTGCGGCGCAATGCATCTTGTGAGCCGCCCGGTGCTTCATAAGGAGACCTCGACGCAACGCGCGGCGGTGCCATGCATAGGGGGCAAGGCCCGGCCGTTCATTTGTAATGCACCCTGCGATCCAGCACGAAGAACTGGAACAGCGCGGTGCTGGCCAGCACGGCCAGCAGCACCACCGTCAGCGCGGCGGCATACGAGGTGTCCCAGAACTTGAAGCCCACCTCGTACAGGTAATACAGCAGCAGCGTCGATGCGTTGTCCGGTCCGCCGCGCGTGAGCACGATGACATGGTCGATCATGCGCACCGCGTTGATGACGGCGTTGATCATCACGAACAGTGTCGTGGGCATCAGCAGCGGCCACTGGACGCGGCGAAAGAAATACCAGCGCGACGCGCCTTCGATAGCTGCGGCCTCGCGCAGGCTGGGGTTCAGGCTTTGCAGCGCGGCCAGGTAGAAGATCATGAAGAAGCCGGCCTCCTTCCAGATCGCCACCACGGTGATGGCGCCCAGTGCGGTGCGCTGGTCGCCCAGCCAGTTGTGCGAGGGCAGGCCGAAAAAGCCGGTAATCTGCTCCAGCAGCCCGTACGACGGTGTGTAGAAAAACAGCCAGATGTTGGCCACCGCAATCATCGGCAGCACGGTCGGCGTGAAATAGGCCATGCGCAGAAAACCGCGCCCGGTCATGCGCTCGTTGACCCACAGCGCCATGATCAGCGCCAGGCCAATCGACATGGGAATCGTCGCCAGCGCGAACCACAAGTTGTTGGTAGCCGCCTTCCAGAACACCGGGTCGTTGACCATCAGTGCATAGTTCTCCAGCCCGACCCAGACCGCAGGCCGCGATCCCTTGGGCGTGGAAAACAGGCTTTCGATCAGCGTGGCAACAGCCGGGTAATGCGTGAAGGCCACCAACAGCACAAAGGCCGGCAGCAGCAGCAGATACGCATGAATGGTCTTCATGCCAGAGGATGGAGCAGACACGGGATCGGTCGGGGCCTGGGTTCAGAAAAGTTAATAAACTCCAGCGCGTGGTTGCGCGACGGAGCGTTCACGGCAAGTGCCTGTCGACTACTTGTAGCTGCGAAGGATGCGGTCGGCTTCCTTCTGCGCGTCCTGCATTGCGGCGGTCGGTGTCTTGGCGCCGGTGAGCGCGGCCTGCAGCCCATCGTTCAGCGCCTTGGTCACGCGCTGGTTGTCGTGGGTCGAGAACTCGGACAAGGCAAATGGCAACTGGTCGCGTGCCACCAGTGCCGGCGGGAACTCCGCGCCGTACTTGCGCAGCGGATCGGTGTTATAGGCGGCGTCCGAGGTGGCGACATAGCCGGTCTCGATGCTCCAGCGCGCGGCGCGCTCGGGCTGCGTCACCCACTTGATGAACTTGAACGCGGCTTCCTGCTGGGCCGGCGTCGACTTCTTGAAGATGTAGAAATTGCCGCCGCCGGTGGGCGAGCCCTTGCGCTTGTGGGCCGGCAACATGGCCACGCCGAAGTCGAACTTGGCGTTCTTGCGCACGTTGGTCAGGTTGCCGGTGGTGGTCCACATCATGGCGACCTGCTTCTCGAAGAAGTCCTTGGGCGTCGTGCCCCACTCCACGATGCCTGGGGGGTGCACGCCGCTCTTGGCCAGGTCGACCCAGTACTGCAGCGCCTCGATCACCTTCGGATCATCGAACTTGACGGCATTGCCGGCGTCATTGGCCATGACCACGTCGTTCTCGATTGCCAGGGCCTGGAACAACCAGTACGGGAAGCCACTGGACGGGATCTGAATGCCGTATTGGCTCACCTTGCCAGAGCTGTCCTTCACGGTGAGCTTCTTCGCGTAGTCGGCCATCTCGGCCCAGGTCGTCGGCGGCTTGTTCGGGTCCAGCCCGGCGGCCTTGAACGATTCCTTGTTGTAGTACATCACGATGGTCGAGCGCTGGAACGGAATGCCCCAGGTCTTGCCGCCGGTCTGGCTGTTGAGCATGAACGCCTTGTAGAAGCTGCTCAACCAGGCCTTGTCGTCGGCAGTCTTGACGAAGCCGTCAATCGGGATGATGGCGTCTTCGTCGATCAGCGTGAACATGTCTGTCGACAGCAGCACCGAGGTGACTGGAGGCGTGCCGGCCTTGTGGGCGGTGAGTGCCTTGACGATGGTGTCCTGGTAGCTGCCGGCGTAGATCGGCGTCACCTTGATCGACGGGTTTTCCTTGGTGAAGTCTGTGGCCAGCGTGTCGATATAGGTCGCGATTGCGCCGCCGACGGCCACCGGATAGAAGAACGAAATCTCGGTCGGCGCCTGAGCCTGCGCGCCAAAGGGCAGGGCTGCCGCCGCAATGGCGGTTGCGGCCAGTAGCCGGTTGAAAGACTTGCGTTGCATGAAGTTTCTCCTGGTTGTTGCAGTTGCAGACAGCGGGGCTGCCGGGAAGGGTTCAGGCACTGCGCGTGCCGTGGTTGTCGAAAAAATGCTGTTCCTGTGTGCTCCATTGCAGCATCACCTGGGCGCCGGTGGCCAGCTCGCTGCGGCCGTCCGCGCGTACCGTGATCAGTTCGTCGCCGACGCTGCAGCGCAGCACAAGGTCCGAGCCCAGGTATTCCAGGCTGCGCACCTGTGCCGGTACCGTGCCGCCGAGCGTGATCGCCTCCGGTCGCACGCCCAGCATGCTGCCGCTGCCGCCCACCTGCACGTCGCTGCCGGCGATGCAGCCGTGCTCGAGCCGCAGCAAGTTCATCGCCGGTGTGCCGATGAAGCGCGCCGCGAATGTGGTGGCGGGGGTCGAATACAACTGCCGCGGTGCCGCAGTCTGTTCGATGCGGCCTTTGTTAAGCAGCACCACCTGGTCGGCCATGCTCATGGCCTCGGCCTGGTCGTGGGTCACGTAGACCACGGTCAGACCCAGGCGCAGCTGCAGTTCGCGCAGCTCATGGCGCATTTCCTGGCGCAACTGCGCGTCCAGATTGGACAGCGGCTCGTCCATCAGGCAGATCTTGGACTGCGCCACCAGCGCACGCCCCAGCGCCACCCGTTGCTGCTGGCCGCCCGAGAGCTCGGATGGCTTGCGTGCGAGCAGCTTGTCCAGCCCCAGCAATTCGGCTGTCTGCTGCAGGCGCCGTGCGGCCTCGGCCTTGGGCACCTTGCGCACTGACAGCCCGAAGCCGATGTTGTCGGCCACGCTCAGGTGCGGGAACAAGGCATAGTTCTGGAACACCATCGCAATGCCACGCTGGGCCGGCGGCAGGTCGGTGACATCGCGGCCCTCGACCAGCACACGGCCGCCGCTCGCGGCCTCAAGGCCGGCGATGATGCGCAAGGTGGTGGACTTGCCGCAGCCGGAAGGGCCCAGCAGCACGCAGAAGCTGCCGGGTTCTATGTCCAGCGTGATGCCGTCGAGTGCCTTGGTCTTTCCCCAGTGTTTCGTGACGCTTTCAAGTCGGATCGATGACATCGCGGCAGTATAGAGGCGTGATTTGACATTGCGGTGGCGCTTTTGTTACTCGCAAACCCTAGGACGTTCATACAATCCGCCGACGTCCGGCAATGGTTGCGTCGCATGTCCAAGCGCATGCGGGCAGACTCGCCGATTTTTTGTGGGTCTCGTTCACGCTGGATTTTTCATGACACTTCCCGTCCTTGCCCGTTCCCGGCGCGTGCGCCGCACACCGTTTACCGAGCGCGTCACCGCCGCCGGCGTCAAGGCTTACACCGTCTACAACCACATGCTGCTGCCGGCGGTATTCCACAGCGTTGAGGAAGACTGCCATCACCTGAAGACCGCGGTGCAGCTGTGGGACGTGGCTTGCGAGCGCCAGATCGAACTGCGCGGGCCCGACGCAGAGCGGCTGCTGCAGATGACCAGCCCGCGCGACATCACGCGCATGAAAAACGACCAGTGCTATTACGTGCCCATCGTTGACGTCAACGGCGGCATGATCAACGACCCGATCGTGCTCAAGCTGGCCGCCGACCGGTTCTGGGTGTCGATTGCCGACAGCGATTTGATGTATTACTACAAGGGACTGGCCGGTGGTTTCGGCATGGACGTGCTGGTGTCCGAGCCCGACATCTCGCCGCTGGCGATCCAGGGCCCGAAGGCCGACATCCTGGTCGAACGGCTGTTTGGCCAGGCGATCCGCGAGACCAAGTTTTTCCGCCACAAGACCATCCAGTTCCAGGGCCAGGACATGGTGATTGCGCGTTCGGGCTGGTCGCGCCAGCTCGGCTTCGAGATCTACATGGACGGCAGCCAGCATGGCCTGGCCTTGTGGGATCACATCATGGAAGCCGGCGAAGATCTGGATATCCGCGCCGGTTGCCCGAATGGCATTGAGCGTATTGAGGCCGGGCTGCTCAGCTACGGCAACGACGTGACGCTGGAGAACACGCCGTTCGAGGCGGATCTGGGCAAATACGTGCAACTCGACGCGGTACCGACCTGCCGTGCGCGCGAGGCCTTGCTGGACAAGCAGGTGCCCGAGCGCCAACTGCGGCCGGTGGAGATGTCGGGCGATCCGCTGCCGGCCTGCACCGAAGCCTGGCCGCTGACCGTCAACGGCAAACCGGCCGGCCAAATCGGCTCGGCCGCTTATTCGCCGGATTTCAAGAGCAACATCGGCATCGCGATGGTTGAGGCCGCCTATTGGGACCCGGGTACCTCGCTGGTGGTCGAGACGCCGGTGGGTCCGCGCGACGCGCTGGTGCGGGCCAAGTACTGGATCTGACCGGACCGGCCGGCGCTGGCGGCGGTTACTTCAGGCTGCCGGAGAGAAACTGGCCAAGTCGTTCGCTTTTCGGGTTGGCCAGAACCTCGGACGGAACGCCTTCTTCTTCGATCTGACCCTGGTGCAGGAAGATCAGGTGGTTGGCGACCTCGCGGGCAAAACCCATTTCGTGCGTCACGACGACCATGGTGCGGCCTTCCTCGGCCAGCTTGCGCATGACCTTGAGCACCTCGACCACCAGCTCCGGGTCCAGCGCACTGGTCGGTTCGTCGAACAGCATCACCTCGGGCTCCATCGCCAGCGAGCGTGCGATCGCCACGCGCTGTTGCTGGCCGCCGCTCATGTGGGCGGGGTAACGGTCTTCCATGTCCGGCAGGTCAACCAGCGCCAGATATTTGCGCGCCCGTTCGATCGCCTTGGCGCGCGGCACCTTCATTACATGCACCGGCGCCTCGATGATGTTCTGCAGCACCGTCAGGTGGGCCCACAGGTTGAAATGCTGGAACACCATGGCCAGTTTCGTACGCATGCGTTGCAGTTGCTTCGCCTGCGCCGCATGCAGCTCGCCGGTCTTGTCCGGCACCAGGCGCAGTTCCTCACCGGCCACGATGATGCGGCCCTGGTTGGGTTTCTCCAGCAAGTTGACGCAGCGCAGGAACGTGCTCTTGCCCGAACCGGAACTTCCGATGATGCTGATCACGTCGCCAGCGTGGGCCTCGAGCGAGACTCCCTTGAGCACCTCGTTGTCGCCGAACTTCTTGTGGATGTCGATGGCCTGCAGCTTCAGGGTCTTGTCATTCATGGGCGAATTCCCGTTCGATGAGGACGCGGTACAGATGCATCAGGCGCCCAACAGGTTGCCGGTGCGAAACGGCACGCTGCCCGCGATGTTGGCCAGGTCGTCGTTCGGCAAAACATAACGGTCGTCGGTGCGGGCGTACATCACGCCATCCACTTCGGCCAGCACCGGTGTCGTGGTGTTGGCAATCGGGTCGATGATCTGCGCCACGCTATCGCCCTTGCGCAGCAGATCGCCCGGTCTGGCGGCAAACACCAGCAGACCCGCTACCGGTGCCTTGACGGTCTGCGATCCGGCCAGCGGAGTCGCCGCGCACAAGGCGCAAGGCAGTGCTGGCGCCGCGCCGTCGACGATGCCCTCGATCTGCAGCAAGCCGAAGATCGCCGCCGCATCGCCCTGTGCCAGCTCGTGCGACACCTCGGCCTCGCTGCGCAGTTCCACTGTGGCGCTGGCACAGGCCTGGGGCAACGGATGGTCCAACCCATCCTGTTTCAGGCGTGTGGCGAGTTTCCACCACAGGCCCGAAAAACATTCATCGAACGACACGCCGCCCGAGTCCTGTGCCAGCAGCACGGCACGCGCGCCCAGCAGCCGGCTCAGAGGTTCCAGCCGGGGCCAGCAAGGGGATTCGGTATACAGGTGCAGCACGGCCTCGCAGTCGCAGTGCAGGTCCAGCACCAGGTCGGCATCGCAGGCCAGCGCCACCAGGGTCTTGCGCAGACTTTGCAAGGCGTTCGCCGGCTGCCATTGGTTTACATATGCGCGTACCGCGGTTCGCACGATGGCCACGTTGCGCTTGGCATCGTCGCCCAGCTGGCCCTGGACCTGCGGATGGATGGACGCTGCCAGGTCAGGGAAGTTGCGATTGAAGTTCTCGGAGCTTCCCAACTCGAAGCGCCCCATGCTCTTGTGGTCGAGCCGCTGCGCCAGTCCGATCGGGTTGGCCACCGGCACCAGCACCACTTCGCCGTGCAGTCGGCCCTGTTCCTCGGCGGTCGTCAACAGCGCGCGCAGGTGAAAGGCGGCCAGCATGCCAGGTAGCTCTTCCGCATGCAGGCTGGCCTGGATATAGGCCTTGGGGCCGTGCTCGCTCGATCCGAAATGCAGGCTGGTCACCTGGGTCTGGCGGCCCAGGCTCTGGCGTTCGAGGGCGTGATCGATGCGGTGCATGGGCAGTTGGTTCGGTCCGGCGCTGCTTGTCAGTGCCGCCGGGGCGCCAGATGCGCCAGGAAATGGTGCTCGGCGAGCTTGAACAATCCTATCAGTCCGAACGTGCCGATCAGGTACAACCCGGCCGCCGCCAGGTAGGCTTCAAAGGGCAGGTAGAAGTCGGAGTAGATGCGGCTGGCCGCGGCCGTGATGTCGAGCAGGCCCGGCACGGCGCTGGCCAAACTGGTGCTTTGCAGCATCATCACCACCTCGTTGCTGTACGCGGGCAAAGTACGGCGCATGGCACTGGGCAACACGATGCGCCACATCAGCCCGACCCGGTTCATGCCGAACGCCTGCGCCGCCTCGATCTCGCCGGCATTGGTTTCGCGGATCGCGCCGGCCAGCATCTCCGCCGTGTAGCCGGCGGTGTTCAGGCTGAAGGCCAGCAGCGCGCAGAACGCCGGCTCCTTGAAGTGGGTCCAGGGCCAGGTGTCATCCCAGCGGAGCTGGATCCATTCGAGTTGGCCCAGGCCGTAATAGATCATGTAGATCTGGATCAGCAGTGGCGTGCCCCGGATCACGAAGGTATAGGCACCGACGACGCGCTGCAGCCATTTCCAGGGGCCGGTCAGCGCCAGCGCGAACAGCAGTGCCATCACCGCGCCGATGGCAACCGACGACAGCAACAGCCACAGCGTGGTCAGGATGCCTTGGCCATACATGGCCAGGCTTTCCGGACGGAAGATGACTTCCCAGTCCATTTACAGCGCGATCCGCCGGGTTCCCAGGCTGTAGCGCGCGTTCAGGTAGCGCAAGGCCCGCAGCGAAGCCCAGGTGTAGAGCAGGAACAGGCCTGCCGTGAACAGAAAGAACGCGAAAGGTGAGCGGGTGGCCGCGCTGGCCTGTTTGGCCAGGTAGGTCATTTCTTGCAGGCCAATCAGGCTGATCAGGGCTGTGGCCTTGATCAGCACCAACCAGTTGTTGGTGAAGCCCGGCAGCGCATAACGCACCATCTGCGGCAGCGTGATG
>JBDTMH010000062.1:0-20008 GCA_039934375.1 Burkholderiaceae bacterium | reverse complement strand
GCTCGAATGAGGCTGCGCACTGCGGAATTCGCCTTGGGGCGGCCCGGCGGCTTATGCGCGATTGCCCTTGCGTCGGGTTGTCGGCGCGGATGCAAGTGCGGTCTCGTCTTGTGCCAGGTTGCCGATCATCGCGAGCAGGACCTTGCGGGCAACCGCCATGTCTTGCGGCGACACGTTGGTGCTGCTGATCCGGTTGGTCTCCACGGCTAGTGGCACCAGCACATCCTTGAGTGCGCGGCCTTCGGCTGTCAGATAGACGTAGACGTTCTTCTTGTTGGTTGGCAATTGCTGACGGCGGATATAGCCCAGCGCTTCCATGGCCTTCATCGCGGCAAAGGTCGTGGGTTCCATGACGCCGGCACGTTCGCTGAGTGCCTTCTGGGTCAGGCCATCACTCTCCCACAGGATGCGCAGAAAACTCCAGTGGCCGAACGGCACACCATACGGCGCCAGCCGGATCTGCAGCGCGCGCCGAAACGCGCGCTCGGTGTCGCGGATCAGATGCGCCATGCGGTCTTTCGGGACCGCCTCGCGCCAGTGACGAAGGATGTCGTGGGTAAACACGGGCATGAATCTGGCGTGAACCGGCCCTAGTCTCGCCGAAGTCCTGTCTGCAACCGCAGCAATTGTGGTGATCGGTCGCGCGCCGATGCCAGGATGGCCAGGCAGACTTCGGTCGTGGCCCGGGCCCAGGCTCCGTCGTGCAGTGCCGGCTTGTCCAATACCACGGTGTCGATCAGTTCGTCGATGACCTCACTGCGCGGCACCACCGGGGCGGGCAGGGGTTCGAAGCTGCGCTGGCTGTCTGCGAAGATCTCGATGCCGGTGGCGGTCGGGCGCAGGTCGGCCTTCTCGCAGCTCACCAGTACCGGTCCGAAATGCTGGTAGACGGCATCGGCAGGCGCGCCGGGTTGATAGAGTGTTCCGCCATAGTTGCGCTCGGCCTTGAGCTGGCTTTCCTGCATGTCGCGTGCCATGTCCAGCAGACGTTTGCGCGCGACGCCATAGTCGGCCGGGTTCTTGCGCTGGCCCATTTCTCCGATGTCGCCGAGTTGCACGTCGCTGTCGTAATGCGCGTATCCGCTGTAGCTGGCACTGGCAATCGTGCCGTCCTCGAATTCCAGCAAGGCCTGGTAGGCGCCTTCGGTCGGCCTGGCCGGATCCCAGGCGCCGGTGTGCGCGAACACGCTGCGCACCCGGCCGCCACCGAGCAAGCGAAGGATATCGATCTGGTGCGTGGCCTGGCTGTGGACCACACCGCCGCCGACGGCCGTGGCGAGTTCCTCCGCGCGCCGCGGGCGATACAGGTAGTCAGTGAAATTCTGTGCGGTCAGCATGCGTACCGCGCCGTACCGTCCGCTGTCGATGAGCGCGCGCGTGCGCAATATGGGTGTGTTGAAGCTGTGGCTGTGCCCGACCAGCATGTGCACGCCGGCACTGCGCGTGGCCTCGATCATCGCGCTGCATTGCGCCAGCGTGATGGCCATCGGCTTTTCGACCAGCACGTGCTTGCCGTGCGCCGCCGCGATGGCGACATGCTCCGCATGCAACTGGTGCGGCGTCGCGATGTAGACCACCTGTACCGCGGGGTCCGCACACAACGCGTCGACGCTGTCGTAGCTGGCGGCGCCGAAGTCACTTTCGAATTGCCGCCGGGCTGCCGGCAACGGATCGGCGGCGGCGACCAGCCGTACCCGCGCATCGCGCGTGAAGGTGGGCAACATCAACGTGAAGGCGCGACCCAGTCCGGCCACACCGATGCGCAACGGAGCGTTCGTCATGGGAGGTCTCCGTTAAGCAGTGCAACCCTGATCGTGCGTCGGCGCTTGTCGTGGATCACAGGTCCAGCACCAGTTCACCGCCGCGCGCGCGCGATACACAGACCATGATGCTCGTGCTCTTTTCGTCGTCGCTCAGCACCATGTCGCGGTGCTCCACGTCGCCCGAGATCAGGCCGGTGCGACAGGAACCGCAGGTGCCGCTCTCGCACGAACTGAGCACGGGATGGCCGCCGGCGCGCAAGGCTTCGAGGATGCTCTGGTCGGCTGCCACGGCCATCGTGTCGCCCGAGCGCTGCAGCCGGACCGAGAAGGCTTCGTTGGTCGCCCAGGCACTGGCGTCGACGCCGAAACTCTCGAAGTGGATCGACCCGGATGGCCAGTGCCCCGACATGTCGGCCACGGCGTCCATCAGGCCGCGCGGGCCGCAGCAATAGACGTGTGCGTTACCTGGTGTCTCAAACAACGGCCAAAAGTCGTAGCCCTGGTCGATGTCGCCATGGTCATGGTGGATCTCGACCTGGCCGGAAAACTCCGTCGCCAGCACGTCGCCAAATGCGGTTGCGCTGCTATCGCGCGTGCAGTAGATCAGCCTGAACGGGGCTGCGCCGGTGCGACGCAGCTGCCGCATCATCGACAGGATCGGCGTGATGCCGATGCCCCCTGCGATGAACAGGAACTCCCTGGCGCGCCCAGCGAGTTCGAAATTATTGCGCGGCACGCTGATCGGCAGGGCAGCACCTTCGGTCACGTCGTCCGCCATGCGGATAGAGCCACCCCGTCCGCGCGCATCGCGCTTGACCGCGATCTCGTAGCACCCGGTATCGGCGGGATCGGAGCACAGCGAATAGTTGCGCCGCACTCCATCGGGCAACTGCACGGTCAGGTGCGCGCCCGCTGTGAAAGGGGGGAGCGGTTCGCCGTCCGGATGGCGCAGTTCGAACCACCAGACGTCTTGCGCAAGCAGCGACTTGCGTGTGACACGCAGGTCCATGAAGGGGGGCTCAGCAGGCGAGGCTATGGGCTCGGGTGGCAGGCTCAAGACGCGGGCTCCTGGCTTGATCTAGGGCGAAAAAGCGCTTGACAATGTTGCGCTGCAGAAATAATCTTAGCGTCCTAAGGAAAAAATGCAAGTGATTTGATCTATCGCAACTGCTGAAAGTCTTGTTCATGTTGACCTCTGAAGAGAACGAATTGTTGTGCCGCGTCGAAGGCAAGGCCCCGATGGGTCAACTGATGCGCCGGCACTGGACGCCGGTGTGCCTGATCGAGGAGGTCAGCGAGCCGGATGGCCAGCCAGTCAAGGCGCGGCTGTTCGGCGAGGACCTGGTGGTGTTCCGCGACACCGATGGACAGGTCGGCGTGATGGACGAATACTGTCCGCACCGCAGGGCGTCGCTGGTGTTCGGCCGCAACGAGAATTGCGGCCTGCGCTGCCTGTACCACGGCTGGAAGATGGACGTGAAGGGCAATGTGCTCGAGATGGTGTCTGAGCCCGCGGCCAGCGGCATGGCGCAGAAGGTCAAGCACCTGGCGTATCCGACCCAGGAGTGGGGTGGTTTCGTCTGGGCCTACATGGGGCCGTCCGACACCATGCCCGAGTTTCAGCGGCCGCCATGGGCGCCGACCGCCGATGCCCGGGTCACGATCGCCAAGGCCATCATCCCGTGCAACTGGGCACAGATTCTGGAGGGAGCGATCGACTCGGCACACAGCTCGAGCCTGCATTCGTCGGACATGGTTCCAGCGCGCGTCGACAGTGCCAAAGTCACCGATTCGTTGTGGTTGCGTCCATCGACCGACAAGGCGCCGCGCTTGCAGGTCGAACGCGCTGCGTATGGATTTCGGTATGCCGCGCTACGCCGCCCGATCCAGCATGCGGCGCAGAACGACTATGTGCGCTCGACCGTGTTCGTGGCGCCGGCCACCGCGCTGATTCCGCCCAACAACCAGTACAACGTCGCCAACATCAACGTGCCGATGGATGATACGCACACGGCGTTCTATTTCATGGCCTGGGGCCATCCGGCGCGGGTACCCGATATTGCCAGCTGGCGCAAGTTCCTCGGCCAGCAGGTCGGCGTCGATCTGGACCAGACCTACCGGCCGCTGCGCAACCGCGACAACCTGTTCTGGCAGGACCGTGCCGCGATGAAGGCCGGCAACTTCACGGGCATCACCGGCTTTCCGAACCAGGACATCGCGATGTGGGTGACCATGGGGCCGATCGCCGACCGCACCCATGAGCGGCTGGGCGCCAGCGATCTGGCCATCGTCGAATTTCGCAAGCAGATGCTGGATGCGGTGCGGGCGTTTCAGGACGGTGCCCCGGCGATCGGCACCGGCGATGCGGCGATTCCGGCATCCGTATGTTCGTTCCAGGCGATCGTGCCCAAGACGACTGACTGGCGGTCGTTCGAAGCACGCTACGTCTGGGACAGCGAGCAGCCCGCGCTCGAGCCGTCTTATTCGACCGGTACGGCGAATTCCTGACGTTCCGATGCCGGATCGACGGGCCGGCTTCCTTTGTCCCCGTCACAGCTATCCATAACCAGAGGAGTCATTCATGCACGCACGTCGACGCGCCATTCTCGCGACCGCCCTGTTCACCGTGGGCCTTGGCCTGCCGATGATGGCGCAGTCCCAGGCCGCTTATCCCAATCGTTCGATCAAGTTCGTCGTGCCATATTCGGCTGGCGGGCTGCCCGACACCGTGGCACGCATCTTTGCGCAGCGGCTGCAAGACCGCCTGGGCCAGTCGGTCGTGGTGGATAACAAGCCGGGCGCCAACGGCGTCGTTGCCGCCAGTGCGCTGGCATCCTCGCCCGCTGACGGGTACACCTTTCTGGTCACCGATGGTTCCATGTTCTCGATCAACCCGGCGATCTACAAGAACCTGAGCTATGAATACAAGCGCGATTTCGTTCCAGTGTCGCTGGCGGCGCGGGCGCCACTGTACCTTGCCGTGCATCCCAAGACCGGCGTCAATACGCTGCAGGAATTCGTCGCCTTGGCCAAGGCCAAACCGGGCACGCTGAATTACGGTTCATCGGGCATCGGGAGTTCGCACCACCTGACCATGGAGGCCATGAAGGCGGCACTGGGCATCGACGTGACGCATGTGCCGTTCAAGGGTTCGAGCCAGTCGGTCCCGGCGCTGATCGGCGGGCAGGTGGATGTCGCGTTTTCGGCCCTGCCGTCCCTGTCGGGATTCGTCAAGACCGGCAAGGTCAAGCTGCTGGCGACAAACGGTGCCAATCGCTCAACCCATGAACCTGACGTGCCGGCGATTGCCGAGTTGATTCCGGGTTTCGACTTCGCTGTCATTGTTGGCGTGCTGGCCGCAACCGGTACGCCACAGGCAGCCATCGACCGCATTGCCGCCGAGATGGAGAAGGTCGCGAAGATGCCCGACACCATGCAGGTGCTTGCCAATGCCGGTGTCGATGCAGTCGGAGGCAGTCCGGCCGAATACGGCAAGGCCATCCTGGATGAGAACGAGCGTCTGGCCAAGGCTATCAAAGCGGCCGGCATCAAGCAGGAATAAGGCGACATGTCCCGACTCAAACTCACGTTCGGCTGCTGGAACTACGACCGCACCCGCGCCTTGATGGACGGCAGTGTCGCGCCCGACGGCATCGACCTGAACTACCTGAACATGCCAGTGGAGGAGACCTTCTTTCGGATGCTCCGGCACCAGGAGTTTGACGTCGCCGAGTTGTCGCTGTCATCGTATTCGGTGTCCCTGTCCAGGCCGCAGCAGCCGTTCATCGCGATCCCGGTATTTCCCTCGCGCTTTTTCCGCCATTCCTGCATTTACGTCAATGCGAAATCTGGCATCCGGGAGGCGAAAGATCTGATCGGCAAACGCGTTGGCAACCCGGAGTACCAGATGACGGCGCCGGTGTGGATTCGCGGCATCCTGTCCGACCACTACGGCGTACCGGTCGACAGCGTGACCTATTTCACCGGTGGCGAGGAAGAGCCGGGACGCTCCGAGAAGCTCAAGCTTGATCTGCCTGCGAACATCAAGGTGCAGCCGATCGGCCCGGAGCAGACCTTGTCGCAGATGTTGCTCGACGGCGAGATCGACGCGCTGTACACCGCTCGCATGCCCTCGAGCTTTCGTCTGGGTGGTGGGCGCGTCAAGCGTCTGTTCGAAGACTACGAGCAGGTCGAGCGCAACTACTTCAGGGAGACCGGCCTGTTTCCGATCATGCACACGGTAGCCATGCGCCGCGATGTGTACCAAGCCAACCGCTGGATTGCCCAGTCGCTGATGAAGGCGTTCATCGAGGCCCAGCGGCGTTGTTATGTCGACCTGTACGAGACCGCGGCGCTCAAGACCATGTTGCCCTGGCTCACGGCCCATGTCGAGCAGGTCAAGCGTGAGATGGGCGAGGATTTCTGGCCCTACGGATTCGCGAAAAACGAGGCCAATCTGCGCACCTTCCTGCGCTACCACTTCGAGCAGGGCCTGTCCAAGCGCCAACTTGAGCCGCAGGAACTGTTCGCGCCCGAGGCGATGGAGGCGTTCAAGATCTGATGGACAGCGGCACGCCCCGCGGCACTTCGTATATGGCGACGGCGGCAGCCGGCGTTTCAGCGCAGTGTGAACTGACCCAGCGGCATGGCGCGCCCATTGACCAGCGCCTCGACGCGATGCATGCCCGGATAGTGCTTGCGCGTCGTCATGTCGGTCAAGGCAATCGTCTTGCGCAGCCGCACGGCATCATGTCCTTCGAGCTGCAGGCTGCGCAGCTTGAAGACCTTGGCGCTGCCAGTCCCGTTGGCCTTGACGAAGAATACTTGCAGATCCACCAGCAGGTCTTGCGCTTGTGCGTCGTTGTTGCGCACGACAAAGGCGATGCTGACAGCATCTCCAATGTGTGCCTGCAGCGGCTTGATCTCCACCGACTCGATCGCGATGCGGGCCTTGGCGCCGTAGCCCAGCGTTTGCAGCGCAGCGGGGTTGCCCTGCTTGACCGCCCAGCGCAAGGCATGGCGCACGATCCATTCACGCTCGGCCGCAGCCCCCAGCAACCAGCGGCGGGCCGTATCCATCAGCATGTCCGGATGGTCCTTGCCGATGTCGTTCAGGTTGTTCGCCACCGACCGGCGTACATAGAGTGACGGGTCGTCGCGCAATTGTTCCAGAAGCTGCAGCACTGGTTGCGGATCGGCCTGGAAATCCGGCAGTCTGGGTGCCCAGGGCAGGCGGGGGCGGGTGCCTTCGGACACCAGCCGGCGCACATGCGCGCTCGGATCCTGCGTCCATTCGGACAGTCGCTGCAAGGTTTCGCGCTGGCGATGTTGCAGGAACGGGCGAATCGCGAACTCGGCCGTGAATCGCTGCGTCAACGCGTGTTGTGCACGCATCGACGCCTCGAAATGCGCGAGCCCGTATTGCGCCACGAAATAGAGATGCGGCATGAACAGGAATCCACCCATGCCAGCGGCGATTTGCCGAGCGACCGGTTGCTCGGCCGACGCCAGCAGAATCGCCACGGCATCGGAGAAATTCGGCGGCAAGTACCGATTCATCATGTCGGCGACATGGCGCCCGCGCGGCAGCAGTTCACGCTTCTCAAGGCCAGCCAGGCAATCGTCGACAAAGGCCTTGAGCGGAAATGCCGGGTGCACGGCCCGGATCATGGTCGCGATGATGTCGGGCACGTCCGCGCCGAACTGGTTTTTCAAGGGTTCTGGCATGATTTCGCGGCGATTCAGCGCGGTGTCGGATCGATTTGCAATTCGCGTTCGACCAGCGCCGCCATGTCGCGCAGCGCATTGATCTGCGCCGGTCCGAAATGCCGGGGCTTGTGATCAATCAGGCACAGTGTGCCGATCGCGCTGCCGTCGGCGGCGACGATCGGGTGCCCGGCATAAAAGCGCAATCGGGGCTCGGACTGAACCAGCGGGTTATCGGCGAAGCGGTCGTCCGCCAGCGCGTCCGATACCACCAGTGCCTGCGGCTGCAGGATGGCGTGGCCACAGAAGGAGACTTCGCGCGAGGTCTGCTGCACCTGCAAGCCGCTGCGCGACTTGAACCACTGGCGGTCCCTGTCGACCAGCGAAATCAATGCGATGGGAACGCCGAAGAAATGGGCAGCCAGCCGGGTGATGCGGTCGAATCGTTCCTCCGCTGGTGTGTCGAGAATCGACAATTGGTGCAGCGCCTCGAGGCGGCGTTCTTCCTCGATCGGGATCGGAGGTGCCTGCCAGCGCGCCCGGGTGCGCAGCAGTCCGGCCCGCAATTTGGTGCGCAGATACTGTGGCGTGAAAGGCGGACAGAGCCAGTCGGTGACGGTGGGTGGCGTTGCGGCTGTGGTCGACCTGGATTCGTCCACAGCGCAGGCTTCGGCTGGCGCCAGCATGATGCCCGGCAGTTGGGCCAGCCCCTGCATGGCTCGCAAGTCATGTAGCAGTGCCAGACCGTCGTCGCCGGCGAACCGCCGCTCAATGACGGCCAGTGCGAGTCGCTGCGGATCGATGGCCGAGCGGGCATCCTGCGCGCTGTCGGCCACGACTGGCGCCAGGCCCTCGCTGCGCACCGCATCGCGGATATCGTCGGACAACACGCTGTCGCTGCAGACGATCAGGACCTGCTTGTCGACCAGATTCTGGGTGTCGATGGAGGGCTGCGCGTCGTCGCGCACCGGAGCGACCGTGACGGCAGGCGCATCGAGGTCGAGCACCTGTCCTTCAGCGGCACCAAACAGTTGCACCGAGGCGCCGGCATCGCGCACCCGCTGGCGTCCGGCCAGTACCAGGGCGTCGAGTGCGTCGTCGTCGCGCACAGGGTCATGGTGGAACAACGCCAGTTGCCCGACGCCGGCCGCAATGGCCATGTCCACCACGTATTCGAGCGTGCTGTGGCCCCAGCCGATGCGCTTGGGATAGTCAGCCGCCGTGTATTGGGTGTCGTGGATCAGCAGGTCGGCCTTGGCGATGAACTCGGCATGCCGGTTGTCACCCGGATGAAGGGCCCCCAAGACCTGACCCAGCGACTTGCCAAGGGCTGCGGCATGGGCATGACTTTCGTGATCGCTGGCGTAGACCACGGTGATGCCGTCGACTTCGAGGCGGTAGCCCAGCGTCAGAGCCGGGTGGTTCAGATAGCGTGCTGTGACCCGCACCTCATCGATCATGAAACTGCCTTCGACCAGATCATGGTATCGAATGGTTGCGCCCATTTCTTCGAGGTTGACCGGAAAATACGTGTATTGCATCTGCCCGGCCAGCGTCTCGCGCAGTGAAGGGCCGAAACCCCGCGGCGCATAAACGTCCCACTCGTTGCCAGGTTCGAACAGCGGCGCGAAGAATGGGAACCCCTGGATGTGGTCCCAGTGCGTATGGCCGATCAGCAGATGGCCGCGGCGGCCTTGCTCGGCCTGGGACATCAGCGCGATGCCCAGACCGCGCAGGCCGGTTCCGGCATCGATGACCAGCTGGGTACCGCGCCGCGTGCGGACCGACACGCACGAGGTATTGCCGCCATAACGCACCGTTTCCGGTCCTGGCGTTGGAATTGAACCGCGCGTTCCCCAGAACTGCACCTGCATCCGTTTCTCCAATCCGGAAATGTCAGAGTGAGTCTCGCACATTTGCGATGCCCACAGCGTGCAGCGATGGGGTGCCGGCTTCGACGCCTGGTCATCCTGCTGGTCGTGCGCCCGCTGACGATTGCACTGCCCGCCGCTGGCGCGCCAATGCGGCCGTCGGACAAGTTGCCGCTGGGCTGAACGGCGCCGCTCGGAATCGTCGCCGAAGCCACTGCCGGCATTTTCGGGCCGGCGCTGATGGCCGCGGGATACCCGGATGCGGCATTGCTGTTGTCGATCACGTTTGCCGTCATCATCGCGACCGTGCTGGCCCATGGTCTGAGCATCTGAGCTACCTGCTGTGCGCCACCGACAACGAGTCCTACAACGCGCTGGTTTGCAAGGCCCAGGGGCGCAGATTCGGGCACCATCGGACCTTTCAGCCGACCATCGACCCGTCCGGGGGGCAGGCCCTCAAGGGCTTGCAATTGCAGCAGCGCAAGACGCGGCGGTGGAGCGGGTGTTGCAGCAGGCGTAGGCGTTGGGGGAAGCGTGGACGGACGGTTGACCAAATTACGGTGTGGGTATTTGGCGGCCAATAGTGGCCGTCGGGCAAAGCGCAGGCGTCGAAAATGCATTGCCCAACGCGCACCACGGTGGCGCCTTCGTCGATAGCGACCTCGAATACGCCGGCAGTTGGGCCGACAAGGATGGGCCCACGGCCCGGTCGATAGCGCTTGCTCAGTTGCCGCGCAGCTTGTCGCGCGCGCGAAACCACCATGTCATGAGCGGCAGGAACCATGGCTTCCCGTTGTAGAAGGGCACGGCGGTAAAAGGGATGTCGTCGAAAGCGGTTTTCCCATCCGGCTGACCCAATATTTTCAGGGCCAGCTTGTGGCCCAGATACGGCATCAATGCCACGCCCGACCCGTTGCAACCCAGCGCGTACCAGATGCCGTCGCGCTGGCCGATTCCGGGCAGATCGCTGCGTGTCATGGCCACGTTGCCGGTCCAGACATGGCTGACACGGACATCGCTCAGCGCGGGAAAAATAGCGCGCAGTTCATGCATCAGACGTTCGGCCGCCAGGTCCAGCGCAATCGGGTGCAAGGCCGCCCGCCCGCCCAGTACGATGCGCGTTCCGTCCGGTGAAGGGCGATAGTACAGATGCTTCTCGCGCGTCTCGACAATCATGCGGCCGTTCGGAATCAGGCTGCGTACGCGCTCCACGCCCAGCGGCTCGGTCGCAATCAGAAAACTCGGCATCGGCACCAGACGGCGCGCCAACGCCGCGGTGGTGCTGCCCGTATAGCCGTTGGTGGTGGCTACCACGTGGTCAGCAGCAACACTGCCACGGGGCGTCTGCACGACAAATCCGTGGGCCTCGCGTTGCACCGCGGTTGCCGGCGTGGCGCCCGCCACCACGGCGCCGGCTGCGCGTGCAGTTTGCAGCAAGCCTTGCTGAAACAGCGCCGGGTGTACACCGCCATGGGCCTGAAACAGCAAACCGCCCTTGTAGCAGTCGGCCGCCATCTCGCGGCTGACGTCGGCCCGGCTCAGTACCTCCACCGGCATGCCAAGGTCGCGTTTCAGCGCGGCGGCGTCGTGGCCCATGACGGCAAAATCAGCGTCGGTCCACGCGCCTCGCATACGGCCGCATAGCTGCAGCCCGGCGTCGATCTTTTCGCGCGTGATCAGTGCCTTCGCGAATTCCAGCGACGACATGCCCTCGCGGATCAGCGCCTTCGCTTTCTCAGATCCATAGACCTCGATCAGGCGGGCATAAGAAAGCCGATGCCCATGGCCGATCATGCCGCCCGAGCGGCTCGATGCACCCTGGCCTGGTGCGCCAGCTTCGAGCACGACCACCGTACGTCCCGCACGCGCGAGCGTCAAGGCGGCCGACAGCCCCGCGTAACCGGCACCGATGACCGCGACGTCACAATGCTTTGGCAGTACGACATCGCGTGGTGCTTCGCGTGGCGCGGCATCCCACCAATAGGGTTCATGGGAAGGGGATGAATGGGGGGGAAGGACGTTGTTCACTACGGGAAAGCCCCTACGGATTTGGGTTTACGTCCCGAGCGGGGGACATGAGAATAGTAACCTCAACATAGGGAGCCCCAACAATGAAGAAGTTTGCTTTTGCCGTACTGTGCGCAACGCTGCTGTGCACGCCACTGGCCTTCGCCCAGAAAAAAACACTGGTCGTCGGGATGGGTTCGGCGGATGCGGGCAAACTCGATCCGCACATTGCTTCCACAACTCCCGACAAAGGACTGCTCAGCTGGGTTTTCAATGGCCTGGTGCGGATCCGGCCCGGCAAGATCAGTCCCGAATTCATCGAGCCCGATCTGGCCGAAAGCTGGACGTCCAACCCCGCCGGCACCGAGTGGACCTTCAAGATCCGCCCTGGCGTTCAATGCCACCATGGGTACGGCGAATTCACCGCCGATGATGCCGCGTATTCGCTCAAGCGCGCCGGCAACAAGGCGACATCTTCCTATTCCAACGACTTCTCCGCCATCGACAGTGTGGAAGCGCTCAACAAATCGACGCTGCGGATCAAGCTGAAGAATCCGGTGGCCGGGTTCATCGGCTACGTCGCCAACATCAACGGCGGCAACATGGTCTGCAAGAAGGCCGCCGAAGAGATGGGCGAAAACTTTGGCAAGAAGCCCATTGGCACCGGCCCGTTCATGTTCTCCGAGTACCAGCCGCAGCAATTCGTCAAGCTGGTTGCCAACAAACAGTACTTCCGCGGCGCGCCGATTCTCGAGAACATCACGTTCCGCTACATCCCGGCCGATTCGGCCCGCGACCTGGCGTTTCAGGCGGGCGAACTCGACATGATCTACGGCAAGCAGGACCAGACCTGGTATGACCGCACGGTCAAGCTGCCGGGTGTCAAGGTCACGGCCATGCAGCCGGGTGAGTTGTCGATGCTGTCGCTCAATATCACCGTAAAGCCGCTGGACGATATCCGGGTTCGTCAGGCCATCGCTTACGCGATTGACCGCAAGGCCATCGTCGCATTCAAGGGCGCGGGCACATCGCGCGAGGCGGTATCGGTGGTGCCATCGGGTTATCTGGGTACCGACGAAAAGGCGCCCCTGTTCCCCTACGACCTGGCCAAGGCCAAGGCATTGCTGGCCGAGGCCGGCTACCCCAACGGCATCACGATCAAGACCATCCACACGACCTTGACGGGCATGCAGACCTTTATCGAGGCGATCCAGGCGCAACTGAAGAAGGCTGGCATCAATCTTGAAATCGAACTGGTTGAGCATGCGACCTTTCACGCGCAAATCCGAAAGGACCTGTCGCCCATCGTGCATTACCAGGCAGCACGCTTCCCGGTGGCAGACGTTTACCTGACGCAATTCTTCGACTCGAAGTCGACCGTCGGCAGCCCAACGGCGGTCACCAATTTCAGCCACTGCAACGTGGCCGACGCCGAGATCCAGGGAGCTCGGATAGAGTCCGATCCTGTCAAGCAAATGCAAATGTGGAAAACGGCCCAGGAAAAGATCATCAAGGCGGTGTGCGGCATTCCGGTCTACGAGCAATATGCACTCTGGGCCTGGAAAGACACGCTTGACCTCGGCTACGAGATCACCGGCTCCCTCAACTTGGCGCCACCGATCACCGAAAAAGCCCACTTCACGAAGTGACGCCGGTCAGGTTGGGCCGCGTGGAGGCCATCTTTTTGCCTCCCGCCCGCGCACGGGAAAAGTGGCCTTGCAGGTCGGCGGAATCTGCATCATGACCGCCTTCCTGATTCGCCGGCTGGGTTTCGCGGTCGTGACGCTGTTCGCAGTTCTGACTCTGGTGTTTATTGTGGTGCGCATCGTGCCTGGCGATCCGGCCCAGGTCATTCTTGGCGACCAGGCCAGCCGCGAGGCGATCGTCGCGCTGCGTGTACGCCTCGGCCTTGATTTGCCCATCATGGAGCAGTACGCCGTATTCCTGTCCGGCGCGCTGCGCGGCGACTGGGGCGTCTCGATGGTGACGGGTCAGCCGGTCATCAAGACCGTGCTCGACGTGTTGCCCTGGACCCTTGAACTGACCGTGGCGGCGATGATCCTGGGCGTTGTCATCGGTGTCCCGGCTGGCGTATATGCCGCAATCCATCGCAACCGCTTCATCGATTATGCGGTGCGTATTTCCTCGTTGCTCGGCTTGTCGTTTCCGGCTTTTGTCTCAGCCATCATCCTGCTGTTGGTGTTCGCGATTGCTTTGCCGTGGTTTCCGGTCATCAGCGCGCGCTCGGGCAGCCTCAGTGCCTGGTACCAGTCGATCACCTTGCCGGCGATCAGTCTCGGGCTGACCGCGGCCGCCTATGTGACGCGCGTCACGCGCTCGGCCATGCTCGAAGTCCTTTCGGAAGACTATGTGCGCACTGCCCGAGCCAAGGGTGTGCCGTGGAGCGTGGTGATCTGGCGCCACAGTTTGCGAAACGCGCTGATTCCTATCATCACCGTGGTCGGCCTCTATCTGGGTATTCTGATTGGCAATTCGGTGCTGACTGAAATCGTCTTCAGCCGTCCGGGCCTGGGCAAATTGCTGATAGGCTCATTGAACCAGCGCGACTACCCGATGCTGCAAGGCATGATGGTGATCTACACGATGATCGTGGTGCTCGTGAATCTGCTGACCGACCTGGTTTACGGCTTGGCCGACCCGAGAGTGAAGTTGCAATGAGCACCGCCGGACCACCCCAAGGCGCAAAGTTCCCTCGGGGGGCAGGGACTCACACAAAGTGGGCGACCGTGGGGGCAACATGAGCACCGTTACAACTTCGGCTGCGCCGGCACCGCTGGCCTACTTCGCGGCCGCCACGATCAAGGCCTTTAACACCAACAAGACTTCCTGGTTCGGACTGGTGCTGCTTCTGATCGTCATCCTCGCGGCGGTCTTCGCGCCGCTGCTGGCGCCATTCGATCCGAACGAGCAGAACATCATGGAAAAGCTGCAGCCGCCGACGCTTGCGCATTGGCTCGGCACCGACAGCTTCGGTCGCGATACCTTGTCGCGCCTGCTATATGGCGCACGTATTTCACTCGTCATTGGCTTCGTTTCCACGCTTGCCGCAATGCTGATCGGTACCGTGATCGGCATGATGGCTGGTTGGCGCGGTGGGCGCTTCGATACTGTCACGATGCAGGCGATGGACGTGCTGCTGGCCTTCCCATCGCTGATCCTGGGGCTGATCGTGGTGGCGATGCTGGGCCCCTCGATGACCAATATCATCATCGCCATCGCGCTGACCTCGATCCCGCCGTTCGCGCGTATTGCCCGAGCGCCCACCATCGCCATCAAGGGACGCGAGTTCGTGGAAGCCGGGCGCGCGCTGGGTTACTCCGACACGCGCATCCTGAGTGGCCATATCCTGCCCAACATCTTGCCCGAGATCCTGGTGATGGGCTCGCTGTGGCTGGCCAACGCGATTCGCACCGAGGCTTCGCTGGCGTTCGTGGGGCTGGGAGTCAAGCCACCGATCGCGACCTGGGGCGGCATGATCCGCGAAGGCTTCGAGAATATTCTGGACAGTTATTCGCTCGCGCTGGTGCCCAGCATAGCCATCCTGATCCTGATCTTTGCGCTCAATCTGCTGGGTGATGGGCTGCGCGACGCCATCGACCCCAAGCTGAAGGGCGAAACGTGACGGCGACGAGAGCCGCGCCTGTGCCCGTGCCCGTGCCAGTACCGGTGCTCGAGGTGCGCAATTTGAGCACAGCGTTCCGCGTCGATGGCGTCTGGAGCCCGGTCGTGAAGGACATTTCGTTCGAGATCGGTCCGCGCGAGACGGTCGCGATAGTTGGCGAATCCGGCTCGGGCAAGAGTGTCACGGCGCTGTCCATCATGGGGCTGTTGCCGCCAGCCAATAGCCGTGCCACGGGAGAGATCCTGCTGGAGGGGCGCGATCTGCTCAAGTTGCCCGAAAGCGAAATGCGTCATGTGCGTGGCAACCTGATTTCGATGATCTTCCAGGAGCCCATGACCAGCCTCAACCCGGTGCTGACGCTCGGGTTCCAGATTGCCGAAGCCCTGATCTACCACCGCAACCTGGACCGCACCCAGGCCAAGGCCGAAACTCTGCGCATTCTGGAGCGCGTGCGCATTCCCTCCGCCGCCTCGCGCCTGAACGAATATCCGCACCGGCTCTCGGGCGGCATGCGCCAGCGCGTGATGATCGCCATGGCATTGGCCTGCAAACCCAAGCTGCTGATCGCCGATGAGCCGACCACTGCGCTGGACGTCACGATCCAGGCCGAAATCCTCGAACTGATCAAACTGTTGCAGGACGAGGAAGGCATGTCGGTGGCTTTCATCACGCATGACATGGGCGTGGTTGCCGAAATTGCCGACCGCACGGTGGTGATGCTGGCCGGCAAGGCGGTTGAGCAGGCCACCACGCCGGCGCTTTTCGAATTGCCGCGCGAACCGTATACGCGCGCGCTGCTGGCGGCGGTTCCGCGCCTGGGTTCGATGAAGGGCCGCCCAGACCCGCAGCGTTTTGCGATCGTCGACCCCGTCACCGGCACGCGTGAGGTAGTGCCCGAAACCCTATCCACCGCAGCCGTGACCGAACGACCGGTGCTGGAGGTAGCCAACCTCGTGACGCGCTTTGACATCCGCTCGGGCGTGTTCGGCCGAATCAGTGCGCGTGTGCACGCGGTCGAAAATGTCTCGTTCTCGCTGCACGCGGGCGAAACGCTGGCATTGGTGGGAGAAAGCGGCTGCGGCAAATCGACCACCGGGCGCTCTATCCTGCGCCTGGTCGAGCCCCATTCCGGTAGCGTGTTGTTTGAAGGCCAGGACGTGCGTGCGCTCGACCCCGTGGGCCTGCGCGCTGCGCGGCGACACATGCAGATGATTTTTCAAGACCCGTTTGCCAGCCTCAATCCGCGCAAGACCGTAGGCGGCGCGATCGCGGAGCCGATGGTGGTGCATGGCCTGCTTGATCGGGCGCAAGCGCGTGAACGGGTCAGCGAACTATTGCGCAAGGTCGGCTTGTCCCCCGACATGGCGAGCCGCTTTCCGCATGAATTTTCTGGCGGTCAGCGCCAGCGCCTGTCCATCGCGCGCGCACTGGCGCTGGAACCCCGGTTGCTGGTGGCCGATGAAGCGGTGTCAGCGCTGGACGTCTCGATCAAGGCACAGGTCATCAACCTGATGATGGACCTGCAGGCCGAGATGGGCCTGGCGTATCTGTTCATCTCACACGACATCGCCGTAGTCGAGCGCGTCAGCCACCGGGTGGCGGTGATGTATCTGGGCGAGATTGTCGAGATCGGGCCGAGGGCTGCCATCATCGAGAATCCACAGCATCCCTACACCAAACGGCTGATCGCGGCAGTGCCCGTGCCTGATCCGGGGCGGCGCGCGGTCCGACGCGGGCTCTCGATCACCGAAGTGCCAAGCCCCATACATGCGGCCAATTACGTGCCCAAACCACGCCTGTACCGCGAGGTTGCGCCGGGACATGTTGTGCAGGTGTTCGACGCGTGACGGCTGCCCCTGCCTCGTGTGATGGGCGAATTGTCGAGATGTGGCGTTATCCCGTCAGCTCGATGGCCGGCGAGCGCCTGGCCAGCGCACGGGTTGATGCCACCGGCATGCCGGGCGACCGTGGCTGGGGCGTTTTCAACGCCGCGAGCGGAGAGATTGCCGACCCTAGCAAGTCGAAATGGTGCGAGGCGATGCCGCAAGCCTGGTCGCGCATCGGCGATTCCGGCGCCATCGAGGTCTCGACAGACAATGAAAATTGGGGCGACCCGACGCAAGCGCAATGCCAGCAGGAACTGAATGAATTGCTGGGCTTTGACGCTGTCCTGCGGCGCTACGCGGCACCGGACGCAGACGGCCCGCAGCCCAGTTACAAGCGCAGCGCCATTCACCTGTTGACAACCGCGGCACTGCGCGCACTTCAGTCCGCGCTACCTGGGAGCGTGCTGGACGCACGCCGCTTCCGGCCCAACTTGCTGGTGGATTTTCCTGAAAACGCAGCCGGCATACCCGAGTATGGCTGGATCGGCAAAGAGATTCACATAGGCGGCGCGGTCCTGCGGGGTGTGCGGCCATGCGGGCGCTGCGCGTTCACGACGCTGCAGCAGCATGGGCTGCCACACGACATGAACGTGCTGCGCACACTCGCCCTGCGGTTCGAGCGCCACTTCGGCATCTATTGCGAAGTGCTGCAGTCGGGCGAGATCGTCGCAGGCGACGCGGTTTCGATTGTTGATTCTGGAAGCGCTGAATCGATTGCACCAAGCGCGGGACTTGTTTCGTAGCCTTCAGGCAGCTTCAAAAATCAGGTCCAACGCAAACGCGTAGACCGCCGGCACCGGCGCGCGGCCACGTGCCAAAGGCTTCCTGAGGCTGGACAGAGAAGGCATCTTTGAATCCTGTCTTTCGGTTCTCCCGCTTGTAGCGGGTCCGGCTTATGGGTCCAGTGCGGTAGCATCACCTTCAAATTACCCTGTGCCGGCACCCCGGTATGGACGATGCCAAGGACACCGTGAACCTGCCCGAACTGATAGCGCTTGGCGACTACACAGCGCCGACAATGCCGACAGAGCACGTCCTGCGTGTGACCTGGACCCGGCTGAAGCAACGAATGTTCGGCGCCGAAGACCCGCTGCTGCAGCACTCGGGTCTCGAACGGGCGTCGCTGGCCGTGATCAATGATATTGCCGACACACCGGATTGCGGCCCGCTGCTGCAGGCCTTGGACAAACAATTCGGCGCGTGGTCGCATGATGCTGACGCACAACCCAGGCTACGGACCATCGTCGTGCCGCCGTGCGACACGACCGGAACGCTCGCGACCTGGGCGCGAACGCGCGGCCATGAGTTGCTGAGCGAACCGGACCGCATTGACGTGATCGGTCCGGCAGCCAAAGGCAACCGACCCGACCTGAACGGTGACGGGCTGCTGGTGATCCCGCGGCTGGAGCACTGGTTCCTGCGTGAGCGCAACGGGCTGCACGCGGTGCGCTCGCTGCTGTCGCGGCTGGCCTGCACAGAGCGCCGCTGCCTGGTCGGCTGCGACAGCTGGGCCTGGCGCTTCCTCGTCAAGGGCGCGGGTGCCGACCTGTCCTTGCCCCGTCCGCAGACTTTCGAGCCCTTTGACGCGCGGCGGCTGCGCGACTGGTTCGCCTCACTGGCACGCGACAGCGACGGCATCACTGCGACATTCAGGCTGGCGGGTAACGGCCACGACGTGCTCGCGTGCGACGACGATGGCGAGCCGCGCAATGCTCACCTGCGGCAGCTCGCCGCGCGCAGTGGCGGCGTCCCGTGGGTCGCGTGGCATTTGTGGCGTGCCAGTCTGAACGTCAGCACCGGCGAGGAGCCGCTGTCGGATCGCGCAACAGGAGCGACCGCCGGGGATGCACGCACGGTCTGGGTTGTCAGCGGCGACGACGTCAAGCTACCACCATCGCACGAGGACAGGTGCGAGCTGGTGCTGCAGGCGCTGCTCATCCACGGCGCGCTGACGCCGGCTGAGGTCGACGCTGTGCTGCCGACGACCGGCGAACCCGATATGCTCGCGGCGTTGGTGAGCTCTGGCCACCTGCAACGCGAACAAGATAGCGGCCGCTATCGCGTCAGGCCGACAGCCTATCCGGCTGTCCGCAAGGCTCTGTCGGCCGCGGGCTTCCCAACCGGAGCAATGTGAAATGGCATCAGCAGAACAAGGCCAGCAAAAAGCGGCGCAGCTGATCAACGACCTGCAGGACATCAGCTTCACGAAGATCGGGCTGATCCTGCTGGGAACCTGGCTCGTTATCCTGCTTGCGCGCAAGCTGCTGCCGTTCCTGGCCGAGCGCGGCCCGAGTCAACTGCGGCTGTACCTGCTCGGCGCGGTGCCGATCATCCGGCTGGTGCTGCTTGTGGTTGCCATCATGTGGGTGATCCCGATTGTCTTCAACATCACGCTGCAGAACTTCCTGGTCATCGCCGGCGCCCTTGGCGTTGCGATCGGCTTCGCGTTCAAGGACTACGTCAGCAGCCTGATCGCTGGCGTCGTCGCGATCGTCGAGCGACCCTACCGCCCGGGCGACTGGGTGCGCATCGGAGGCGACTACGGCGAGGTGCGATCAGTCGGGATGCGCGCGATCGAGATCTGCACACCGGCCGATGACATCGTCCATGTGCCCCACGAAAAGATCTGGCAGAACAATATCGCCAACTCGAACGACGGGGCGAACACACTGATGTGCGTCGCCTCGTTCTACCTGCGGCCCGACCACAATGCAGGCCGCGTACGCGTCGCGTTGTGTGACGTCGCGTTGAGCAGCGCCTACCTCGAATACGACAAGCCGGTGGTCGTGATGCTGGCCGATACGCCGCTGGGTACGCACTACAAGCTCAAGGCCTACCCCTTCGATATGCGCGACCAGTTCCATTTCATCAGTGATCTGACCATACGCGGCAAGCTGGCGATTGCAGAGTCTGGTGCCGTCGAAGTGCAGGCGATGCCCGGCGTCCTTGAGCGCGCCGAGTCTTGAGGCAGCGGCCTGAGAGGTGGCGGTCAGAAATAGTTGACGTCGGCCAAGCGCGCCAACTCGCGTACGGAGTCGCCCGCGCGACGGCGCACGAGCACTTGACGGTACTGAAAAATTTCGAATCTCCTACGACCCATGGCAACCACCTTCCAGGCAAAAAGCCCGAAAG
>JBDTMH010000061.1:0-20168 GCA_039934375.1 Burkholderiaceae bacterium | reverse complement strand
GCGCTGCGGTATTCGTCTTGGGAACGGCCCTGCGTCTCATGGCCGCGCCCCTGCCAGCGCCTTTCCGCTGGCCAGCACCTGCTCGAATACCGCGCCTTCGTCACAGGCAATCACGTGGCGCGCGGGCATGCTGCGCAGCCAGGTCAACTGGCGCTTGGCCAGTTGTCGCGTGGCGATGATGCTGCGTTCGCGCCACTGTGCCTGCGTGTCACCGTTGTCCAGCGCCTCCCAGGCCTGGCGGTAACCGACGCAGCGCATCGACGGCAGATTCGGGTGCAGGTCGCCACGCGCACGCAGTGCCTGCACCTCGTCCATGAAGCCCTGTGCAAGCATCGTGTCGAGCCGCTGCTCGATGCGCGCGTGCAGCCAGCTGCGTTGGCGCGGCTCAAGCGACAGCAGCGGCATGCGGGCAAAGCGCGAGACAACCGCGCCGGGTTTGCTGTCGCCATGCCATTGGCTGATCGGCCGCCCGGTCATGCGAAATACCTCCAGTGCGCGCTGCACGCGCTGGCTGTCGTTTGGCGCCAGGCGTGCCGCAGTCGCGGGGTCGACCCGCGCGAGTTCGGCATGCAAGGCCGGCCAGCCGTCGACGGCGGCCTGCTGATCGATCGATGCTCGAACGGCGGCATCGCGCCCTGGCATGGTGTGCAGGCCGTCGATCAGTGCCTTGAAATACAGCATCGTGCCACCGACGAACAGTGCCAGGTGGCCGCGCCGGTTGATGGCATCGACCAGTTGCGCGGCGTCACGGGCAAATTCGGCCGCGTTGTAGGCCTGCAGCGGGTCGCGGATATCGATCAGGTGGTGCGCCACGGCCGCGCGTTCGTCGCGCGATGGTTTGGCGGTACCGATATCCATGCCACGGTAAACCAGCGCGGAGTCCACGCTGATGACCTCCAGCGGCAGCTGCTCCGCCAACGCCAGTGCGGCCGCCGTCTTGCCGCCGGCGGTGGGTCCAGCCAGCGCCAGGCACCAGGGTGTGGCGTCAGTCACGGTCGAGTGGGTCCGGCTTCGGGACCCCGTGTTTCTGCACCAGGGTCCACCCTATGGCCGCAATGACGACACTCCAGAACCACAGGCCGTTGGCCAGTGGGAAGACCGTGCCATCCATGCGCCAGCCGAGCCAGCCGCCCATGGCAAACGCCGCGATCATCATGACAAAGCCATTGAGTGCCGATGCCGTACCCGCGATGCGCGGAAAAGGGCCGACAGCACCGCTCTGGCTGCACGGCTGGTGCACGCCGTGTGCCAGCATGTACAGGTAGAACGGCACGATGATGAACCAGGCGCCATGCGGGCCGCTGCTCCAGCCGGCCAGCGCGAACAATCCGCTCATCGTGCCGCTGGTCAGCGTGATGGCGCTGGCAACCGCAATCGCACGGCGCACGCCTAGCCGTGCCAGCAGGCTGCGGCACAGGAACGTGCCGGCAAGGTAACTCAGCGACATCGTGAACATCAGCATGCCGTACTGGGTCTTGCTCAGCGACAGCACCTGGATGAACACGAACGAGGACGCGGCCAGGAACGTGAACAGGCCGCCATAGGAGGCCGCCGCCAGGCTGCTGTAGGCGATGAAGGTCGGGTTGCGTGCAATATGCCGCCAGCTGCGTGCCAGCTCCAGCGGAGCCAGGGCACGGGGTTTGACTTGCACCAGCGACTCGCGGAATCGCGTGGCCACCAGTGCCAGCGAGGCGGCGCCGAAAACCGCTGGCGCCAGCAAGGCGACACGCCAGTTGAACCAGTCGGACAACAGGCCGCCGACCGGGGCACTCAGGCAGGCTACCAGGCCCACGCCGGACAAGGCCTTGGACATCACCTGTGCGCCCTCGGCCGGGTCGTACAGGTCGCGGATGATGGCCCGGGCACCCATGACACCGGCGCCCATGGCAATGCCTTGCACCGTGCGCCAGATCACCAGCAGATCCATGCTGGGCGCCATCGTCGAGCCGACGGCGGCAACGATATAGATGGAAAGGCCGACCAGCAACACCGGACGGCGACCGAAGCGGTCCGACAACGGACCCCAGACCAGTTGCGACAGGCCGAACGCCAGCAGCAGCGCCGTCAAGGTGAGCTGGGCCTGCGCCATGTTGGCGCCAAAGCCCTCGGTCAGGGCCGGTAGCGCCGGCAGGTACAGGTCGGTCGTGATCGGCTGAACGCCAAGCAAGGCGGCCAGTATCAGCACCACGACGCCGGCTGTCATGGGTCTGGCGGTGGATCTTGCCACGGGGAACGATGGTGGGGGTGGCAAAGGCATGTGCAACGAGCGTAGCAGATGGTGCGACCGGCCTGATGGCCGCGCCTGCGGCGACAATGGCGCTGCCCGGTGTCGGGTCCTGTTTGCGCCTGCCATGACCTCTCCCCCATTCAGCCCATCCGCCGATCGCAACAAGCAAGCCATTTTGCCGATACTGCGGCAGCTGCTGCCGCGCGTCGGCCGCGCGCTGGAGATCGCGTCGGGCACCGGCCAGCACGCGGCCTGGTTCACGGCAGGCCTGCCGCAGTGGCACTGGCAGACATCGGATTTCGACGCTGCAGCGCTGCCCGGCATCGCGCAGTGGCTGGCGCAGGGCGCGCAGGCCGATCCACCGACGCCGGTGCGCATCGACGTCTGTGATGCCGCGTGGCCATCACAGGGCGCCCAATTCGCCGATGGGCGGTTCGACCTTATCTATTGCGCCAACATGCTGCACATCGCACCCTGGTCCTGTTGTGCCGGCCTGATGCAGGGCAGCGCCCGCTACCTGGCCAAAAATGCGCGGCTGGTGGTGTACGGCCCTTTTCTGGAAACCGATGTGCCGACGTCAGAGGGGAACCTGGCGTTCGATCGCGACCTGCGCGCGCGCAATTCTGCCTGGGGACTGCGCGCGGTCCACGACGTGCAGGCGCAGGCGGCCCAGGTGGGCCTCAAGCTGGTGCAGCGCCATGCCATGCCGGCCAACAATCTGCTGCTGGTGTTCGCTCGCCAGTCGGGCTGAGGCGCGACGGGTGGCGTGTGCGGGTCAGCGTCCGCGCAGAAACAGCTTGTCGAGGTCGCGCACCGTGATCTGGCGCCAGGTCGGGCGACCGTGGTTGCACTGATCGGATCGCTCGGTTTCTTCCATCTGGCGCAGCAAGGCGTCCATCTCGTGCAGCGTCAGGCGCCGGTTGGCACGCACGGCACCATGGCAGGCCATGGTCGCCAAAATCTCGTCGCGTGCGCGTTGCACGATGGTGCTGGCGTCGTGCTGGGCCAGTTCCGCGAGCACGCTGCGCGCCAGAGCGGTCGCATCCCCCTGGGCCAGCGTGCTGGGCACGGCGCGCACGGCCAGTGTGCTGGCCGACAAGGCGGTGATCTCCAGCCCCAGCGTGTGCAGGGCCGCTGCATGGTCCTCGGCGGTGGCATGTTCGAGTGCGGTGGCCGAAAAGGTGGCTGGAATCAGCAATGGCTGACTGGGCAAGGCGGCGCCATGCGCCTGCGTTCCCATTTGCGATTTCATGCGTTCATAGACGATGCGTTCATGTGCCGCATGCATGTCGACGATGACCAGGCCCTGGCTGTTCTCAGCCAGGATGTAGATGCCTTGCAGTTGCGCAATGGACCGTCCCAGCGGCCAGTCGCCGTCCGGCAGATCGGATCGGTCCGCTGCGCTGGCATCGGCAGGCATGGCGGTGCCGATGGTCCCGATGGCGGCCACGCCCGATGACGCTGGCGCCGCGTCGTAGGCCGCGTGTGTGTCTTGTGTTTGCCCCGGCGCAGCGGTGGCGTCGGTGCGCCGCACCGGCCACAGCGCTTCGAAGTCGGAGACCCGGTGCCCGGCATTGGCCGGGGCGAAGCGCATCGCCGGCTGGGTCCAGGCGGGGTTCGCACCCGCGCGCTCCGCGTCGGCAACCGGTCGTGGAGTTTGTGGATGCGCCAGGCCTGTGGCGTCGGCGCTACCGGCACGCGGCTGTGCCAGCGCGTCCTGTACCGCATGGCGCACCGCCTGGTGCACTTCGCGGCTGTCGCGAAAGCGCACCTCGATCTTGGTCGGGTGCACGTTGACATCGACCCGGGTCGGATCGATCTCCAGGTACAACACGTACACCGGCTGGCGGTGTCCGTGCAGCACGTCTTCGTAGGCGCTGCGCACCGCGTGGGTCAGCACCTTGTCGCGCACGAAGCGGCCATTGACATAACAAAACTGCTGGTCGGCGCGGGCACGGGCCGCGTCCGGTATGCCGACACGCCCGCGCACCCGCACCGACTGCCGGTTGTCGCGCCGCTGCGGCGATGCGTCCGACCGCGAGTCGCCAGCATCCAGTGTCACCGAGCGATCAATGAATTCCGAGCCGAGCACGTCGCCCACACGCTGGTCGAACGTCGTGGGATGGGTCGTGGAGGAGCTTTTCGTCTGCGCGCGCCACTGTTGCACCAGCCGGCCTTCATGCCAGAGCGCAAAACCCACATCGGGCCGCGCCAGCGCCGGGCGGCGCACTGCCTCGAGGCAATGCGCCAGCTCGGTGGCGTCGGTCTTGAGGAACTTGCGCCGCGCCGGCGTGCTGAAAAACAGCTCCTTGACTTCGACAGTGGTGCCGGTGGCGCGCGCCACCGGGCGCAGTTCGCCGCTTTGGCCATCCAGTGCAAAGGCATGGGCTGCGCCACTGGCGCGCGATGACACGACACAGTCGGCAATCGCATTGATGGCGGCCAATGCCTCGCCGCGAAAGCCGAAACTGCCCACTGACTCGAGTTCCTGCAGGTTGCGGATCTTGCTGGTGGCATGGCGTTTGAGTGCCATCGGCAGCTCTTCGCGCACGATGCCGATGCCATCGTCCTCGACGGCAATCAGGCGGACCCCGCCAGCGAGCAGGCGTACCGTGATCTGCGTTGCGCCAGCATCGAGCGCGTTGTCGATCAGCTCGCGCACCACCGAGGCCGGTCGCTCGACCACCTCGCCGGCGGCGATCTGGCTGATCAGTTCGTCCGGCAATTCCCGGATGGCGCGGCGCGGGGCAGGGGCGAGGATGGCGTTCACCTGGCCATTTTAGGTCGCGCTGCCAGGCTCTCGCAGGCGGCGGCGATAATCCTGCGCCATGGAACTAGTTGCCTTCATCCTCGATTTCATTTTGCATGTCGACAAGTACCTGGAGGCCTTCGTGCAGAACTACGGCGCCTGGGTCTATGCGCTGCTGTTCCTGATCATCTTCGTCGAGACCGGGCTGGTCGTGATGCCGTTCCTGCCGGGCGATTCACTGCTGTTCGTCGTCGGTGCCATGTGCGGCGCCGGGTTGATGGACGTGGCGATCGCCGTGCCGCTGCTGGCGCTGGCGGCGGTGCTGGGTGACCAGTGCAACTTCAGCATCGGACGCTATTTCGGACCCAAGGTGTTCCAGTGGGAAAACTCGCGCTTCTTCAACAAGCGCGCGTTCGACCAGGCCCACGCGTTCTATGAACGTTATGGCGGCGTCACCATCATCACGGCCCGATTCCTGCCCTTCGTGCGCACCTTTGCACCGTTTGTCGCCGGCGTGGCCGACATGACCCGGTCCAAGTTCACATTGTTCAACTTGGTCGGGGCCATGATATGGGTGATCGGCGTCGTCGCCATCGGCTATCTGTTCGGCAACATCCCGTTCGTCAAGACCCATCTGGACAAGTTCATCTGGGCCATGATCTTCGTGCCTGGTTTGTTCGTATTGCTGGGCGCCTGGCGGGCCAAGCGCAAGGCAGCACGGCCGTCGGCTGCCGGGTAGGGCTCAGTACGGCTTGCCATCCTTGTGTTGAAACTGCCACGTTCCGTCAACAAGTGATGCCTGTAGATCGTCGTCCGGGTACATGCCCTCATCGCCGGGCGTTCGATCTCCGACTTCGAGGTAGACCACTTCATCGGACGTCTCGTTCAGCAAGCGATGCCCGTTTCCCGTCGCTGCCTTGAAGCCAGCACACATGCCTGCAGTGAGCTGTGTTTTACCTTCATCCGTGTGTAGCGTTGGACGGCCCTGCAAGATGTAGATGAACTCGTCTTGTTTGGTATGGGCGTGACGGAGCGACGAAACCGCACCGGGCGCCAAGCGAGTGAGATTGACCCCAAAGTTCTTCAGACCAAACAGATCGCCGAGTACGCGCTTCTCTCTACCCGACATTCGCGATGCGAAGGGCTCTGGATACACGGATGGCTTGACGCGCGGCGGCACACTTGCAGCGATGACGACGACAGGATCGGATGGCTCTTGCATATGGACCTCGACATGTGGAAACTGGCGGCCTGCGAATCGCGCTTGCCCATCGCGCAATCAGGGTGGTAAAAGCCAAAGGTACCTGCTGCTACGTAAAAGCGGCCGCTTCTCGGCGTACCGCATCATGCGGAGCCTGCGCGAGGCAAGGCAAGGAAGAAGCGCACCATCTCGGCTGATGCATCCGGGCCGCTGCCATCGGTGTATGTGCCACTGGGACAGCCGCCAGACCATGCGTGGCCGGCCTGATGCACAGTCCAGGCCTCTATCTGGGGCTGGCCCTTGGCATCGACATGCATCGCTCGGCTGTAGCGTCGCCCGCCCGGGGACGTGCCGCGCTCGGTACTGATGCGCATGGTCACGTCGCCAAACTCTGCCGCATAGGCATTTGCGGCCTGCTGGACGATTTCGGCACCGTTGGCGTGCTGCACGGTGTGATCGCGGTCGCCGTGGAAGACGATGATCGGCACGGCGCACGCAATCTTGTTGATTCGGCCTGCCACGGGGCCAACCACGTTCCTGATGCCTGCAAGCCCGCTGCGCCCCCCCTTCATCGCAGCCATCGCAGATGGAATGTCATGCGCACAGCCATACGGCAATCCTGAATGCGCGCCAACACCTGCAATCAACTCCGGATAGGTCTCGCCGAGTATCACCGCCATCGCTGCGCCGGCCGACAATCCAGCGACAAAAATTCGGCGCGTGTCGGCGCCGTGATGCTCGGCCACTGCACACGCTATCCCGGCGATAAGCGACGGCTCTCCGGCGTCCCGCACCTGGTCGGACGGCTTGAACCAGTTCCAGCATCTTGATGGATTCGCGCTGGTGGCCTGCTCCGGATAGACCACCAGAAAGCCATGTTGCTCGGCCAGCTGGTTCATCCGTGTGCCCGCTGCGAAGTCATCCGCGGACTGCGTACAGCCGTGCAGCATCAACACCAACGGCGGTGAGTCACCGGTCCGGGCCGGGACATAGAGTTTGTACGCCCGTGTACCGGCGCCGTTGCTGAATTCGTGGGTGTCGAAGGTACCGGGCGCTTGCCGACGGGCTATCGGCGGTCGGCGTTTTGGATCGTTGTCTCGGAGGCTCGGTTCATCGATGACCCGCGCATCGACATCGATGGCGCTATCGCAGGCGACGTTGGCGTCTTCGGTTGACGCGGTCTCGCCCGGAGTCAATGCCCGCCGAATGGTGTCGGTCACGGTGCGCATCGGGCCTGACCGCGTGTCCAGGCCTGCACAAGCCAGCGCACGCTGGATCGTTTCGTTGATGGCATCGGCGTCGAAGGGCGGTGCTTGAATGTTGAACGGGGTTTTCATGTGTTGCCTTGTCGGGAAGGGAGAGGATCAAAGGATGCGGTCGGACAAGGCCCGCCGCACCGCAGAACTGGCCTGGAACGCGCCAAGAACGGTCACCGACTCGATCGCTGCGCGCGCCAACTCGGGCGTCACATCGTCTGCAATGCGCGCGAGCCCGACGACCTGCACCTTGAGTCGATGGCCCGTCGCCACCGCGTTCTCGAGGTCAGCGCGGCTGAAGTGTTGCAGTCCGACGGTCAACGTGCGACGTGTCACGGTCTGTTTCACCGTTTCGGCATGGAGGGCGAGTTGGTTGCGCAGCGCAGTGCGAACCAGGTCAGAGCGGTTCGAATAAAAACCTTCTTGCACCAGCAGGTCCACGTGGCCAAGATCGACCACCCCGACGTTGACCGTCATCTTCTCCGTCTCGCCTGAACGCTGTCTGGGGTCCAACACATTGCTTCTTGCCATTGCATCCACCTGGATTCTATTTGGAATCCAATTGGAGCATATATCGAGCCCGAACAAGCGATGAGGCTTGATTTAACTGCAATAAAGGGTAAACCCTATGCTGACTCCAATCACACTGCTTCTCGGCGGTTTGCGAAGGAACTTGTACACACGACGCCACCAACGGCTCATTGGTCGTCCTGCCGCATGCCAGCGTCCTGGGGCCAACGGACGCGGCGCGACACGCACCAACGCCGTGCTTTGCCTACGCGCCATTTCTCGAGCGCCTTCGAAGCCCGCTTGCCCCACAGCCAAGAAACTCAAACTGCCCGGCTGCGCGCCAGTGGAGGATTGCGCGAGAAATAGCCCTCGATGCCGCGCACCAGTGCGTCGGCGAGCTGAGAGATGTATTTCTCGTCGTTCAGCCGGGCTTCTTCCTCGGGGTTGCTGATGAATGCCGCCTCGACCAACACGCTGGGAATGTCGGGCGCCTTGAGTACCGCAAAACTGGCCTGTTCGACCCGCGCCTTGTGCAGTTTGCCCACGCGCCCGATCTCGCCCAGCATGGCGCTGCCAAGCTTCAGGCTGTCCTTGATCTGCGCGGTGGTACTCATGTCGAGCATTGCGCGTTGCACCTCGGCGTCGCGTGAGGCGACATTGACGCCGCCTATCAGGTCGGCCTTGTTCTCCTTGTCCGCCATCCAGCGCGCGGCACTGCTCGATGCGCCGCCCTGACTCAGCGCGAAAACGCTGGCGCCCTGCGGCCGTGGCGTGAAGAACGCGTCGGCATGCAGGCTCACGAACAGATCGGCCTGCACCCGGCGCGCCTTTTGCACTCGCACGAGCAACGGCACGAAGAAATCGGCATCGCGGGTGAGATAGGCGCGCATGGCATTGCCGCCGACGGTCAGTCCGTCGATGCGTTCGCGCAATTGATGGGCCAGACGCAGCACCACGTCCTTTTCGCGGGTGCCACCAGGGCCGATGGCGCCGGGGTCTTCGCCGCCATGGCCTGGGTCGAGCGCGACGATGATCAATCGGTCGGTGCGGGCATTGGCGTCCATGGCGGGCGCCGCGGGTCGGTTGGTCGACGCCTGGACCGTTGGGGCGGGCGCCGTGGCAGGGGAAGTGGCGGGTCTGGACGCAGTGGCTGGCGCTGCGCCGAGCGGGTTGCCGCTGGCGCGCTGGGCAATCAGTTCACCCAGCGGGTCGGTGGCCGTGGCCGGCGACCTGACGGCGGCCAGGTCGCGCGGCGCAATCGCCTGCGGGTCTCCGATGCGCTCGGCAATCAGTGCCTCCAGCGGATCGGCGACAACTTTGGGGTACATGTCCAGTACCAGCCGGTGCTGGTAGGCAGCCACCGGCATCAGCGTGAACACCTGGGGCTTGGCCGGTTGCTTGAGATCGAGTACCAGGCGCACCACGCCGGGCGCAAACTGGCCGACCCGGATGCCGGCAATCGTAGGGTCGTCGGACTGGACTTTGGCGACCAGTTCCTTCAACGCGGCATTGAGTTCGATGCCCTCGATGTCGACCGCCAGGCGTGGCGGGTTGCCGACAAACAGCTGGCTGGTCGTGAGCGCAGCGTCCGATTCGATCGTCACACGCGAGTAGTCGGGCCCCGGCCAGACGCGCACCGCCAGGATGGTCGCGCCGCGCGCGATCTCGGCCGTGCCGAGCAGCAGAACCAGGCTGCCCATCTGCAGCAGGTCGCGGCGCTTCATGGTGACAAGCCCTCCAGCACTGCGGCCCCGACGGAACTGTGGGCGACCATATGCACATGGCGCACAGCGTCGGTCTGCACGGCGATGAGCAGGTCGAGATCGGCGCGCGGGAGCTTGGTTGCCACCTTGTCGGGCCACTCGGCGAGCTTGAGTCCGGGGCCCGCGAAGATGTCGCGAAAGCCCGCGTCGTCCCATTCGTCGGGATCGTCGAAGCGGTAGAAGTCGAAGTGCCAGATCTCCAGCGGACCCTCCTCGGCGGTAGCGGCGGGCAGCCCATACGACTCAAGCACCGCATAGGTCGGGCTCTTGATGCGCCCGGTGACGCCCAGCGCCTGCAGCAAATACCGCACGAAACTGGTCTTGCCGGCGCCGAGTTCACCGTGCAGGGCCACGAAACATTGTGTCAATGCGGGTTGCGCCGCCAGTTTGTCGGCAAACAGACGGGTCGCGGCCTCGTCAGGCCAGACCAGGCTTTTTACAATGGGCAGATGAAGTCCGCCCGCATGCTCGTCGATCAAGATCAATTGTCTGGTCGCATTACGCGATGGGGTCAGGAACTTGGATTCTCGCAAATCGGCTTCTCCCGGATCGATTTATCCGGTGCAGAACAGGGCTTGTTGTCGTGGCTGGACAACGGTTTTCATGGCGACATGGCCTATATGGCTTCGCATGGGCTCAAACGCGCCCGTCCGGCGGAGCTCGTGCCGGGCACGGTGACGGTGCTTACCGCCCGCATGGACTATTTGAGCACAGCCATTGCGCCAGGATGGCAGGAAATCGAGTTTGCGCGGCTGCTCAAACCGCAGGAAGCCATCGTTTCGCTTTATGCGCGTGGTCGTGACTACCACAAGGTGTTACGCCAGCGACTGCAAAAGCTGGCCGATCGCATACAGGCGGAGGTGGTAACGCTGGGTTATCGGGTGTTCACCGATTCGGCGCCGGTGCTCGAGGCGGAACTGGCCGTGCGCAGCGGTCAGGGCTGGCGCGGCAAGCACACACTGGTGCTGGATCGGGAAGCAGGTTCCATGTTTTTTCTGGGCGAGATCTTCCTCGACCTGGAACTGCCAGAGTCTGCGCCGGTGTCGTCGCACTGCGGGAGTTGTAACGCGTGTATCGAAGTATGTCCGACCCGCGCGATTGTTGCGCCTTACCAACTGGATGCGCGGCGCTGCATCTCTTACCTGACGATCGAACACGCCGGAGCGATCCCGCTGGAGCTGCGTCCGTTGATGGGCAACCGCATTTATGGTTGCGACGATTGCCAGTTGGCCTGTCCGTGGAACAAGTACGCCCGGCGCAGTGCCTTGCCCGACTTCGACCCCCGGGGCGGACTGGTCGGCGCCCAGCTGACGGAGCTGTTTGGCTGGACCGAGGCGCAGTTCCTGTCGTACACCGAAGGCAGTCCGATCCGGCGCATCGGCCACGAACGATGGCTGCGCAATATCGCGGTCGCGCTGGGCAATGCCTTGTATTCTGCGCACGATCCGTTGCTGGTCCTGGCCTTGCAGGATCGGGCCGACCATCCCAGCGCGTTGGTGCGTGAACACGTGGCCTGGGCCTTGGGCTACCATCAAGCCCGTGTTCCAGTCTGAAGCATTTCCGGCGCGCCGGTCACCCCTTGCATGAAACGCATTCGCCTGCTCGTCATCGATCCCCAGAACGATTTCATGGACGTCGAAGGTGCCGCATTGCCGGTGCCTGGCGCCGCAGCCGACATGGCGCGACTGGCCGGCTTCATCGATGCCGTGGCACCGCACATAGCCGAAATCGTACTGACACTGGACTCGCATGCAAGCGTGGGCATCGAGCGCACCAGCTTCTGGCTCGACGCGTCGGGCGCTCCGGTCGCACCGTTCACCAGCATCACCGCGCAGCAGCTGGCAGCGGGCGCATACCGTCCGCGTCATATGCGCCACGTCGACGAGGCGCTGGCGTATCTGAAGGCGCTCGAGGCGGGCGGTGAACGCATGCTGGTGGTCTGGCCGGTGCATTGCGTGCTCGGCACCTGGGGACACAATATCGCGCCGGTGCTGGCGCAGCGCATCGCGGCGTGGGAGATGGCCAGTGGGCAGACTTGTGACAAGGTGCTCAAGGGGCTCAACCCGATGACCGAACAATACAGTGCATTCCGCGCCGACGTGCCCCGCGCCGACGATCCGCGCACCCAGCGCAACCTTGCGTTGTTGTCGCGCCTGGCCAGCGGCGATGACCTGTTGGTGGTGGCCGGCGAGGCACTGAGCCATTGCGTGGCGGCCTCTGGGGAGGACATGCTGGCCGGCATGGATGCCGCGCGTTTGCGCAACACGGTTTTCCTGAGCGACTGCATGAGCCCGGTTGCCGGTTTCGAAGCGGCTGCCAGCGCCTTTGTGCAGCAGCTGCGTGATCACGGGGTGCAGGTGCGCACGACGCAAGATCTGGCCGGGATGGTCGCGTGACTTCGGACGAGCCTTCAACCAACGCCATGCCAGACCCGGTGCTGGCGCGTTACGCCAGGGTCGGGGCGGCCGGTGCCGCTGCCGGTGCCGACCAGTTTCTGCAGCTGGCCCCGGCGCTGCTCACGCGCACCCCGGTGCGCTGGCTCAGGGGGTGGTGGCTGGTGGCACAGTTCGGCGCGCAGATGCTGGTGCTGATGCTGTCTCCGTCCAGTTACCGGCGCAGCCAGCGCCCGGCACTGTATTTCCAGCTGCATGCCGCCAGCGTCCCGTTGTTGCCCGGTTTCGTCGGGATGTCGGCGGTACTGAGCCTGGTGATCATCCGTATCGTCGTGGCGACCGCAAAGTCCTACGGCTTGCCGCAGTACGCGCTCTCGGTGCTGGTGCGCACGCTGGTGCTGGAGTTGCTGCCCCTGTTGGTGGCCTTGTACGTGGCCTTGCGTTTCACGATGCCGGCCGGCGAAGCGGCCGCCGAATTGCGCGATCAGGGGCAACTGCACGCCTTGTGGCGTGCCGGTGGCGACCCGGCGCGCGACGTATTGCTGCCGCGCGTGCTCGGCGGCGTGTTTGCGGTGGTGCTGCTGGCGGCGTTGAGCGCCATCATGGCACTGGTCATGACCTACCTGACGCTGTATGGGTTCACCAATTGGGGGTTTGCCGCCTATACCAATGATGTCGGTCAGGTGTTCAACCCGGCAGCGACCGTCATCCTGTGCATGAAGGCGTTTTTCTTCAGTCTGGTGGTCGCCATCCTGCCGTTGGCACCGGATCCGCGTCGTGACGGGGCCGGCTTGCGGCGGCGCGACGAGATTGGCCAGCTCGGTCGCCTGTTTGCGCTGATCCTGTTGATCGAGGTGTTGTCGCTGGTTGGCAACTACTACTGATCGACCTGTGCCATGAGCCTGACTCCCGATGCCCCACCGCCGGTTCCAAACCTGGAACTGAAGGCCCGAATTCTGCTGCTGGTGATGGTGGCGCTGGTCGCCGGTGCCATCGTCTACCTGATGTATGCACGTGGCGCTTTCGAGCGCACGCAGCAGGTGGTGCTGATTGCCGACGACTCCGAAGGCATCTCGGTAGGCATGAACATGACCTTCTCCGGGTTTGCGATCGGACGGGTCGGGCGCATCGAACTCTCGCCCGAGGGCAATGCCCGCATCATCGTCAATGTGGCGCAAACGGATGCGCACTGGCTGCGCACAACGAGCGTCTTCACGATCGAGAGCGGCCTGGTTGGCGGCACCAAGGTCCGGGCCTTCACCGGCGTGCTTACCGATCCTCTCCTGCCCGATGGCGCGGAGCGCAAGGCCTTGCGCGGCGACGCGGCGGCCGAGATCCCGCGCATGGTCGCCAGCGTGCGCGAACTGGTCAACAACCTCGGCGTGCTGACCGGGCCGGATGCGCCGCTGAACCAGAGCCTGGCGAACCTGCAGCGGACGGCCGAGAAGCTCAATGGGCCACAGGGCGCGATTGGCGTGTTGCTGGGCAACGATGCCGACGCCAAACGCCTGTCGCAAGCGCTTGAGCGCAGCAATGCCTTGCTGGCCCGGCTCGATGGTCTGGTGCTCAAGGCCGACAGCGTTGCGGCGCGCGCCGACGGACTGATCGCCCGTGCCGACGAGCAGGTGTTCGGTGCCGACGGCGTGGTGCGCGAGACCCGCGCGACCGTGCTGCAGCTCAATGGCCTGCTGGCTGAAGCCCGTAACAGTCTGAAGAAGGTCGATGCCGTGCTGGTGGAGGCGCAGGCCATCGGTGCCAATACCCGCGAGGCCACGACCGACCTGGGCGCGTTGCGCGCCGAGGTTGAGGCCAGTTTGCGCAAGGTCGAGCACCTGGTCAACGAGATCAACCGCAAATGGCCGTTTGCCCGCGACGCCCAGATCAAGCTGCCATGAAGAAGAACGGAACCCTGTCGCGTTGCTTGCCACTGTTGATCGCCACGCTGCTGGCCGCATGCGCCAGCGCACCTCCGCCGCCCGACTGGAAGCTCAATGCCCAGGGCGCGATCGAGCGGGCGCAGGATGCGTATCTGTCAGGCAACAGTGCCATCGAGGCGACAGAATTCGCCCGTGCGCGTGCCGAAATCGCCCGCACCGGACGCGCCGATCTGCTGGCGCGGGCCGAATTGGTGCGCTGTGCGACACGCGTTGCCAGCCTGGTACTGGAGCCGTGTACCGGGTACGACGCGCTGGCCCAGGACGCGGCGCCGCCGGAACGTGCCTATGCCCGTTATCTGGCGGGGCAGCTGACGGCGTCCGATGCGTCGCTGTTGCCCGCGCAGCATCGGCCACTGGCTCAGCCGGGCGCCGGCGGCGCAGCCGTTGCGGCCGTGCAAGATCCGCTGGCGCGCCTGGTCGCAGCGGGGGTGCTGATGCGCCGCGGCCTGGCCGACCCGCTGACGATCGCGTCGGCCATCGATGCGGCGTCCTCGCAAGGTTGGCGCCGGCCGTTGCTGGCCTGGCTGGGCGTGTTGGCCTACCGCGCCGAACAGGCGGGTGACGGCGCGGCACTGGCGCAGATCCGCCGGCGCATCGCGCTGGTTGGCGGCGACGTGCCGCGCTGACCGCCAGCGCAAGCCATCGACGCATTGGAGCGGACCCCGCGCATGATCTCTGCAAGCCTCGTCATCCCGATCCTGCTGGCGCTCGTCGCCTTGGCGGGCATCGCGACCTACAACAAGCTGACCCGGCTGCGCAATGCCATCCGCAATGGCTTTGCACAGATCGACGTGCAGCTCAAACGCCGGCATGACCTGATTCCGAACCTGGTCGAGACCGCGCGCAAGTACCTGCAACATGAACGCGAGACGCTGGAGGCTGTGATCAGCGCGCGCAACCAGGCGCAGGTCGCGGCCGGCAAGGTGCGCGGCAACCTTTCGGGTGCCGGCAATGTTGCCGCGCTGGGTGCTGCCGAGGTGGCTCTGGCCGGTGCGCTGGGCCGTCTGATGGTGCTGGTCGAGTCATATCCCGAACTCAAGGCAGATCGCAACATGCGTGAATTCGCCGAGGAGCTGACGTCGACCGAGAATCGTATCGGTTTTGCCCGCCAGGCCTACAACGACAACGTGCTGCAGTACAACGATGCCGCGCTGCAGTTCCCGGCCAGCATCGTGGCCGGCATGTTCTCGTTCAAGGAGGCGGCGATGCTGCAGGCAACCCAATCGGCGGCCGAGCGCGTGGCGCCGCAGGTCGGGCTCTGATCCACCGGGCCGGCACACGGGCTACCGGTTTCCATGCGCAAACCCTGAGTCCCCCGTGCGGTTTCGCGAGCATCAGGACCTTGCCCATGCCGCCACGCGGCGCTTGCTGCTGCTGTTCCTGTTGACCGTGGTGCTGACGGTGGCGGTGCTCAATGGGGTGCTGGCGCTGCTCTGGAAGCTGCAGGTCGGTGGCGTATTCGGTTATCCGCGCTGGTTCTTCGAGACCAATACCGTGGTGGCGAGCGCATTCATCCTGGGCGGCAGCTGGCTCGAGGCCATGCAGTTGCGCAAGGGGGGTGCCCATGTCGCACAGATGGTCGGTGGGCGAGAGCTGCTGGTGCCCGGCGATGAACGCGAGCGTCGACTGCGCAATACCGTAGAGGAAATCGCAATTGCGTCGGGGCTGCGGGCACCGCGGATCTTCGTATTGCCGCGTGATGACAGCATCAATGCCTTCGCCGCCGGCTGGGAGCAGCAGGACAGCGTGATTGCCGTCACGCGCGGCGCGCTCGATCGGCTGACCCGCGACGAGTTGCAAGGCGTTGTCGCGCACGAATTCAGCCACATCCTGCAAGGTGACACCCGGCTCAACATGCGGCTGATCGGCTATGTCTGGGGCCTGCAACTGCTGTTCATGCTGGGCCGCGACCTGTTCGACATGACCGATGCGCGGGGACGTCGCAGCGCGTTCGTGTTGCTCGGCCTGGGCCTGATGGGCGTGGGCAGCATCGGCTGGCTGACTGGGCGGTTGCTCAAGGCGGCGGTGTCACGCCAGCGCGAATTCCTGGCCGATGCCGCGGCGGTACAGTTCACGCGGCTGCCCGGTGGCATCGGCGGCGCCTTGCGCAAGATCGCGGGCCAGCAGGGGCCGGCTGCGCCACGGGTGAGCAGTTCGCGAGCCGAGGCGATTTCACACATGCTGCTGGCGTCCGACATCTTCATCGGGGGTGGCGCGCTGGCCACCCATCCGCCGTTGGCGGAAAGGATTCGGCGCATCTTCGGCCGACCGATGCCCGCGCTGCCCAGTCCGGTGCTGGCAGAGACCGCCTCAGTCGGCGGCGCGTCCGATATTGGTGCGCCGATACCGTGGAGCACGCCGGCCGCGGGGGCGTCCATGGTGCCACCCGCCGGGTCCGCAATGGAGGACGTACTGGCTCCCCCGTCAGCTACGGCGGGCACTTCGGTGCCCCCTTCGAACTGGGTCGACGAACTGTTGCAGATCGCCTTGCCGTTCGATCTGGCGCCAGCCACACTGGCGTTGCTGGTGCGCACCGGCAATGACGCGGAATTGCAGACCTGGCACCGGCTGTTCGGCGAGCTGCGGGCGCAGAGCCGGGACCGGCTGATGGCCCAGGCCCAGGCCTTGACGCCAGCGGCCCACCAGCTTGGGCTCGAACGCCTGCTGACGCGGTGTTTGGCCCTGCCACTGGCCGAACGCAAGGAATTGCGGTTCAATGCCCACCGCATCGTCATGGCCGACGGGCGGCTGAGCCTGCTCGAGTTGTGGCGTTGCCTGCTGCTCGACCATGTGCTGGACCTGGCGCACGAAAGCATGCTGCGCGAAACCGATGTGCGGACGCTGCAGTCCTGTGCCACCGCCATCGATGTCGTCAGCGCGGCGCTGGCCTGGCAACACCGCGACAACCATGGCGGTGCTGCGGCGGCACTGGCCCGGCAGTGGCGCGACGCAGCCCGCTTGGGGCTGGATCTGGCGCCGGCGTCGTCGGGCGCCGACGCCGCACCTTCACTGGCCGCGTTGACGGCGGCGATGCGCAAGCTGGCCCGGCTGGCTCCGATGCGCCGGCCTCAGCTGGTCAAGACCTGGTGTGCGCTGGTGTGCGCAGGCGAGGTGCCGGCGACGCAGCCGTTGTGGGACAGCCTGCGCTGCATCTGCCTGCTGATCGACACGCCATTGCCGCCCGCGGTTCAGGCGCAATACCCTTGACGGCCGGTGACGGCCCGTGATGACCCATGGCCGGGTGCGCGGTGTTCGCCCGGCGCACGGTTGGACCGCTTCACTACAAACCACCCAGGACGCCGAGGGCGAACGGCAGGCTGGCCATGCCCAGCAAGGTGGACAAGGTGACCAGCCCGGCGGCATAGGCGCCGTCGTAACCCATTCGTACCGCCAGTACATAGCAGCTCGAGGCCGTTGGCAGCGCCGAGAAAATCAGCAGCACGGTACGCTGGGCGTCATCCAGGCCCATGGCCTTGCCCAGCAGCCAGGCGACAATCGGGAGCCAGAAATGCCGTATCGACAGCAGCGCGACTGACAGGATGCGGCCGTCCTTCATGCGCCCAAGCTGCAGTCCGGCGCCGGCCGACATCAGGCCCATCGCCAGGGCGGCGGCGCCGATGCGGCTGGCGGTCGGTGTCAGCCACTGCGGCATCGTGAAGCCTGCCAGGTTGGCGGCCAGGCCGGCGACGGTGGCCAGGATCAGCGGGTTGCGGATCAGCTCGCCGAGCAGGCCGCGCTGTGCGTGGCGGGCCATGGGCCAGACCGCGCCGACGTTGAGCAGTGGCACGCAGACACCGATCAGTACCGCGATCAGCACGATGCCCGGTGCCCCCAGCAGCCGTTCGGCCAGTGCCAGCGCAATGTAGGTATTGAAACGGAACGCGACCTGCGCGCCGGCCGCATGTTCGCGCCGGTCGATCCGTGCGCCGATCCAGGGCAGGTAAGGCAGCACATAGGCCATCGCGATGCCGCTCAGGCAAAGGGCCCAGCCGGAAAACACCAGCGCCGACGCCGCGGCCAGGTCGAGCGGACTCTTGACGATGGAGTGGAACAGCAGGACCGGGAACAGCAGGTAATACACCACGCGCTCAATCGGACCCCAGACACTGCGGTCCAGCGCCGTGTAGCGGCACACCAGAAATCCGATCAGGATCAGCGAAAAGTCGGGAAACAGGAGTTGGGCGTAATTCACCGGCACGAGCATACCAAGCCCTGGCCGCCGCATCGCGCGTACGAGTCGCCTGTGTCGGGGCGGCCGGATCTGCCAGTACCATCGGTCGGCTGCCCGCGCTGCGTCGGATGCTGCCTTTAGCGGCTCCCTGACGTCCAAACCCATTTCACCCACCATGCCTGTCACCACCCCGCACCCGACCGATCTGGTCCAGATCGACGCCTTCACCGACGCGGTCTGGCTGGAGCAGGGCTTGTCGCGCAACACCTTGTCGGCCTACCGGCGCGACCTGGTCATGCTGGCGGTCTGGATGCGGACGCAGGGCATGGCCTTGCTCGATGCCGGCGAATTGCAGTTCAATGGCTATTTCGCCCAGCGCCATGCCCAGACCAAGGCGACCACGGCGAACCGGCGCCTGACGGTCTTCAAGCGTTTCTTCCGCTGGGCCTTGCGTGAAAACCGGGTGAGCGCGGACCCGACGCTCAAGCTGCAGGCGGCGCGCCAGGCCTTGCGCGTTCCAAAGACCCTGACCGAAGCCCAGGTGGAGTCGCTGCTCGCGGCGCCTGACGTTTCGACCTTGCTGGGCGTGCGCGATCGCACGATGCTGGAGCTGATGTATGCCAGCGGGCTGCGCGTGAGCGAGCTGGTCGGCCTGCGGGTGCTCAACATCAGCCTGCAGGACAATGTGCTGCGGGTGTTCGGCAAAGGCAACAAGGAGCGGCTCGTGCCGTTCGGCGAAGAGGCCAGCGATTGGCTGGGGCGTTATCTGCAGCAGATCAGGCCGCAGCTGCTGGGTGCGCGCCAGACCGTGGCCCTGTTCGTCACCAGCAGCGGCATCAATGCCGGCACTGCGATGTCACGGGTGATGTTCTGGAACATCGTGAAGAAATACGCCCGTCAGGCCGGGCTTGCGACGGCGCCATCGCCGCACACATTGCGCCACGCCTTCGCCACGCATTTGCTCAACCATGGAGCCGATTTGCGCGCAGTGCAGATGTTGTTGGGCCACGCCGACATTTCGACCACGACGATCTATACGCACATTGCGCGCGAGCGGCTCAAGTCGCTGCATGCGCAGCACCACCCGCGCGGGTGATACCGTTACCAGCTGCGTCTGCGGCCGGTATTGACGTGTACGAATGGGTCGCGCACACAGGTGCCCACACTACACTCCGCCGGTCATCAGGCCCGGTGCGGCATCGCGCAAGTCACACAGCGGCACGCCGGGATGCCATGGGTTTGTGAGCAGCTTTCGACTCCGCGCAGTAGCAACCAAGGTGCTTATGCGGATGCGGGGGGTGTGGGCCGCAGCACCCGCGCAACCTTGACGAGCAAAGCCGCACGCTCGAATGGCTTCACGACGAAGTCTACGGCCCCTGCCTTCAGTATTTCACGTACCGCGCCCCCATCGCTCTTGCCACTGACCATGATAACGGGCAGTTTGCTGTACCCACGACTGCCTTTGATGTTACGAAGGGTCTGCAAACCGTCCATCTGGGGCATACGCAGGTCCATCAAAACAAGGTCCGGAGTGTCCTTGCCGATTGCGTCGAGCGCTTCGATCCCATTGGCTGCAAACGCCACGCGATATTTGTCCGACTTGAGGACGGCGCCTATCAAATCCCGCTGAAACTTGTCGTCGTCCACTATCAAAATGGCAGGCGGCACCCGTTTGGCCATATCAATCAGCGAACGCGCCGAGTCGAGTTGCGGCTGCAGCGGCTGCGTGAATTCCCGACTCCATTGCGCCACAGAGTCTATCGTTTGCGCCAGTGACTGCATGTACTCCTCGGCTTCGAGGGGTTCAACAGCCGCCTGAGCCTGCGCCACGATGCGCGCCATGGCCTCAATGCGCCTGCCGCCTTCGTATAGCTGACCGTTCAGCGCGGTTTCCAGTCCCTCCAGGCTCCTGGCCTGCGTCGCGAAGTCGGCGGCACTGGGCTTGGCGGCGCGTTGTGCAG
>JBDTMH010000060.1:0-20982 GCA_039934375.1 Burkholderiaceae bacterium | reverse complement strand
ACGAGGCCGGTGGTATCAACGGCCGCAAAATCCGCCTGGTGGTGGAAGACAACGCCAGCCAGCCCCAAATGGCGGTACGCGCCATGGACAAGCTGAGCCGCAGCGATGACGTATTTGCCGTCCTGAACCCGTTCGGCTCCGGCGCCAACGCTGCAGCCGTCAAGAAGGCCGTCGATGCCGGCGTGCTGTATTTCGCGCCATGGGCCGCTTCCGTGGTGATCCAGAAGATTTCGGGCAACAGCCCGCTGTTGTTCACCACCACGCCGAACTACGACGTCGTGATGCACAAGGGTGTGGATTGGATGATCAAGAAATACGGCGCCAAGAAAGTCGGCTTCATTTACCAGGAAGGCCCGCTCGGTGACCTGATGGCCGTGGGCGTCAAGGAAGCGATGAAGGACAACAAGCTGACCCTGGTGGCCGAAGCCGCCTACAAGGTGGGCGACATCGACTTCTCGTCCCAGGTGGCGCGCATGAAGGCAGCGGGTACAGACCTGATCGTGGCGGCATCGCTGACCCGCGAGACCATCGGCATCATGGCGGAAGTCAAGAAACTGGGCTGGACGGACGTCAAGGTCCTTACCGGCAATCCGGGACGCACCGGTATAGTGCTCGAACTGGGCAAGGACACGGTCGAAGGTCTGTATGGCGTAGGCCCCTGGAAAGCCGGCACGGACCGCCCCGAGGTCAGTGCGTGGAAGGAGAAGTTCAAGAAACGCTTCAACAACATGGAGCCGGATGAGAACGCAGTCATTGCGTATGACAACACCGACTGGTTTTTCAAAGGCATCGAGGCCGCGGGCAAGGATCTGACGGCCGAGAAGGTGGCCAAGGCGCTGCAGACCATCAGTTACGACGACAAAGGACTGGTGCTTTTTAAGCCCGTGCGCTTCGTGAACAACCACATCTCACCCGAGAGTATCGTGATTGACCAGGCGCAAAAAGGCAAGTGGGTGACGATCAGCGACGTAATTCCTTGAACGTATCGGCGCTGGTCTTGCAAGCGCCGCATCCACTGCGCTCAAGCTCGTTTGCGTGCCTGCTCTGGCGGCGCCTGGACCAGCGATTCCAGCGTGGCGGCCACGTCGGCCGGCGTGGCGTTCGTCTTCGGCGTGTGGGCATAGATATGCGCTGACCGCTCCTTGCGGTCAAACCAGATCGAGTCGTCCTGCGCGTGGCTGGGCCGTGTCGCAGCCAGCCAGACGATGGTGTCGGCCCCCTGGTAGTGCTTGCGCAGCACCGACTTGAGAATGGCGACAAAACGCGGCATCGACCGACCGACGCTGGCGGTGCGGGTCCAGCCCGGATGCATGGCATAAAACGAGCGGGCGGAATTGGCGTATTTTTCGCGCCAGAAGCGCGTCAGCATGACCTGCGCGCGCTTGGCCAGGCCATAGGCCCGTACACCCAGATATCCTTCACCGGTGATGTTGAGATCCTTGACCACCATCGCATGGTTGTACATGCCGCCCGATGCGACTTCGATCACTACTGCGTTGGCAGCCAACAGGTCGCGCTCAAGCAGTTCACGGGTCAACAGGTAGTGATTCAGCACGTTGGTTGCGAAGGAGAATTCGATCCCTTCCTTGGTCAGGATCTGGTCGCGCTTCTGGATGCCGACGTTGTTGACCAGTACGTCGATCCGCGTGCCACGCGCCTGCAGCCGTTCGATCAGCTTCCAGGTCTCATCCTGCAGCGAAAAATCCGCCACCTCGGTGATGACCTTCTCCGGATGGTCGGTGGAATCGGCAAACGCTTTGAGCTTGCCCGCGTCACGCGCAGCCACGATGACGGTGGCGCCGCCGTTGACGGCCGATCGTGCGGCCGAACCACCAATACCTTCCGAGCCACCGGTCACCAGCCAGGTCTGGCCCGAAAAGTCCGGCTTGAAACGACCCCATAACAGGCTGCGTGCGTGGTAGCCAATCTTGCTGTAGCTGGGTGTGAAACGGAAATAGAAGGTGATGATCTTCTTCAGTGGTGCATTAGCCATGATCCACCCCCTGCAAAACGGCCGGTACGGCCGCGGCCGCCGCAACGACCTGGTCGGCATAGGGTGCCGGCGCAACCTGCTCGGTCTTGCGCTGCGCCCACATCAGTTGCCCACGGTCGTAATAGTCGCGCCACAACGAAATCAGCGGCCCTTCGAACTCCAGCACGCCAACCACCGGAACCCGGCGACCGACACCATCAATGATGACCTCGTCATCACGTTCGTGGAACACGGCGCCGTCGATGACGCCGATGCGGTGGATGTGCAACTTGACGCTCTTGTTGGGTGTTGCCAACTGCGTCATGCGCTCGTAGAAAGCCTCCCGGCCGACGATCGGGTCTTTCATCATCGACTGCAAGACACCGCCTTCGGTGAACAGGTCAGCGCACTTGCGCCAATTCTTCTCTTGCCAGTGGCTGGCCATCTGCCGAAATACGGCGACCTTCTCTTCGTCTTTCAGGGTGGAAATCATGGGAACTCTGTCCTTTGAGTTACGGGTTGTCGGGTCATACGCGCGCGGTCGGCAAACATCTGTGCGCACTCCCGTGCGCAAGTGGCCGCGCGACGCGGCATGCCTGATTAAAGACAGGAATCAATCAGCGAACAAGATTAATAACGACAATATCTTGATATGCGAGAAAATTGTCGCCTTTGACACCGGCCTGCCATTTCCAGCGCGTGCATACGCGGTGCAGCAACCCAACCTGGCACCGTCGCTCACGCGGCGGTTGCGGGTGTCTCGGGTTCGGGATGCCAGGCAAATTCGGCCACTTCACCGGCCAGCTGTGAACCCAGCTCGTGCCGGCGCTGCGGCGGCATGCGTGAATTGATGGCCGCAATACTGATGCCGGCATGGCTGTTGCGTGCAAGTCGAAAACTGCAGCCCACGCCATTGGTCTCGTCCTGCCGAAAGTCATGCGCCTCGGAGTAACCCTTTCGGCGCGTGTCACGCACCGCGCGCATCAGCTTGTCGGCCGTCATGCGAAGCCGCGCGTAGGCTTCTTCGTGGCGCGAAAAGTGGGCTTGCACCTCGGCATCCGACAGGCTGGACAAAATGCCCATGCCCACCGAACTGACGCCAAGCAGTCGCCGCGAACCTGGCTCGATCACAAAAGCCTTGATCGGATACGAACCCTGCTCCCGATGCAGGCACAGCGCATGGTCCCCGCTGCGAACGATCAGGAAAACCGTGTCACCGGTCTGGCGCGCGATACGCTGCATCACCGGCTTGAATCGGTCCACCACCGACGTCATGCCGGCAGAGATCAACCCCAACTGCATCGCCTCCATTCCAAGCCGATACGACTTGGAGGGATTCACGCGCTCCAGGAAACCCTCGTCCACCAGGCAGGCCAGCAACCGGTGCACCGTGGATCGGTCCTGGCCGGTCTCCGCGATCAGGTCCTTCAGGCGGACGCCTTGCGGATGGTGATTGCCCACCAGTTTGAGCAACGCCAACGCGCGGCTGGCGCTTTGAGCGCCCGAAACAGCCTTCTTTGTCTCATGCATTGGGAATTCGATCGTATGAATATCGCAGGTCAACATCATATTGCGCCTGTTCGCACGACAACCCACCATCCGCTAGCGGCGCATGCCAGCGCGCTCGAAGCCGACCGATCAGCTCGTGGCCGTCGCCTGCGGCCGATCGACTGATTCCCGCCACGCCCCAGCCAGCTTGCGGGCCATCCAGCGCTGCGGACCGAACATGCAGCGCAGCGTAAAACGGCTGTTGCGCCAACCGATCTGCTGCCCCGCCAACAGCAAGTCCAGCGGCGTGCGCGCCTGCCGGATCGATTGCGCATTCAAGCGCGCCAGATCCATAGCATCCATGGTCAGCTTGCCGCTGGCTTCGACCGCCTGCTCGAACGCCTCACGTGCCACAGCCCTCACGCGGCGGCTGGCGTTGCTGACCATGTGCACGGGTTTGTCACCGTGACCGGCGACCTCGGTGACCGACGTCGCCAGCCGATTGGCCAGCAAAGGATAGGTTTTTCGCATCTGCTCGGGTTCGCCGAGCGGATCGTCCATCGAAGCATGGCGCATCAGTTCGGTCCAATCGGCGGTTTCCAGCGCATCTTCTGCATGCGCATAGAAGATCTCCTCCTCGCGACGGATATGCGCGCGCGCATGCGCCACATGCGCACGCAATCGCTTGGCCAGTTGCCGCCCATAGGGGCCCTCCAAAACGTGCAGGCTGCCGTCGGCCAGATCGTTGGCAATCTGCGTGTCATGCAGCAGGCCCTTCGCATGCTCGCGCGCCAGGTCCTGCATGTCCTTCTCGAACTGCGGCAGTCGCAAGCCGATACGCTTGAACAGCTGATCCTCTCGGGCATGGTGACAATCGTCCTGGTAATGCAGGAGGTAGTCCATTGCCTGCAGCAACACCGCGCGAGCCTCCTCGGCGTTTGACTGCAACACCGCCTGCTGCACGTCAATCTCGCGAAACACGCGGGACAGACGCGAATGGTCCATGCGCAGTGTGCGCATGAAGGTCTCTTTGGCGGTCGGCTTTGGTTTGCGAACAGTCATGTGGGGATCCTTGTCGCTCGGTTGTGAATGGTGCCGCGCCCGATGGCGCATCTGCATGGTCCGGCGGTCGGGGCGCACTGTCAAGGACAGCACTGGCGAACGAAATCGGCAATACGGTCGACGGCGCGCCGGGACTCGGGCAGATACGGCATGCATTGCCAGCCATGCGGCATCTCAGGCCATATTTCCACTTCGGCGTCGACACCGGCAGCGCGCGCCTTCTCGACGCTGCGCGTACTCTGGTCCAGCAGGATCTCTGTGCTACCCACCTGGAAGTACAGCGGCGGCAAGCCAGTGAAATCACCCAGCGCAGGCGACACATACGGTTGCGCGCGTGCTTCAGGCGACGTGCCAACATACATCTCGCACATGTTCTCGCTGCTGGTCACCGAAATGACCGGATCGCGCCCGGCGTTGAATTCACTCGATCCGGTGCGCCGGGTCAGAGCGACCAGATCGGCCACCGGCGAGAGCGCAACGGCCCCGGCAGGCATTGGCAGGCCCGCGTCGCGCAGTGCCATCAGCACACCCAGCACCAAACCGCCACCGGCGGAAATGCCCGACAGCACGATCTGTTCGGGCGCCACGCCCAGTTCCAGCAGTTGGCGATATGCGCCGACGCAATCGTCATGGGCGGCAGGAAACGGATGCTCCGGCGCCAGCCGGTACTGCACCAACCGCGCCTGGGCATTGGCAGCGTTGCAGATGCCGGTCACCAGGGCCCGTTCCATCCGCGGCATGCGCATGAAATAGGCGCCGCCCGGAAAGTGCAGCAGCATCCGGTCGGTCTGCACATCCGTCTGGCGGATCCACTCCGCATCGCAATGGGGCAGCGGGTGCTCATGCGTAAAACTGAATCCGGCCGGGTACTCGGTGTACAGCGACTCCATCGATGCCACACCGGCGCGCATCTTGACGGCCGAGATGCCACGATCCGTCAGGGGTTTGACCAGGAAGCGGTGAAGAAGATTGGATGCGGAAGCTTGCCAGCTGACCATGTGGGTATTGCTACGCTTTATCGATCGTCAAACTGCGCGCGACCGCCGTTCGGTTGGCGCCGAGACGTTCGCCAGGAACCGATCGATTTCGTCCAGCGCCTGGCGCGCTTCGGTCAGCTCCGGATTGAAGATCTGCCACACGTGCATCACATGGTCCCAGGTCTGCAACCGGACCGGAGAACCTGCAGCCTGCGCGCGGTTCACATAGCGCCGCGCATCGTCGCGCAGCATCTCCGGCTCGCCGACCTGCACCAGGATCGGCGGCAAACCGGCCAGATCTCCGTACACCGGCGAGACCATCGGGTTGCGCGGGTTGATGCGGGTCTGGATCAGGCCGAACCACAACATCAGGTACCGCGGCACCCGGGCCATGGAGCCAAACAGCGGTCCGAGCAGCGCATCGGTGTGCACATGGGTCTTGAAGGTCGGACTGGCAAGGGTGGCGTCGGTCAGTGGCGACAGGGCCACGGCGGCATCGGGTGCGCGCAGGCCGGTGTCACGCGCCCATGCGACCAGCGACAGCGTCAGGTTGCCGCCGGCAGAATCACCGGCGACAAAAACAGTGTGCGCGCTCTGCAGGCCGGTCGGACCGTGGTCGAGCATCCATCGGTAGGCGGTGCGGCAGTCTTCGATGCCCGCGCGGCGCTGGTGCTCCGGCATCAGGCGATAGTCCACGGCCAGCACCGCGCCACCCGTCATCTCGGCAAACCGGGTCGTCACGGTGCGGTGGCTGCGCGGGCTGCCCATGGCAAAGGCGCCGCCATGGATATACAGCGTGCGCCGGCTGCCATCGGAGCCCGGCGCGAGCACCCATTCGCAGGCAACAGCGTCGCAGTCGACCGGGACAAACGAGAACCCGTTGAACTCGCGGTCGGCGAACAAGTCGTCCATGTAATGGCGCAAAGCCTTGGTGCGTTGGCGCAGAGGCACCTCTTTCAACACCGATTTGAGTCCGGAGAACGATGCCACCACCGCCGAGATTTCGGAGCTGGCCTGCTCACCACGGGAGAACCGTTCACCGGTGGGGCGATCAAACCGCGTCAGGTCCTCACCCTTGAACCAGAGCGTCGCGACGAGCCACGCCAACAGGTTCAGGCCGACCAGGAACCAGAAGATGCCAAACAGATACAAGGTGAAGACGAGCAACATGGTCATCACCACGCTATGCGGTGGTTTCCCTGGCCCGGGTCGCTTTCGGCCTCTGTGCGCCAGCGGCAACAGTCGATCGCGTGGGGCGGGTGGCGGCTTTTTTGGCCGAGACCCGGCGCGACTTCCTGGCGTCAGACACGGCAACCGCGGAGTCACCCGTGGTGCTGGCCTTTGCGTTCGCGTTTGCGCCGATCTTTCCCTTGGTTTGGGTCGTCACTGCCTTCCCGGCTTCCGCCTTCGCCGGCGCGGCTCTGCGCGCGCTGGCCTTGCGGGCTGCGGGTTTGCCGGTTGGCGGCGCGAGGGCTGGGCGGGTCGCTTCATCTGCAACCACGGCAGCCAGCAATTCTGCAAAACTGGTCATCAGGTCGGCGGCAAAATCATCGACATCCGGTAGCGATTGCCGACATCCGATCACTCCCCATTCCATCGATCCGGCATAGGAATGTGTCGCCAGACCCAGTCCCATGCCGTGCATCAGGACGAGGATCGGCCAATAACTCGTGACCTTTGCGCCGGCGACATACAGCGATGTCGGCGAGACGGCGACGTTGGAGACGACGACGTTGGCGATCGGTGGCAGGCGATCGGCCAGGTGCAGTTTGCCGATCAGCGCGACTGCAGAGGGCAGCAGCCACGGCACACCAATGGACGGGAAATCGGTCGGCGTGCCCTTGCGGGTGTTTTCCAGGTTGCGCTTGATATCGGCCGTAGACCGGCGGACGGCCTGCAGCCGCTCGATCGGATCCTCGATGTCCGTGTGCAGGTCGCAGCGCGCGGCGCTGACCCGGTTGCTCATCTCCATGTCGCCCGGTGCGCGTATCGAGATTGGCATCAAGGCCACCAAGGAACGATCCGGCAGGTCGTCTTTGCGCAACAGGTAGCGTCGCAGTGCACCTGCGGCCACCGCCATGACCACGTCGTTCAACGTGCATCCACAGGCCTTGGTGATCACCTTCATGTCCGCAATCGGCATGCTGCATGCCGCAAACAATCGCTGGTTCGTGACGGTGGTATTGAAGCTCACCCGCGGCGGCCCGAAAAAGAACCGGCGTTTCTTCGGCGGGTTCGCCTCTCCGGTTGCCGCGCGCATCCCCCGCAGCATGCCCAGAACCATGCGCGTGGTTTCCGGCAGATTGCGCACCAGGCGCAGGGTCTGGCTCGCGGCATTGCCCAGGCTGGCGAGAAACAGCGATCGGGTGCTGGTGGACGCTGCCCGTGACCTGCCTTTCGGTGGCGCAACCACGCGGGGTGTGGACGTCACGTCGAACAGCGCCTCGATCAGTCGCTGGCCAGCCAGGCCGTCGAGTCCGGCGTGGTGCAGCTTCAAGTACATCGCATAGCCGCCGCCCTGCACGCCTTCGATCAACGCGATTTCCCATAAAGGCCGGCTGCGATCCATGATGATCGAATGCAGCCGGCCCACCACCCCCATCAGCTGCGCATGGGTTCCCGGCGACGGCAGCGACAGGCGACGCACGTGGTAGTCGATATCGATCGCATCGTCCTGCACCCACACCGGGTTGGCCAGATCGAGCGGCATCGTCACCAATTTGCGCGTGAGCATGGACGCCAGGTGCAGGCGACTCTGGATGTGGCGCTTGAACACCTCGGGAAAGTCGCCCTGGTATCCCGGCGGCAACTGGAGCATATGCACCGAAGCCAGGTGCATCGGTGTTTGCGAGGTTTCCATTTGCAGAAAACCCGCATCGATGGCTGTGAGGTGTTGCAAAGAGTCAACCTTGTCCTGAGCTGGCGTCTGCCAGTGTCTGAATCTGCTCGCGCAGGTTTCGCTTGAGCACCTTGCCTACCGGATTACGGGGCAATTCATCGACCAGCAAGAAGCGCTCAGGCAACTTGAACGACGCTATGCGCTTTACATCGCGCAGGTAAGCCACCAGATCCTCCAACGTGACTGTTTCGCCGGACTTGGCTGCCACGCATACACACACCAACTCCCCCAGCCGCGCATCCGGCCAGCCGACGACCGACACCTCACGCACCTTGGGATGGCCTTGCAGCAACGACTCGATCTCGTCGGGCGAGATGTTCATGCCGCCACGGATCACCAGGTCTTTGGAGCGGCCGGCATATTTATAGAACTGGTCCCGATCGCCCGCGATCTCGAAGGTGTCGCCGGTCTTGTAATAACCCTGGGCGTCGAACGCCTTGGCCGTCTGCTCCGGTGCCTGCCAATACTCGCTGATCACGGTCGGGCCCTTGATCCGCATTTCGCCAGGCACGCCAGGCGTGGTGATCTCCTGTTCGGTCAGCGGGTCCACCAGACGGGTCTGGGTCTTCTTGCTGCACGCGGCGTCCCACTCGAACCCGGCCACACCCAGGCGCGGGAAGTAGGCCGCACGCAATCCGGGATCAGGGATATCGCGGTCCGTGCCCGGCAGGCACATGCCTTCGCTGGAGCCGAAGAAATTGTGCACCTTCACGCCGTAGCGCTTGTCGAACTCGCCGATCATCCAGTCGGACAGCGGCGCCGAACCCGATCCGATGTAGCGCAGCTTGTCAAACTTAATGCCTTCGAGCAGATGGGGCTGTTGCAACAACATGTTGAGAATGGCCGGCGGCGCCACCGTGTATTCGATGACTTCGGATCGGATCTGGTCCAGGAAAACCTTCAAGTCGAACGGGTGGTGCTGCACGATCGTCAGGCCGCCTAGCAACCAGGCACTGAAAGCGCTGGCGATCCCCGCATGGTTGACCATCGGAAACGGATTGAGCGAGCGTTGCCCGGCCTTCAAGGCCGGTGCCTCCACCACGGATTGCCCGGCAATCAGCCAATCGTTGGCGCTGCGCGGCACGCCCTTCGGATGGGACTCGGTACCTGAGGTCCAGGTCAGCGTGAAAATATCGTTGGCGGTGACACCGGCCGATTGCGCGTAGCTTTGCGCAGCTGCCATGTCCGTGTCTACGCATTCCGCCAAGTCGCGGTCCAGCGCGATGGCCCCGGCAGGAACGGTTTCACCAAAACACAGGACATGTTGCAGCCCGTCGCACTGTGCCCGCAGGTCCAGCATCATCTGGGCATGGCCGAACTTGCCGATGCGCGCGGTGCATATCGCCGCCTTCGCCTGCGACCGGCCCACCACATACCGAATTTCGTGCTCCCGGTACTGGGCTGGAACCGGCGAGACAATAATGCCCAGCCGCGCGCAGGCCAGATACGCAACATACTGCTCGACGGAGTTCGCAAGCTGCGCCAACACTGCGTCGTCCTTGCGCAATCCCAGCCCGTACAGCACACCCGCCATGCGGGCCACCTCATCGTCCAGCGCATTCCAGCTCAACCGGCGTGGCTCACCACCAAATACCGCGCTGCGGTTGCTCGGATCGATCACTGCCTCGGTGTCGCCGAGCTCCGATACCCGTTTGCGAAACAGGTCATCCACAGTGGAAGTGCCCCACCATCCCTTGGCCGTGAACGCTTCAATGTTCTCTGGTTTCGCCAAAATCATGCTCGCCTCCTCAATAGGGCTGTCGCGTTTCCCGATCCTTTGATCGATACGTGTCGATGGGAAACTCACTCACTCGCTCACCCGCGCAAGCATAGTCTTGACCACCTCCGCCCAAATGGCAAGCGCACAGAGTCGCCCAAAGCACCTTGAAGTCACTGCAGCGTCAGCAACGGGGCCAGGAATCGACCAACGAAACATGCGTGCCTTGCTACACCTTGACCCAAGTCAGATGCAGCGCCACGCGGCTTGACTATAGTGAATTCACTGCTTTGACGCCGCACCATGCAGACGATGTGGCGGTCGGCTAACAAGCGCCAAGACCAACCACACGGAGCACCCATGCCCCATCCATCCATCGCCGCGGCGGCTTTGCCAACGATGCTGCAAACCGGAACCTGTTCACTGCAACTGGACAAGGCGCTTTACGCACAGCGCGCTGCCGCCAATATCGAGAACTACATCGGCACGGCACGCATTCCGATCGGACTGGCCGGCCCGGTGACGGTGCTGGGCGAACATGCCCAGGGCAGCTTTCACATTCCGATGGCCACCACCGAAGGCACGCTGGTGGCCTCGACGACGCGCGGCATGAAGGTCATCAATGCCTGCGGCGGCGTCAAGGTGCGCGTGGTGCGCAACGGCGGCATCCAGCGCGCACCGGTGTTCGAGTTCCATACGATCGACGACGCTTTCGCATTTGCGCAGTCGCTCAATGCTGATTGGTCATGGCTGCGGCCGATCATGGAATCGACCACCTCGCACGGCAAGCTGATGGACATCCGCTGCTGGCAGATGGGGCGCATGGTCTGTGTGCGCATGACCATGGACCCGGGGGATGCATCGGGCCAGAACATGGTCAGCATCGCATCGCAAAAAGGCGTTGAAGCCCTGGCCGAGCGATTTTCGAGCATCCACCGATTCCGCATGGGCGGCGGCCTGAGCGGCGAAAAAGTACCCTGCAGCGCCAACACGCTGCTCGGTCGCGGCAAGGCAGTCACCGCGAGCATCAGCATTCCGGCCGATGTGATGCGTCGCATCACGCGCGCCGACATCGCCGACCTGCCGCGGCTGCACCAGAGTTACTCCAATTTCGCACTGTGGGCCGGCAACAGCAACTCCCATCTGAGCCTGACCAATACCCTGGCGGCCATGTTCATCGCCACCGGCCAGGACGTGGCCACCTTGCCGGAAAGCAATTCGGCGCAGAACATCCTGGACTACGACGCGACCCAAGGGGTGCTGCACTGGGACGTGCATATCCCCAACATCAACGCCGGCACGGTCGGCGGCGGAACCGGATTGCCGACGCAGCGCGAATGCCTGGAAATCATGGGCTGCCACGGCAATGGCAAGGTCAACATGTTCGTCGAGTTGTGCGCCGTCGCCTCGCTGGCCAACGAGATCTCGTTCTGGGGTGCGATGTGTGCCCAGGAATGGATCAGCGCCCACGCGGGGCTCAGGTCGCGCTGACGCCAATGCGCCGGGGCCGCGCCGCAGGCCTGCAACAGACCCTGCCCTGCACCGTTGAGCGTCGACGGATCGTCTCAATAAATCTCACCTGTTGAAATTTTTGGCAAAAGAATATTGCCCGCCGATAAAAATAGACTTCCAATCACGCAACGGGACAGCCCGTTCCCGACCTGGCGAACTAGCGCCAGGCCACTTCCCGCAAGTCACCCCATTCAGGAGACATCCGATGACCCAACCCAATCGCCGCTTCGCCATCGTGCGCACTGCCGCCATCACGGCAGTCGCCTGCACTGCCTTTGCCGCCTCACTGCCGACACACGCGCAGGACTATCCCAGCCAGACCATCAAGATCATCGTGCCGTTCTCACCGGGTGGCGGCGGCGACGTGCTGGGTCGGCTGGTCGCCAAAAAGATGGCCGAACAACTCAAGCAGACGGTGATCGTCGAGAACAAGCCGGGTGCCAGCACCATCATCGCGACCGACCTGGTGGCCAAGTCCAAGCCTGACGGCTACACCGTCCTGCTCAATGTCCCTCTGATCGTGCAAACGACCAGTCTGTTCAAGAAGCTGCCCTATGACCCGCTGAACGATCTGATTCCTGTCGCGGACCTGAACCACTCGCAGATCTGGTTTGCCGTCGGTACCGCCAAGGTCAAGGCCAAGACGTTGCAAGAGTTCATTGCGGCCGCCAAGGCCAAGCCCGTCGAATACAGCTATGCGTCGATTGGTCCGGGCTCGACCGGACACCTGCTCGGATTCGCCATGAACGAGGCCAACAAGCTGGGCACAATTCACGTGCCCTACAAAGGCAGTGCCCCCGCCTTGCAGGCGCTGCTGTCAGGCGAAGTGGCGTCCGTGTTCCTGGACTACGTGACGCTCAAGCCGCAGGTCGAGGCCGGCAAGATCCGACTGCTGGCGGTCACGGGCACCAAGCGCTCGGAGTTCACCCCCGAAGTTCCGACCCTCACAGAGTTGGGCTACAAAGGCTTCGAGGCCGGCACCTGGGCCGGCCTTTTCGTGGCCGCCAACACGCCACCGGCCATCGTCAAGACGCTGGCGGAAACCGTGCACAAGATCACCGCAGACCCCGAATATGTCGAAAAAATGGCCGCGCTGGGCTACGCGCCCGGCCACATGTCGCAAAAAGAGTTCGCGGCCTTCGTGCGCAGCGAAGATACCCGCTTCGGGGCCTTGATCCGCAAGGCGGGCATCACACTCGAGTGACCAGTGGGTGGTCACGTCGCCGCCAAGTCTGGAGGCCGGCGATAGGAATGGCCTTGCCCTATCGTGCGGCGACAGGCAGACTGCACCATGCGCGAGCGATCCATCGACGAACAGCAACCCGGCGTGCCCCATGACCATCCGGACTTTGTCCATGCGCTGGCCAAGGGTCTTGAGATCCTGTCTTCGTTCTCGGGTGGTGCACTGCTGGGCAACCAGCAACTGGTGAAGATCACCGGCCTGCCCAAGGCCACGGTGTCGCGCCTGACGACGACGCTGGTCACTCTGGGTTATCTGCAATTGGACTCGCAAACACGCAAGTTGCGCATGGGCACCCGGGTACTGGGCATGGGCGTGACGGTGCAACGCGAGATCGGCCTGCAACGTGTCGCCCGCCCGTTCATGGAGGCACTGAGCAAGGAGATCGACCTGACGGTGTCGTTCGGCACCCGCGACCGCTTGAGCCTGGTGTTCCTGGAAGTGGTCCGCCCCCCCACCCGGACCCGACTGGTGACGAACACCGACGTGGGCTCGGTGTTGCCGCTGGCATCGACCTCCATCGGGCTGGCCTACATCGTCGCGGCGCCGGTCAAGGAACGCACCCAGATCCTGCAAAGCCTGAGCCGGCGCCACAAGGAAGAGTGGCCACAGATGCGTCTGAACATCGAAAATGCCCACCTGGAGTACGAACGGCAGGGTTTCGTCATCACCCAGCGCTCGTGGGGTCGGGACGTGAATGGCGTCGGGGTTCCGATGCGTCTGCCACTGCGCAATGCGTTGTACGCATTTCATTGCGCCGGGCCTGCAAGCCAATTGCCGATGCAACGTATCCGGCGAGAGATCGGCCCCAAGTTGCTCGGGTTGATTCGCGATATCCGTGGCGCCATGGAAGCAGCACCGATTTCGGTGCTGGTGGAACCACAGATCCACCAGCCTTGATCGCACCAGGAGCGGATCGCTCGCCCGCACCCACGCCGGCCTGCCAGAAACCGGCGTGCGACCGGCAGCGTCGTGTCACTGTTCCGGCCAGCGGAACGGCAACATGACTTCGCTTTAATTCAGGTCAAGGTCACATCAGAATTCCATGCGCCAGGTCATTCATTCCTGGCACAGACCCCCACAGGAGACATCGCAATGACTCGATCCATGAGCCGCTGGTCCGTTCGCACGACGAATCCCGCAGTACACAATGCGAAGGTTACCGTACGAGCGGCAGCATGACCGACAACATCGCCAACAACATCGCCGACGCCCCGTTCACCATGGCCTCGTTCACGCCACCTGCAGGCTCCCGTTTGTTGGTCGTTGGCGGATGTGGCGGCATGGGCCGCGCATTGGTGCAGGCTGCCAGATCCTTGAGCATCAAGGTCGCGGTGCTCGACATCCCGGCCGCCCTGGAGCAATTTCCTCCGCCCGACGATGTCATGACAATTGCATGCGACGTGGGCCAGGAGGCTGTGGTCCGAGAGGCATTCGCACAGGTGCAATCGGAATGGGGCCACATCGATGCCCTGGTCAACCTGGCGGGCTACACCGGCGAGCGCGTGGCCATCGAAGACATGAAAACCCACGAGTGGGACGACATCGTCAACACCGACCTGCGTGGCATGTTTCTGGTGGCACGTGCAGCGGCCCCGCTGTTGCGCGCATCGGCCTCACTGGGCAACCAGCCTGCCGTAGTGCTGATCTCATCGACGTTCGGCGCACGTGTGCCGCATGTGGGTTACGGGCCATATGCCGCATCCAAGGCCGGCGTCATCAACCTGGTGCGGGCCCTGGCTACCGAGTGGGCGCCAAGCATTCGCGTCAATGGCGCTGCGCCGGGCGTCATCGAAACTGCGTTTCTCAAGGGCGGCACCGGACGCCCGGCCAAAAGCACGCACCTGGACATGGAGAAGTTCATGGCCGGTGTACCGCTCAAGCGGCTTGGGCAACCGTCGGAGATGGCCACGGCCATATTGTTCCTGCTCAGCCCGGCGGCCAGCTATGTGCATGGTCAGACCTTGCATATCAACGGCGGGAGTTATACAGGATGACCACCAGCAAATCCTTTGCGGTGCCCGAGACGGTCACCAGCTACATCGACGGACAATGGCAATCCATCGGGACACATCGTCTGCCAGTGATCAATCCGGCCACAGAACAGATCATTTGCCACGTCAGCGAAGCCGACGCCGAAGAGACCGCGCGCGCGGTCAATGCTGCACACCAGGCCCACAAGTCCGGTGTCTGGTCCAAGCTGCCGGCAGCGGACAAGCGCGAGATTTTTCACCGCATCGCGGCACTCACGCGCGAGCACCTCGACGAACTGGCATGGATCGAATCGCTGAACAGCGGATTGCCGCTGAACTACCTGCGCCACCGGCAACTTCCGCGCATCCTGCGCAACTTTGATTTTTTCGCGGACTCCCTGTCGCAGAATGCTGAACAAGCCGGCACGACGGACGATGCCTACCTGCGTTACGTGGTGCGCGAGCCTGCCGGCGTGGCCGCGCTGATCTCGCCGTGGAATGCGCCGCTGGCACTGGCCTCGACCAAGATCGCTGCGGCGCTGGCCTTCGGCAACACCTGCGTCGTCAAGACAGCCGAGACGACGCCCCTGGCTGTCGCCCGTTTCATGGAGTTGCTGACGCAAGCTGGTGTGCCACCCGGTGTCGTCAACATGGTCAACGGCCGCGGCCAGGTCACCGGCGACGCGCTGGTACGCCATCCGCAGGTGCGTGTGGTCTCGTTCACCGGCGGCACCGCCACCGGGCGTGCGATCGCTGCCGCCGCGAGCCCGGCACTCAAACGCGTTGACCTGGAACTCGGTGGCAAGTCGGCCAACATCGTCACCGAATCGGCGGTCATCGACGACGCGCTGGACGGCGCCTTGACCTCGATCTACACCAACAACGGCCAGCAGTGTTTCGCTGGTTCGCGCATCCTGCTGCATCGCAGCATCGCAGCAGAGTTCATCCGCCGGTTTGTCGAACGCGCCCGCGACATCCGCATCGGTGATCCGCTCAACCCGACGACCGAAGTGGGCCCGCTGTCGAACGCGGCCCATTACCAGCGTGTCGTGTCCTATGTCGACATCGCCAAAAATGAAGGTGGCGAGTTGTTGTGTGGCGGTCGCCGCCCACCCGGGCTGGACAAGGGCTACTACCTGGAGCCAACCGCGATGCTGGTGCCGTCGAACGACGCCCGCATCTGCCGCGAGGAAATCTTCGGGCCTTTCGCTGCGATCCAGATCTACGACGATTTCGAGCAGGCCCTTGCGATCGCCAACGACTCCGACTACGGCCTGGTGTCGTACCTGTGGAGCAACGACCTGCAACAGGTGAATCGGGCTGCGCATGCGATAGAAGCCGGCGTCGTGCTGGTCAACACCCCGATGGTGCTGGACCTGCGTTTTCCGTTCGGCGGCTACAAGGACTCGGGCGTCGGGCGCGAAGGCATCAACGGATTTCGCCACTTCTACACCGAAGAGAAGACCGTCACGATTGCGCTCAAGCGGCCGGCAATGCAGCGGCTCGGCGCAGATCCGGGCTGAATCTGGCGCTGGCGTCCGGGCGGCGTGGCTGACCCAGACTGCCAGGCCCGCGATGCCACGCGGTTCAAGACAGCTGCTTGCGCGATTGCGGTCGCATCGGCCAGCCGGAGCGGCGTTTGCCGTGGAATTCCAGCGGATTCAGGGGCTCGTCGCTTGCAGGCAAACCACGATCGGCCAGCGTCTGCGGTCCGAGCTGCCAGCAGGTCTCGAAACCTTTCGTCACCACCACACTGGCCAGTCGATAGTTGCAAACCTGCTGGTAAACCAACGCGCCAAACACATTTTCGAGACTATTGTTCACGCCATTCTCCTTTTGCAAGCCCTGAAACCGTCAAGTTGCCCACTCCTATTGGTTAGCGTAGGACGCGTCGTGAGTCACGTGTTTTCGCGCCCCATGCCGCAGTGTGAACAGACTCTGGCCAGCGCCTGATGGCGACTTGACGATCAACACAGGTACCGTCGACAGTTCCAGCACTTTTGTCGCCACGCTGCCCAGCACCAGCTTGGCCACACCGGAGCGGCCGTGTGAGCCCATCACAATAAGATCGGCCCCGCAAGACTGCGCGGTAGTGACAATTCCCCGGGCTGCCTGGCTGTCTTCGGCGATGAGTGTGTTGATGACCACGCCGGCCAACTTCGCCTTGTCACTGATTTGTTCGAACGCCCTTGCGCCCTGCGCGCGCTCCGCGGCCATGAAGTTGTTCAAGCCAGTGGCATTGCTCTGACCAATACCGGTGTACGGGTAGATGTCCTGCACGTACACCACGGTGATAGTTGCCGATGCAAGCTTGGCCAGCGGCACCGCGCTCAAGGCGCCGGCCACAGAAGCGGCGGAGCCGTCAGTGGGAACCAGTATGTTGCGAAACATTTGATCACTCCTCATTCATGTACACCGCCCTATCCGGCGGAATCCTTGGGCAACGCCCTCTGCTCGGTCTTGCTTCGCAAAAGCTCTTCGTTCGCGACAACGAGTTGCTCGCGTAGCCATGCGTGGGCGAAAAACAGCCGTTGGTACAGCGGATCGCTGCGCGGCGCGTCAAGCGGCGTATCGAGCTGCGCTGCCCTGCCGGCCACGCGTATTCGCAGGTCCTTCTCCGAATGCTCCAGACGCGCGATGTGCGCGCATTGAGGCCACGCCGCTTGGCCCATATGCCTGTCTCTCGTCATCGGAGGTTCCCCCATTTGCTTGTGCGCCGCACAGTGCGCTCGCAAGATCACGCCCGCAGGCCAGATGACACATAACTGGGGGCCGAACGGCTGCGCAGTAGTCCACCTTGCCGAACAACTGCGTTTCCCCCGGGGGAACGCGTGCAACCGGGTGGCACTACCCCGAACCGTGCCAGCAGTGGCCCGGCGTTTTCTGGCATCGGCCGCGCCGACACCTCATGGAGGTCGAAGCCGGCAAAGTGCCGGATCGCTTGTCTGTAAACTGAAGGGCCGACGCAAACCAATCGAAAGAAAACCATGCAGGACTTGAACGACATGGTGACCTACGCGCGTGTGGTCGAAGCGGGCGGTTTTACCGAAACCGCACGCCGCGTCGGGAAGTCGAAGTCAAGCATCAGCAAGAGCGTCGCCAGGCTGGAGAAATCGCTGGGCGTGCGGCTGCTCAACCGCAGTACCCGGGGCCTGAGCGTGACCGAGATCGGAGGCGCGTATTACGAGCACTGCGTGCGCATCGCCGACGAGGCGGCGCAGGCGGCCGAGTTGGTGAGCGAACTGCAATCGCAACCGCGCGGCGTGCTCAACGTCAGTTGCCCTGTGGCCTTCGGCAGACAACATGTCGCGCCTGCCGTGGCAGCGTATCTGGCCCAATACCCGGACATGCGGCTCGACCTGACGGTCACCGACCGTGCCGTCGATCTGGTCAGCGAAGGCATTGACGTTGCCATTCGGATTGCCCGCGAACCGGATCTGCATCTGGTCGCGCGCGAACTCGCTCCCGTGCGACGCGTCGTGTGTGGCACACCGGGGTATTTCGAGCGGTTTGGCATTCCGGCGACACCGCAGGACCTGGTCGGGCACAACTGTCTGCATTACACACATTTCGGCACAGTGGGCGAGTGGCGGCTGCAAGGCAAGAACAACAAGACGATCGTCGCGCCGGTCAAGGGGTCGCTGCGCGTCAACGACGATGACGTGTTGTCGCGCGTGGTGCTGGACGGCCATGGCATCGCGATATTGCCGACCTTCATCATCGGACGCGAACTGCAGGCGGGACTGCTGCGATCGGTGCTGTCGGACTTCGTGCCGCTCGAGCGGCGCATCTATTCGGTCCATCTGCCGAACATCCATCTGCCTTCGAAGGTGCGCGGTTTCATCGATTTCCTGCAGGCACGGATCGGCGCCGTGCCGTATTGGGACCGGATACCAGAGCCAGGGTGACCCTCCGCAGCGCCGGATCGCCCGATCACCATTCGCGCGCGCGTCACCGTCATTTCGCGGCGGTGCCTTCACGCAAGCGGGCTGGTGCCCGACGCATTGTTTCGATAAGCGAAACCGCGCGATTCAGTTTGCCCTACTTATCAAATCGGCGCCATTGCGTAAGATGCAACTGTGTGAACCGGCTGATTCCACCGTGCGCCAGCAGACGCTGTCGCACCCACGGTGGGCGCGCGCGTTGCACACATGTGCGTGCGCGCAGCCGCTGCCCTGGACTGGACTGGAAAAGAATGGAAACAACATGACCACAGGCGACAACATCGCGAACCTGAAGACGAGTCTGGGCAGCGCCCGTTACATCAGCCTGGCTGCTTTGACAAAAGCGGCGGGCGTGGACTTGGCGCGTTTGCCCCACACCGTGAAGATTCTGCTGGAGAACATTGCCCGCCGCGCCGGCGGGCGCGATGTGTCGCAGGCCGACATTGACGCGCTGGCGCGCTGGCCGGCGGGTGCCGACGCGTCACTGGCCTTCATGCCGGCGCGGGTGTTGATGCAGGATTTCACCGGTGTGCCCGCCGTGGTCGATCTGGCGGCGATGCGCAGCGCAGTGGCACGCGCCGGCGGTGACCCGAAACGCGTCAATCCGTTTGTGCCGGTCGACCTGGTGATCGACCACTCGGTGCAAGTCGACCGTTTTGGCAGCAACGAGGCATACGCCATCAACCTTGAGTGGGAATACAAGCGCAACCGCGAACGGTATGCGCTGCTCAACTGGGCGCAACAGGCCTTCGAGGGCTTTCGGGTTGTGCCACCGGGCATGGGCATCTGCCACCAGGTCAACCTGGAGCACCTGGGGCAAGTGGTCATCGAGCGTGACGGTTGGGTCTTTCCGGACACGCTGGTCGGCACCGATTCACACACGCCGATGATCAACGGCCTGGGCGTGCTGGGCTGGGGCGTGGGCGGCATCGAGGCCGAAGCGGCGATGCTGGGTCAGCCGATGTTCCTGCCCAAGCCGGTCGTGCTCGGCGTGCGCACGCGCGGTCAACTGCCAGCCGGCACCACCGCGACCGATCTGGTGCTGACCCTGACGCAGATGCTCAGGGCACATGGCGTGGTCGGCAAGTTCGTCGAGTTCTTTGGCCCCGGCCTCAGCAGCCTGGGCATAGCCGACCGTGCCACGTTGTCGAATATGTCGCCCGAGTTCGGCGCCACAGCGACGCTGTTTCCGGTCGATGCCAACACGTTGAAATACCTGCGCCTGACCGGGCGCGGCGCCAGTGTCGATCTGGTCGAGCGCTACACCCGCGAACAAGGACTGTTCCGGACCGACGACGATGTCGAGCCCAATTTCAACGAAGTGCTCGATCTGGATCTGGGGCAGGTCGAACCAAGCCTCGCCGGCCCGAAACGCCCGCAGGACCGGGTGGCGCTGGCCGGCGTCGCGCAGTCGTTCCGCTCCGACATCGGTGCGGCATCGGCCGAGGTCAGCCCCAAACAGATCTCGCGGCTCGACGATGAGCGCGATGCCCTGGCCGGTGCGGTGCTGAAGGCGCCGCCGGAGCGTTTGCAGCAGCCGGGCGCCGCCACAGCGGTGACCCACGGCTCGGTGGTCATCGCCGCGATCACCAGTTGCACCAACACCTCCAACCCCTCGGTGATGATCGCCGCGGGGCTGCTGGCGAAGAAGGCCGTCGAAGCCGGCCTGCAATCGCGGCCGTGGGTGAAGACCTCGCTGGCGCCAGGCTCGCGCGTGGTCACGCAGTACCTGGAGAAGGCGGGGTTGACACCGTATCTTGAAAAACTGGGCTTCGATCTGGTGGGTTACGGCTGCACCACCTGCATCGGCAACTCGGGGCCATTGCCCAAGGAAGTCGCCAAGGCCGTCACCGACAACGATCTGGCCGTGGCGGCTGTGCTGTCAGGTAACCGCAACTTCGAAGGCCGCATTCACGCCCAGGTGAAAGCCAGTTATCTGGCCTCGCCGCCGCTGGTCGTCGCTTACGCGTTGACCGGCACGGTGCTGTGTGACCTGGGCACAGACCCGCTGGGCAACGACAACAGCGGGAAGCCGGTCTACCTGAAAGACATCTGGCCGAGTTTTGAGGAGATTGAGACCCTGGTCGCGTCCTCGGTGGTGTCGGAACAGTTCGACACCGAATACGGCCGGATCTTCGACGGCGACGACCAGTGGAAGAGCATGCCGGCGCCGACCGGCACGTTGTTCGACTGGACCG
>JBDTMH010000059.1:0-21207 GCA_039934375.1 Burkholderiaceae bacterium | reverse complement strand
AAAGGATCCTGCAGAAGTTGACCTTTGTTGCTCACGATATTCTCCGTGTTCAAGATATGAAAAGAAGAGGGAACGATAACACAGGCCCATCGGCGCCAGCCGGATCGGCGTGCAAAAGCCCCGCCCGGCTACGGGACGTATTGCGGCGTTTGTCGACCCCTGCGTCAGTCCTTGTCGGTATATGGGTTGTGCGAGATTTTCATCTGGATGCGCAGCGGTGTGCCGACCAGGTTGAACTCCTTGCGGAACCGCCCTTCGAGGAACCGCTTGTAGGCATCGGTCACATGCTCCAGCGAGTTGCCGTGCACGATGATCACCGGTGGATTCATGCCACCCTGATGGGCGTAACGCAGCTTGGGCCGGAACATGCCGGAGCGCTTGGGGCTCTGGAACTGCACCGCCTCCAGCAACAACCGCGTCAACACCGGGGTTGACATCTTGCAATTGGCCGCCTTGTGCGCCTGCGCAATCGATGTCCACAACGGCCCCAGACCCTGGCGCTTGCGCGCGGAAATCAGGTGCAGCGCAGCGAACTTGAGGAACGGCAGGCGGGTCTCGATGGAGCGCTTGACCAGTTCACGCTGGTACTCGTCGATCGCATCCCATTTGTTGATCGCCAGCACCACCGCCCGGCCACTTTCGAGAATGTAGCCAGCGATATGCGCGTCCTGGTCGGTCACGCCCTGGGTCGCGTCAATCAGCAGCAAGACGACGTGGGCCGATTCGATCGCCTGCAGCGTCTTGACGACCGAGAATTTCTCGATCGCCTCGAAAACCTTGCCCTTGCGTCGCAAACCCGCGGTGTCGATCAGCTCAAAGCGTTGGCCGTGGCGCTCGAACGGCACCATGATGGCATCACGGGTGGTTCCCGGTTGATCGAACGCGACCAGCCGCTCTTCCCCCAGCCAGGTGTTGATCAACGTCGATTTGCCGACGTTGGGTCGCCCGGCTACAGCCAGACGGATCGCCATGTTCGCCGCGTCCAGTTGTTCCTGTTCCAGTTGCGCCTCGGCGAACGGGGCCAGCACTGCGTCGAGAAGCGGCGGCAGCCCCTGGCCGTGCGCTGCCGACACGGCATGCACCCCGCCCAGGCCGAGCTCGAAAAACTCGCCCAGGCGCACACCGTCCTTCATGCCTTCGGCCTTGTTTGCGACCAGCACGCAGCTTTTGCCCAGCCGGCGCAGGAACTTGGCGATATCGTGGTCATGCGACGAGATGCCATCGCGGGCATCGACGACGAACAGCACCACGTCGGCTTCGGCCACCGCCTGACGCGTCTGTTTGCCCATCTCGCGCACCACGCCATCGGCCGCGTCGGGCTCGAAACCGCCGGTGTCGATGACGATGAATTCAATCTTGCCGTGGTGGCCATTGCCATAGTGGCGATCGCGCGTGAGGCCGGCAAAATCGGCCACGATCGCATCACGCGACTTGGTCAGCCGGTTGAACAAAGTGGATTTGCCCACATTGGGTCTGCCGACCAGGGCCAATACGGGTTTCATGCTGTCGATTGGGTCGGCATCTGAGGCATCACTGGGGCCGGAAACCGAACACACCGCCTTTTTCGGTGACCACGACCAGCGTATTGCCAACCACCACCGGCGCAGCCGCAATGGCCGATCCATCGGTGGACATGCGGGTCATGAGGCTGCCATCCTGGCGCGACAGGAAATGAACCAGCCCGGTCGCATCACCGACCGCCACCGAACGTCCGATTGCCAGTGGCGCGGTCAGTCCGCGGTATTTCAGCCGCTCCGAGGTCCAGGCCTTCTCGCCATCGGCACGACGCCACGCGATGACCTTGCCATCGCTCTCGGTACCGAATACGAAATCGGCGTCGCCATGCACGCCCTGGGCACCAACGGCCGGCTTTGACCAGATCAAGTTGCCGCGCACCGCATCGACACAGCCGATCGCGGTCTGAAAGGCACGCGCGCAAACCACGTCACCCTCGCGGCTGACGCGTCCGACCAGATCGACCAGCCGCTCGACGTCATTGGTGCCACGTGCAGTGGCGATTGGCGACTCCCAGCGCAGACTGCCGGTGAGCGGATTGAGCCCCACCAAGCGTCCGGAAATACCCACCACCAGGGTGTCCCCGACAGCCAGCATCACGCTGTACTGGCGTACCGAGAGCGGAATGTCGCCCAAACGCGTGTATGTCCACAGGCGGCGGCCCGAGCGCCCGTCGAAAGCGCTGACCGCTCGGTCAGCGGTCATGACAAATACGCGCTGACCCGCCACCAGAGGCGCCGTGAAACTCAAGGCATCCAGCTTTTCGCGCCAGATTTCGCGCCCACGGTCAAACGCCACCAATTCGTTGCTGCGGCTCACCACCGCACTGACACTGCCGTCGCTGCCGACGCCGCCGGTAATGCCGCCGGCCACTTTGGCCCGCCACTGGTCAGCCCCGCTGGCGCCATCGATGGCGGCGATGCTGCCGTCGGAACCGGCCACGGTCACACTATTGCCGGTGACATTGACTTCCAGCGGAAAATTGACCGGCCCGATCCGGGACGTCCATGCCAACTGCACACCGATAAGCGCGGCATTTGGAGCGAGTTCGGTCGGCTTGGGCTTTTCCGGCCCGCTGGAGCACGCACCGAGCAACACCATTGCAACGCCCGCGGCCAGCAGACCGGCCACACGCGAACGCCAAACCCGTGCCATCGTCATTTCTTGCCTTCCGTTGCTGCGTCAGTCGGCCCGGCGGCCAAGGCCTCCACCGTTGGTCGGGGATCGGCGCCAAGCGCCGCGAGTTTGATCTCCACCAGTCGGCGGTATTCATTGCGGTCGGACAAGCCCTTGTACGCCTTTTCGTATTCGGCACGGGCATCGGCCGTCTTGCCTTGCAGGCTCAGCACATCGCCTTTGCGGTCGGCCGCCAGCGCGGCGAACTCACTTGGATAGGTCGCGTCCAGCTGGGTCATCGCCAGCGTGTAGTCCTTGGCCTGGGCCGCCACGGCCGCAAGCCGCAAGCGGGCGATCGCCTGATATGCCGGATCGCCGGCCTTCTCCACCACCCAGCTGAGCGCGGCCTTGGCCGGCTCGGTCTTGCCGGCAGCTTCCAGCATGCTGGCCACCAGCAGTCCGCTTTGCATGGCATAGGTGGTGCCGCCAAAGCGGCTCTTCATGTCGCCAAAGGCGCGTTCGAGCTTGTCCGAATCGGCCTCGGCTGCAAGCCGTTCGATTTCGCCATACATGGCCGACGCCTGCGACGCCTGGCTGCGCTGCCAGTACTGGTAACCGTTCCAGCCGGCATAAGCAGCCAGCACGGCGATCAGCAGCCAGGTGATCAGATTGCCGTATTGTTTCCAGAAGTGCTTGAGCTGATCGAGTTGTTCTTGTTCTTCGAGATCGAGATGTTGTGTTGCCATGGCTTGTCTTCTAAGAGGTGGGCAATTGTAGGGTCGAGGCCCAGGCGCGAATGTCGGCGAGCGGACGCAGCTGCTGTGCACCAGCGCCATCGCGCAAGGCTTTGACGGTGAGTTGCCCCTGTGCGACTTCCGAACTGCCAAACACCAGTGCATAACGCGCGCCGCTGCTGTCGGCCCGCTTGAACTGAGACTTCATGCTGGACGCGCCAGGCTGTGTACCGGCATGCATCTGGACCCGCACGCCGGCTTCACGCAGTGTTTGCAGCGTCTGGAATGCCACCGGCAAGTGGGCGGCATCCGGAATCACCGCATACGCGTCCGGCACCGGCGCCTGCGCCGCCAGCCCGCGCACGCGCAGCAACTCCAGTACCCGTTCGACGCCCATGCCCCAGCCGACTGCCGGTGTCGGCTTGCCACCGAGAACCTCGAACAGACCGTCGTAACGTCCGCCACCGCACAAGGTGCCCTGGGCACCGAGCTCGTCGGTGATGAATTCGAAAACGGTATGGCTGTAGTAGTCGAGCCCGCGCACGGCACGGGGATTGACACTCCAGGCCACGCCGCCTGCCGTCAGCAGGGTCTGCACGGTCTCGAAATGCTTCAGCGATGTTTCGCCCAGGAAGCCCAGCAATTGCGGCGCCTGTGCCACCATTTCCTGCATGGCCGGATTCTTGGTGTCCAGGATCCGCAGCGGATTGCTGTGCAGCCGGCGCCTGGCGTCGGCATCGAGAAGTTCGGCATGGCGCTCGAAGTGGCCGATCAGCGCCTGGCGGTGCTGCTGGCGTTCGGCTGCCAATCCCAGACTGTTGAGTTCGACACGCACACCTGGCAGGCCGAGCCGCTGCAGCAGATGCGAGGCCAGCACGATCAGCTCGGCGTCGACTTCCGGACCTGCAAAACCGAGCGCTTCGGCGCCAACCTGATAGAACTGCCGGTAGCGCCCGCGCTGCGGCCGCTCGTGGCGAAACATCGGGCCAATATAGTACAGCCGCTTGCCACCGTCGTAGGTCAGGTTGTGTTCGATCGCCGCGCGCACCACGCCGGGCGTGTTCTCCGGGCGCAGCGTCAGGTGTTCGCCGTTGAGGCGGTCTTCGAAGGAGTACATCTCCTTCTCGACGATGTCGGTGGTCTCGCCGGTACCCTTGACGAACAGCTGCGTGTATTCGACGATCGGCGTGCGGATGCTGGCGTAGGCATAACTGCCCATCACTTCGCGCACATGCTGCTCCAACCACTCCCACTGCGCCGACTCGGGCGGGAGGATGTCGTTCATGCCCTTCACGGCGGCAAGTTTGCCGAACCGGGACTGTTCCTGTGGGTTCACCATGCCGGTCGTATTCAGTCCGATGCGACAGTGGCCGTCTGGCCGCCAAAGCGCTTTTCGATGTAGTTCTCGACCACGGCCTGAAAATCACGCGCGATCGCATCGCCGCGCAGCGTCATGCGTTTTTCCCCGTCGATGAAAACCGGCGCGGCCGGTGCTTCACCGGTGCCAGGCAGGCTGATGCCGATGTCGGCATGTTTGCTCTCGCCTGGCCCGTTGACTATGCAACCCATGACCGCGACCTTCAGTTTCTCGACACCCGGATACTTTTCGCGCCACAGCGGCATCTGCGCGCGCAGGAAGTCGTCGATCTGCTGCGTCAGTTCCTGGAACGTGGTGCTGGTCGTGCGACCACAGCCGGGGCATGCTGTCACGCTGGGCACAAAGGCACGCACACCCAGCGCCTGCAGAATCTCGGAGGCCACGACGACCTCCTGGGTACGCGCCGCGCCCGGTGCTGGCGTCAGCGATACCCGAATGGTGTCGCCGATGCCTTCCTGCAGCAGAATGGCCAGCGCCGCCGAGGACGCCACGATTCCCTTGGCACCCATACCGGCCTCGGTCAGGCCCAGGTGCAGCGCATAGTCGCAGCGGCCCGCCAGCGCGCGGTAAACCGCCACCAGGTCCTGCACGCCGCTGACCTTGCACGACAGGATGATCTGGTTCGGGTCCAGTCCCATGTCCCGCGCCTGATCGGCCGAGCCGATCGCGGAGCGAATCAGCGCCTCGTACATCACCGATTTGGCGTCCCATGGTTCGGCGCGGGCCGCGTTATCGTCCATCAGCCTTGCCAGCAGCTCCTGATCCAGGCTGCCCCAATTGACACCGATGCGCACCGCCTTGTTCCAGCGCATCGCGGCCTCGATCATCTGGGCAAACTGGCGATCGCGCTTGTCTCCCTTGCCGACGTTGCCGGGATTGATACGATATTTGGACAAGGCCTGGGCGCATTGCGGGAAATCGGTCAGCAGCCGGTGGCCGTTGTAATGAAAATCGCCGATCAGCGGTACGTCGATACCCATGCGGTCGAGCTGCTCGCGGATCGGCGCCACGGCCTTTGCAGCCTCAGGCGTATTGACGGTGATACGCACCATCTCCGAGCCGGCAAGCGCCAGTTCCTTGACCTGGATGGCGGTACCGATCACGTCTTGCGTGTCGGTATTGGTCATCGATTGCACGCGCACCGGTGCGCCGCCACCCACCGTGACGATGCGCTGGCCCCAGGCGACCTGTGCCTGACGGGTGCTGCGGCGAGGGATGACGATGGCGGGAATGGGCTGCTGGGAATTCATCTTGGCTTCACTTGATCTGGAAACGGGCGACGTTGTCCTTGGTCACCTGAGCCAGGTCGAACGACTTGCCGTGGACCTGCACATCAATCGCATTGGCGCGGCCGATCACGACCGACAACGGCACGGCGCCATTGATGCGCACGGTTTCACCCGCCTCCAGCGTCTTGCGCAGATGCACCACGCCGTCTGCGCCTTGCACCTGCACCCAGGACGGCGCGCGGGCAGTGAGCAGCGCGAGCGCCGTCGGCTCGGCCATGGCCGGCGACGCGCTCGCTGCCGCCGCCACCGGTACCGCCAGTGCCGCCGCTCTGGCGGCTGAAGCCACATTCTGCGGGACAGCGGCGGCGCTGCTGTCACTCGCCACTGGCGCTGGCAATGCCGGAGCATCCACCACCAGCGGCAACGCCGGCTTGTCGCTCGATGCCAGCGTGGCCTCGCCGCCTCCGTGCAGCGACGGCAATAGCAACACCACAACTACGCCGACCAGCAAGGCTGCCGTCAACCACAGCACCGGTTTGGGCAGGCTGAACAACCCCAACCGACGCATTCCCCGGTAATTGTCCAGACGCACTTGCTCCCCTTGCCCACCGATCGGCAGCGACGCCGCGTGCAGTTGCGGCAACAACCGCAGCACCGACTCGGGGTCTATCTTGAGGGTGCGGCATACCGAAGCAGCCAAGGCACGGGCGAACACCGCATCGGGCAACTGCGCAAGATCGTCGGCTTCGAGTGCCTCGAGCTTCTTGACCGGAACCTTCAGGGCAACCGCCAGCGCACCGATATGCACTCCGGCGGCCTCGCGCGCGGTGCGCAAAATAGTACCGGCGGATGCGCCAGCGGACGAAGCAACGAGCGGGATCGGCGCTGCGTCGGATGCGCTGCTGTCACTCATTGAACGCACCCCGCTCAAACAGTGCCCGTTCTGGCGACTGGGCAAATCGCTTGCGCAGCGGCACCGCCAATTGCTCCACCGATTCCAGATTGCCCAGCTTGTGTTCGATCCTGATGCCCAGCCACAGTGATTCGGCATTGGCCCATTCGCTGTTGTTCAAACGCCGGACATAGAATTGGGCGCGGGTCAGGTCGGAACGGCGGTACAGCAACAGCGCCAGGTTGTACTCGGTGATCGGGTTGCCCGCATCGAGCTGGAATGACTGCATCAGGCTGGCTTCGGCATCGGCCATCTTGTTGGCCCGGATCTGGCAAAGGCCCTTGGTCATCAGCGTCTTGGCCCGGTCACCGTAGTTCGGATCGGCCAGCGCCTGGTCGAAGAACTGTATCGATTCGGCATGGCGATCCTGCTGGCACATCATCCAACCCAAGTTGTGCAAGGTGTTGGCGTCGCCGGGTTTGAGCGCCAGAGCCCGCCGAAAACTCGCTTCGGCCAGCGCAGGGTCGTTGAGCCGCATGTAGACCAGTCCGCGCAAGGTATAGGCCTCGGCAAAATTCGGATCGGCCGACAGTGCCTTCTTGAGCTCGTCCAGCGCGATGGTGGTCTTGCCCTGTTCGAAATAGCCGACCGCCAGTTCCAGCCGGATGCGCGCCCGGGTGCGGTCCTGCGGCTCGTCGGATTGCGTGACGATATCGGCGTGTGCCGCGCCCGTGCCGGCAGCGCCCGGCGCCGCGCAGGAGGCCAGTTGCAGACAGGCCAGCAGCAGCAGCGCAAGCAGCATCAGGCGCTGCATCGCACCAGAGAATCGTCGATCGTCCGTCAGCATCATGCGTCAGTCTTCCTGTTGTTCGGTCGGTATCGCCGCGACCGGCGTGAGCATGATTGTGCGCTGTTGCGCAATCCGGCTGGCCACGCCGGTGCGGTCCCGCACGTCGCCAGCGAGCTGGCCACAGGCCGCATCGATATCGTCGCCGCGCGTCTTGCGCACCGTCGTCACGATACCGGCGTCGAGCAGTACCCGGGCGAATGCGGCAATCCGGGGCGCAGGGGAGCCCTTGAGACCGGAGGCCGGAAACGGATTGAACGGGATCAGATTGAACTTGCACCAACTGGGGGCTCCAAACCGGAGCACCAGCGCCACCAGTTCGCGCGCCTGTTGCGGCTGGTCGTTGACACCATCGATCATGCAGTATTCGAAGGTGATGAAGTCGCGCGGCGCGTGCTCAAGGTAGGCCACACAGGTCTGCAGCAGTTCGTCCAGCGGGTACTTCTTGTTCAGCGGCACCAGATTGTCGCGCAGCACGTCGGTCGGCGCATGCAGCGACACCGCCAGCGCCACCGGACAATCACGCGCAAGGCGCTCCATCATCGGCACCACGCCCGACGTCGACACCGTGACCCGCCGGCGCGACAGGCCATAGCCGTGATCGTCCAGCATCACCCGCAGCGCCGGCACCAGCGCGGCGTAGTTCTGCAATGGCTCGCCCATGCCCATCATGACGACGTTGGAGATGACCCGGTCGCTGCGCTTGAGGTGATCGCGCAGGAAGCGCTCGGCGAACCACAATTGGCCGACGATCTCGCCGGTACCCAGGTTGCGGCTGAAACCCTGGTGGCCGGTAGAGCAAAAGCGGCAACCAACCGCGCAGCCGGCCTGTGACGAGATGCAAAGGGTACCGCGGTCCGACTCCGGAATGAACACCGACTCGATGGCATCTCCGTTGCCGACGTCGAAAAGCCACTTGATGGTGCCGTCGGCCGAACGATGCTCGGCCGTCACGACCGGCATCCGAATCTCGGCCACGTCATGCAATTTCTCGCGCAAAGACCGGGCCAGGTCGGTCATGGCATCGAAATCGGCCGCACCCTTCTGATGGATCCAGCGGAACAGCTGGGTCGCACGGAACCTCTTTTCGCCCAGCCGCTCGCAGAATGCGGCCAAACCCTCGAGGTCGTAATCGAGCAGGTTGGCCAACATGGACAGACTATCGGCTGTAGACGTTCATCGCCGGGAAGAAGAACGCCAGTTCGACAGCTGCAGTTTCAGCCGCGTCCGAACCGTGAACGGCGTTGGCATCGATGCTGTCGGCGAAATCGGCACGGATGGTTCCCGGAGCCGCCTTTTTCGGATCGGTTGCACCCATCAGATCACGGTTCTTCAACACGGCGTTCTCGCCTTCGAGCGCCTGGATCATCACCGGTCCGGAGATCATGAAGTCCACCAGGTCCTTGAAAAACGGACGCTCCTTGTGCACGGCGTAAAACGCCTCGGCATCGGCGCTGGACAGGCGGGCCATGCGGGATGCGACGATCTTCAGGCCGGCAGCCTCGAAGCGGGCATAGATCTGACCAATGACGTTCTTGGCGACGGCGTCAGGCTTGATGATGGATAGAGTGCGTTCGATGGTCATGGTGCTTCCTGAGAGGATGATTCCGCGGATTACCGCAAGGGGCAAAGCCTTGCATTCTACCGCGCGAGGATGTCAGTTTCGCAGTCCGGGGCCGGCTGTCAGGCAGGGTTCACCGGCCACGCCCGCCGCGGCGATTGCCGCCTCCACCGCCACTGCCTCCGCCGCCGCCGGGCTTGCCGAACCCACCGCCCCCCGGGGGGCTTCGGCGTTGGCCCTGGCCCTGCCGCTGTTTGGTGAAGCTGTCCGCGCCGATGTAACCAAATGCCGTTTTCATCGGGTCCGGCTGCGATTGCTCGGCCTGGCGATCAGCCCGCTCGCCCGAGTCATCCGGTGTGGCGCGGTTGCGATTGCGGTTGCGTCCACCGCCAGCGGCCCCTGCCGGTGCCGGTCCGCGCGACGGTTCGCGACCGCCCTGCGGCCCACGGCCGGGTGCGCCGGAGCGCCCGCCACGCCGGCGCTTGCGATTGCCCGCGCCAGCGTCGCCAGGACCTGCGCCGTCGTTGCCATCCGATTCGCCAGCGCTGCCGCCGGCGCGCATCGACGCGCGACGCAGCGACTGGATATCGGCATCATCAAGCTCCATCCAGGCGCCACGCTTGAGACCACGCGGCAACAACATCGCCCCATAACGGATGCGGATCAGCCGGCTGACCGCGTGGCCCACTGCCTCGAGCATGCGCCGGACTTCGCGGTTGCGGCCCTCGGAAATGGTGACGCGGTACCAGCAGTTGGCGCCCTCGCCACCACCGTCTTCGATCGAACCGAACTGCGCCATGCCATCGTCCAGACGAACACCGTCGAGCAGGCGCTGTTTTTCGTCGTTGCTCAGGGCGCCCAATACACGCACCGCATATTCGCGCTCCAGCCCGAAACGCGGGTGCATCAGGTTGTTGGCCAACTCGCCGGAACTGGTGAACAGCAACAGGCCCTCGGTATTGAGGTCCAACCGCCCCACCGACTGCCACTTGCCCTGCTGCAGCTTGGGCAGGCGACGGAACACGGTTGGCCGGTTCTGCGGATCGTCATGCGTGACAACTTCGCCGGCCGGCTTGTGGTAGGCGATGATCCGCGGCGGCGGCGGCTCGATCCGGAAGCGAATCGGCTTGCCATTGACTTTCACGTGATCGCCGTACTGGATGCGCTGGCCAATATGGGCCGGCTCGTTGTTGACGGTGATCCGCCCTTCCATGATCAACTGCTCCATCTCCAGCCGCGAGCCCATACCCGCCTGTGCCAGCACCTTGTGCAGCTTGGGCGTCTCCGCCTGCGGGGCCAGCACCCGCTTGGCGAGCACCACATCGGGGCTTTCTTCATCGGCATCGAACTGACCGGACACCACGTCCTCAAAGCTGATCTTCGCGTCCACTGCACCCGCGGGGCGCGCTGCCACCGCCGACTGCCCATCGCCCTCCTGCGGTAGATCTGGCAGATCTGGCAGCTCTGTGCCGGCCGATGCTTGGGCCGACGCCGCGGGGGTGTCAGGCCCCGCCGGTGCCTTGACCGGACGATCGGCGCCCTCTGGCAAGGGGTTCATCGGCACGTCGTCCTGGTCGGAGTCATTCATTGTCAGGTTCCACCATGGGTGTTGCATTGCCGGGCAAAGGCCCGACAGCGATAGGGTTTCGGGGCGGGGTCAGGGTCGGCGGGGCAAAGCTGCGGTCCGTCTGCGTGGCGACGGTGTGCTTGGCAGGGTCGGTTGCGGGCGTTGCTGCGTCGTGGGGAGCGCCGGGAATCGGCCTATGCGAGTTTGCGGCATCTGCATCGGCTGGCGAAATTTCGTCGTCAATGCCGCTCGGCCCCGGCAACTCACCGGTCAATGCTGCCAGCAATACCTCGTCGAGGTCCGTGACAGGTGGATCGTCCACCGGAGCAATCAGGGACTCGAACATGTCGCTGGCCGGGTTCTCCTTGTCCAGCAGCGGAAGCTGGTCCAGGGACTTCAGACCCAGGTCATCGAGAAACTGGCGCGTCGTGGCGAACAAGGCCGGCCGTCCAGGCGCTTCGCGGTGACCGATGACCTCGATCCAGCTGCGATCCTCGAGCTGCTTGATGATGGCCGAGTTGATCGTCACGCCGCGGATGTCCTCCATGTCGCCGCGTGTGACCGGCTGACGGTAGGCGATGATCGCCAGCGTTTCCATTGTGGCGCGGCTGTACCGCGGCGGCTTCTCCGGATGCAGTCGGTCGAGGAACTCGCGCAGTTCCGGGCGGCTCTGAAAGCGCCAGCCACTGGCCACCTGCACCAGTTCGACACCTTTTTGCGCCCAGTCCAGTTGCAGCTCGCGCAACATCTGCACGATCGTGTCCGCGCCGATGGCGTCATCGAACAGGGCGCGCAGCTCCCGCACCTGCAGTGGTTGGGGCGAACATATCAGGGCGGTTTCCAGTACACGCTTTGCCTGAGCGGTATTCATCGTCAAGGGATTCCGGAAGTGGCACCAGCAGGTGCGCGTCGATGCAGTCAATTGGGACGCAGCAGGCAGATCGAACGTCTGCGGTGCGTGGATCAGGCGCCACGGGCCTTGTTGCCCGCCGACGGTCTGTCAGGCGGGATTGTAACGCAGGCCCACATGGGCCAAGGCATGCTGCATGTCGGCAGGCAAAGGCGCCAGGAATTCCAGCGCTCTGCCATTGATCGGATGCACCAGCGCCAACCGAAAGGCATGCAGAGCCTGTCGGCCGATGACCGGCCCGGCGTGACCACCGTAGGTCTGGTCGCCCACCAGTGGGTGACCGATCGATGCCATGTGCACCCGGATCTGGTGCGTGCGGCCGGTATGCAGACTGCACCGCACCAGACAATGGGCGTCGTTGCCGTCGAGCAGTTCGAAGGTGGTACGGGCATCCTTGGCGCCGCTCTGGTGTGTCTCAAGCACGGCCATGCGCAGGCGGTTGCGTGGATCGCGCCCGATGGCCGTGTGCACATCCCGCGGCGCTCGTCCCACCCAGCGACCATGCGCCAATGCCAGGTACTGACGCTGCACGTCGCGCTGCGCGATCATGCGCACCAGCGCATCCATGCTGGCCCTGGAGCGGGCCACCAGCATCAATCCGCTGGTGTCCTTGTCCAGCCGGTGCACAATGCCGGCACGCGGCAGCTCGCCCTGGCGCGGATCCCATGCCAGCAGGCCATTGAGCAGTGTTCCGCTCCAATTGCCCGGTGCAGGATGAACCACCAGACCGGCGGGTTTGACCAGCACCAGCAAGTCGGCGTCCGCGTGCACGACCTCCATCGCCATGACCTCTGGCTTGAATGCCAGACTTTGTGGCGTCGGGCGCAGGCTCACCCGCATCGCGTCACCGGCCTTAAGCCGGGTCGACACCTTCACGACGGCCTGGCCATTGCGTTCGACCGCACCTTGCTCGATCAGCTGCTTCAGGTAGTTGCGCGAGAACTCGCCGATCGCACCAGCCAGCACCTTGTCCAGCCGCTGCGCGTGCTGGCTGGCGTCCACCCGCCAGGCACGGACCTCGCTGTCGTCGCCGGTGTCCGGCGCGTCATCCTGCCCGAGCTCATCAAGTGCCCCCGATATAATCCCGCTGCTGTTCGTTACCAAGGTTATCCCCATGCTTAGCGCCAAATTATCGATGGTCCGCCTTGTGCTGCTGGCGGGCACTGCCCTTTGGATTGCCGGATGCGCGAGCACCACGTCGGAAGACAAGACCGCCAACTGGAGTCCCAACCGCATCTACGCCGAAGCCAAGGACGAACTGAATTCCGGCTCGTACGACAAAGCCGCGCTGTTGCTGGAAAAACTCGAAGGCCGTGCCGCCGGAACGCCGCTGGCACAACAGGCACAGCTTGAAAAGGCCTATGCCCACTACCGTGGCGGAGAGCCCGCCCAGGCGCTGGCCACGATCGACCGGTTCATGAAGCTGCATCCGGCAAGCCCGGCGATCGACTACGCGCTGTACCTCAAGGGCATCATCAACTTCAACGAAGACCTGGGCATGTTCTCGTTCCTGACCCGCCAGGATCTGTCGGAACGCGATCAAAAGGCTGCCAAGGAATCGTTCGAGGCCTTCAAGGAACTGGCCAGCCGCTTCCCGGACTCGCGTTACACGCCGGACGCGCGTCTGCGCATGAACTACATCGTCAATTCGCTGGCGCAATACGAAGTTCACGTCGCGCGGTACTACTACCAGCGCGGTGCCTACGTTGCGGCCGTGAACCGGGCCCAGATTGCGTTGGCCGACTACCGCGATGTGCCGGCCCTCGAGGAAGCCCTGTACATCATGGTGAAGTCTTACGAGGCGCTGGGCATGACCAAGCTGCAGGAAGACTCCAAGCGCGTGCTGGACACCAATTACCCGAACAGCCGTTATTTCACAAAAGGTTTCAATCGGGATGATTCGCCGTGGTGGAAGTTCTGGTGAGGTCGCGCAGCAGCTCCAGCAGTTCGTCCTCGTTCTTGAGCATGCGCATTGGCGGCAGCGCCGCCAGCAAGCGCTTGCCATAACCCATCGCGGTCAGCCGCGTATCACACAGCACCAGCACCCCACGGTCGGATTCGCGCCGCACCAGGCGGCCTGCACCCTGCTTGAGCGCCACCGCAGCCTCCGGGATGAAGTAAGAATTGAACGGACTGCGGCCGGCGGCCTCCAGCCGTCCGGCGCGGGCCTCGACCAGTGGATCGTTCGGCGGCGGAAACGGCAGTTTGTCGATCACCACCATCTGCAGCGCTTCACCGGGTATGTCGATGCCCTCCCAAAATGAAGCCGACGCCACCAGGATGCAGCCGGGCCCGCCATCGGTGACGGCATTGCGCATGCGATCCATCAGTTCGCGCTTGGGCCCCTGCCCCTGAACCAGTACCCGGATGTCCGGCGAACCGTCAAATCGGCGCTGCAATTGCTCGCTGATGACGCGCAACGCCTTGAGCGTCGTCGTCAGCACCAGGGTTCGACCACCGATCTCAAGTGCCAGCCGCTCCACCAGCGCGGCGACTGCCGAGCTGTGGGTGGGGTCTGCCGGACGTGGCAATTCGCGCGGCACGTACACCGCCGCCTGCTGCGCGTAGTCGAATGGACTGTCGACCCGCAGGATGCGGGCATCGCCCAGTCCGCAAGGTTCGGTGAACCAGCGCAACGTCGCCTCGTCGCCCAGCGTGGCCGAAGTGAAGATCCAGGAGCGGCGGCTGTCGGCATCGGCACCGGTTTTGAGCAGCTTTTCCTGCACTGCCTGTGCAATGTCCAGCGGGGACTCAATGAGGCGCAACTGCGCACCGACGTCGACCCAGCGCACGCAGCCGGGGTCGCGCGCGCTCACGAAGAACACAGCCAATTCCTGCAATCGGGCGGCACGTTCGACCAGCCGCTCGAAGTCCGGTCCGGTCTCCGCCACCTTGGCCAGCGCCTGCGCCGCCTGCGCCAGCGACTCGTGCAGCTCGGCCATCGCCTGCTGCCAATGCTCGGGTGCCAGTGTGTCAGGCGCCAAATCGGCCCAGCGCAGCCGGCTGGACGCCGGCATGCGCCCGACCAGCATGCGCAGATCGCGGGCCGCGCGCTCGACCAGCCCTGCTGTCCGTTGCCAGTCGACCAACCCACGCGCCTGCTGCAATCCCACGACCAGCAGATCGCGCGCGAAGTCGATCAGCTGGCCGGTGGAGAGCTGACGGCCCAGGAATTGAAGCCCGGTTTCGTTGAGCTGATGCGCCTCGTCGAAAATCACGGTCTGCACGGTAGGCAACAGCTCGGCCATGCCCGACTCGCGCACCGCCAGATCGGCGAAGAACAGATGATGGTTGATGACAACCACGTCCGCGGCCAGTGCCTCACGCCGTGCCAGGTTCACGTGACAACCGCGGAATTTGGGACACTGCGCACCCAAACAGTTTTCGCGCGTCGAGGTGACATGTGGCAGTACCGGCGACCGCTCGTCCAGTCCGGTGAGCTCGGCCAGATCGCCGGTGCGCGTGGACTGGGACCATAACTCGATCTTGCCCAGTGTGCGCGTCAGCATCCGGTCATCGAGCGCTGGGTTTTCGCGTGCCAGCGCCATCCGGTGCAGGCACAGGTAACTGCCCCGGCCCTTGAGCAAGGCGGTGCGCAGCGGCAGGCCCAACGCCTGCACCAGCTGCGGCAGATCGCGCCCGAACAACTGATCCTGCAAAGTCTTGGTCGCGGTCGACAGCAATACCCGAGCCCCACTGAGCAGCGCCGGGACCAGGTACGAATAGGTTTTGCCGACGCCGGTTCCAGCCTCGACCACCAGCGTTCCGCCGCTGTCAATGGTCTCGGCAATCGCCAACGCCATTTCAGTCTGTCCGCTGCGCGCGCGGAATTCGGGCAGCAAACGCGACAGCACCCCGTCGGGTGCAAAAACCTGTTCGACCTGTTGACGCAACTCCATGGTTCAGGCCGGCGTGTCAGGCACCAGCAACATCTGCAGACGTTCGATCTCGTCACGCAGCGCCAGCCGTCGTTTTTTGAGCCGTCGCAGCGCCAGCTCATCGATGGGCGGCGACAGCGCTGCGTAGTCGATCAACGCATCCATGTCGGCATGCGCCATCGCCAGCTCAATCAGCCGGCGCTCGGGAGAATGTAGGTCGGAGTCCACGGGTTGGGTCTAGAATCAGCCGCAGCAGCACTGCCGTGGGGTCACGGTGGCGCGAGGCTGAAGACACCCGGGATTGTCCTGCTTTTTGCAGGCCGCGTTCCCTTGACGGCGCAAAAATGACCAATGGTTACCGACTGACCGCAGCAACTGGCATCCACAAGGGGGACCGGGATTACCAGCAGGATCGGGTCGCGCTGCTGAACCATCCACGCATCAATGGCTGTGTGATGGGCATCATCGCCGATGGCATGGGCGGGCGCAGCGGTGGGCGCAAGGCGTCCGACCAGGTCATCATGACCGCGCGCCAGTTGTTCGAACGTTATTCTCCCGAGACCGACGATGCCGCAGCGATGCTGATGCAGGTGGCGCGCGAGGCCCATGTCGTGATCAAGCTCACCGCCATATCTTCAGAGGAAGAGCCGCACAGCACGATCGCCGCGTTTGTCATCAATGCGGGCGGCGATTGCCATTGGGCGCATTCGGGCGACTCGCGCATCTACCACTTCCAGAATGGCCGTCTGGTGCGACGCACCACCGACCATTCCTACGTGCAGATGCTGGTAAAGCGGGGCGAAATCACCGAGGAAGCAGCCAACGTGCATCCGCAATCCAATATCCTGATGGGTTGCCTCGGAACCGAGACCGAGCCACCGGTCGACATCCATTTCATTCCGCGCCTGCGCGCCGGCGACGTCCTGCTGGCCTGCAGCGACGGTGTCTGGCACTATTTCAATGACCAGGAAATGGCCGATGTACTGCAGCGTCTGTCGGCGCGCGAGGCCGCGGAGTTTCTGATCGACAAGGCGCGCGGACGCGCGATGGGATCGGGCGACAACTTGTCGCTGGTGGCCGTCAAACTCGAGCATCTGGATCCCTGAGCCCCGGCGCCGCCGCAGCGCTTCAGGACGGCGGCAACCCCAGCTTTTCGTCGGTACGCAGCAACTGCTCCGCCGCGCGGCGCTTGCGTTGGGTGTCGTTCAGCAGGATCTCCTGTCGGCGCAGGTCGGCCACGATGTCGCGCTGCTTGCGGCGGCTGGCAATCAGGCAGTCATTGACAGCAAAACGCTGGTAACAGGCAATTTCCTGCTGCCTGAACTGCGCGTCGTACGTGGTCCGGGTACGGATGATCCAGGCCCGTTGGTCGGCCTCACGCAATTGCAGGTTACGTGTCGCGTCGTCCTGGGCAAACAGGCTGACCGACACCCATGCCAGGGCAAAAAATATTACACGTTTCATGTCAGCGAAGTATCGACCATTCTGCGCTCCTGCGCCATGAATGCATGGGTCTGCATTTCATGCAGGCGCGAGACCGTACGCGCAAATTCGTGGGCCAGAGGCCCCTCGGTATAGAGAAGCTCCGGCTCGACTTCGGCCGACAAAATGAGCTTGACCTTGCGGTCGTACAGCACATCGACCAACCAGGTGAAACGGCGCGCCTCCGATGCCATGCGCATCGACATCTGCGGCACATCGCTCAGCAGCACGGTATGAAACTGGCTCGCGATCTCCAGGTAGTCGTTCTGGGATCGGGGGCCGCCGCACAAGGTCTTGAAATCGAACCACACCACCCCCCCGGCGCGCCGGCGCGACCGGATCTGGCGCGCTTCGATGTGCAGCACCGGATCCCCGTCACGCGCCTCGGCCAGATGGCGGAAGGTCGATTCCATGGCCTGATCGGCCGCCGTACCGCGCGGAACATGGTAGAACTTGACGTCCTCCAGCGCACGCAGCCGGTAGTCGGTTCCGTCTCCGATTGGCACCACGGCCAGCTTCTCGTTGAGCAGCGCAAGCGCCGGCAAGATGCGGCTGCGATGCAGCCCGTTCGGGTACAGGTCATCGGGCTTGAAGTTGGACGTGGTGACGAAACCGACGCCCTGGCTGAACAAGGCGTCCAGCAGGCGGTGCAAGATCATCGCATCGGTGATGTCGGCCACATGGAATTCGTCGAAACACAGCAACCGGTATTTGCGCGCCATCTGGCGCGCAAGTTCATCGAGCGGGTCGACCGTTCCCTGCAGTGTGGTGAGCTGGCGGTGCACCTCGCGCATGAACTCGTGAAAATGCAATCGGGTCTTGCGCTTGACCCGAACGGCATTGAAAAAGCAATCCATCAAAAAGCTCTTGCCGCGCCCGACCCCGCCGTACATGTAGACGCCGCGCGGGATGTCCGGGTGACGGATCAGCTTGCGCAATCGCCCGGCGCGCTTGGCCAGATACACATCCCAGTCAGCTGCACAGCGCTCGAGCTCGTCGATGACCGCAAGCTGACCTGGATCGCTTAGATACCCGCGCAGTGTCAACTCGCGGTCGTAGGCGGCACGAACGCGCTTCACCACCGACGTGGGCGGACCATCGGCCCGACTTGCAGAGCGCGCATCGATCAGAAGTTCAGTGCGCGTTTGTCCACTGCCAGCGCGGCTTCCTTGGTGGCTTCGCTCAGCGACGGATGGGCATGGCAGATGCGCGCGATGTCCTCGCTGCTGGCGCGGAACTCCATCGCCACGACACATTCGGCAATCAGTTCGCTGGCCATCGGGCCCACGATATGCACGCCCAGGATTTCGTCGGTCGTCTCGTCGGCGATCATCTTGACCATGCCGGTGGTGTCACCGAGTGCCCGGGCCCGGCCGTTGGCCATGAATGGGAAAGTGCCGGTGCGGTAGGCGACGCCGTCCGCCTTGAGCTGCTGCTCCGTTTTGCCGACCCAGGCGATTTCCGGGCTGGTATAGATCACCCAAGGTATCGTGTTGAAATTCACATGGCCATGCTGGCCGGCGATGCGTTCGGCCACCGCAACACCCTCTTCCTCCGCTTTGTGCGCCAGCATCGGTCCGCGTACCACGTCGCCGACCGCCCACACCCCCACCAGGTTGGTACGACATTCGTCGTCGACAACGATGGCGCCGCGCTCGTCCAGCTTCAGGCCCACAGCGGCGGCGTTCAGGCCGTCGGTGTTGGCCACGCGTCCGATCGAGACGATCAGCTGGTCGACGGCCAGCGACTGCGCGCCGCCCTTGGCATCGGCATACGCGACCGTGACGCCTTTGCGGGTCGCCTTGATCTCGCCGACCTTGACGCCGAGTTCGATCTTCAGCCCCTGCTTGGTGAACGCTTTCTGCGCCTCCTTGGCAATCTGCTGATCGACTGCACCCAGGAAGGCCGGCAAGCCTTCGAGAATGGTGACCTCGGCACCCAGCCGACGCCAGACCGAGCCCATCTCGAGCCCGATCACTCCGGCCCCGATGACTCCGAGCTTCTTGGGCACCGCGCCGACGCGCAGCGCGCCGTCATTGGACAGGATGCGCTCCTCGTCAAATGGCACGCCCGGCAGTGCGCGCGCAATGGAACCGGTTGCAAGCACCACCTGTTTCGCGCTCAGCGTCTCGCTCTTGGCGCCGTCGACCTTGATCGCGTAACGGCCGTCCCCGGCACCCACGAAAGCGCCCAGGCCGTGAAAGAACGTAACCTTGTTTTTCTTGAACAGGTACAGGATGCCGTCGTTGTTCTGCTTGACGACGGTGTCCTTGCGTCCCAGCATCTTGCCCATGTCCAGGCTCAGGCCCTTGACTCCGATACCGTGGTCGGCGAAGTGCAGCGCGGCATGCTCGTAGTTCTCCGACGACTGCAGCAACGCCTTGGAAGGAATACAGCCGACATTGGTACAGGTGCCCCCGGGTGCAGGGCCCCCCTGCGCATTTTTCCACGCATCGATGCAGGCCACCTTGAAGCCGAGCTGGGCAGCACGAATGGCTGCGATATATCCGCCGGGGCCGGCTCCGATGACGACGACGTCAAATTCTTGCGACATGTCTTCCCTTAGATGTCAAACAGCAGACGGGCCGGATCCTCCAGCGCTTCCTTCATCGCGACCAGGCCCAGCACGGCCTCGCGGCCATCGATGATGCGGTGGTCGTAGCTCAGGGCCAGGTAGTTGATCGGGCGCACCACAACCGCGCCGTTCTCTACCACGGCCCGCTCCTTGGTCGCATGCACACCCAGAATTGCCGACTGTGGCGGGTTGATGATGGGCGTGGACAACATCGAGCCGAATACGCCGCCGTTGGAGATGGAAAAGGTTCCGCCTGTCATTTCCTCGATGCCCAGCTTGCCATCACGGGCCTTGGCGCCGAACTCGGAAATCTTCTTTTCGATCTCGGCAAAACTCATCTGATCGGCATTGCGCAGGATCGGCACCACCAGGCCACGTGGTGAGCCCACCGCGATACCGATATCGAAGTAGCCGTGGTAGACGATGTCGTTGCCATCGACCGACGCGTTGATCACCGGGAACTTCTTCAGCGCATGCACCGCCGCCTTCACGAAGAAGCTCATGAAGCCGATCTTGACGCCGTGCTCCTTCTCGAACTTCTCCTGGAAACGTTTGCGCATCTCCATCACCGGGGCCATGTTGACCTCGTTGAACGTGGTCAGGATGGCCGCCGTCGACTGCGACTGCAGCAGCCGCTCGGCAACACGCGCACGCAGGCGGCTCATCGGTACGCGCTGCTCAGGCCGGTCACCCAGGTTGGGCTGGGCCGTGGAGACCTGGGGCAGCAAGGTCGCGGCACGCGGCGTGACCGCCGCTGCGGTCGCGGGCGCAGGCGCAGCCGGCCGGGCGATGGCAGCCGAGACATCACCCTTGGTGATCCGGCCGTCCTTGCCGGAACCGGAAACGGATGCGGGGTCGACCTTGTTGTCGGCCATCATCTTTGCAGCGGCAGGCATGGCCACCGCAGATTTCGCCGCGCTCGATGGCGCAGCCGCTGCGGGGGCCGCCGCCGCAGCGGCAGGCGCAGCCGGAGCGGTAGTCGTAGCTGACGCAGCGGCCTTGGCAGGGGCAGCCGCCGTTTGCGCGGCGGACTTCTGTGCTTCGGAAACAGCACCCCCACTGGTATCGATACGCGCGATGAGTTGTTCGGCCAGCACAGTCGCTCCGTCCTGTTCCAGCAATTCGACCAGAACACCTGCCGATGGGGCCGGCACTTCGAGGACGACCTTGTCGGTCTCGACCTCGATCAGGATCTCGTCCACGGCAACGGCGTCGCCCACCTTCTTCTTCCACTGCAAGAGCGTTGCTTCTGCGACCGATTCCGACAATTGGGGTACCTTGACTTCTACGATGGCCATGTCTGTTCTTCTTTCAACTACGGGGTTTCGTTCACGTGCGGTAGATGGTGCTTACTTGGTGAGCACGAAGCCCTTGAGCTTGGCGAACGCACCGTCGACCAGGGCTTTTTGCTGCTTCAGGTGCAGGTGCGAATATCCGACCGCCGGCGAAGCCGACGACGCACGTCCCGAATAACCCAGCTTCTGACCCTCCAACATGTTTTCGTGGATGTAGTGCTGCACGAA
>JBDTMH010000058.1:0-21413 GCA_039934375.1 Burkholderiaceae bacterium | reverse complement strand
ACGGCCCCTGGATTGGCCGGCTCCGCGGCCACTCGACCTTTCTTGGGCTGCGGGTGGCGCGAAGCGCAATGGATCACTGATATGGTCGAACGCCGCCCCCTGCTCACCGTGCTGACCCATGTGTGTCTGGTTCTGGGCATCATCGTCATCGCGTTTCCGCTGTATGTGACCTTTGTCGCGTCGACCCTGACCCTCGAACAGGTGTTGGAAGTGCCGATGCGGCTGCTGCCCGGCGACCAATTCTGGACGAACTATGCACAGGTGCTGGGCGCCGGATCGACGCGCGGCTCGGCGGCTCCGGTGGCGCCGATGATGCTCAATAGCCTGATCATGGCGCTGGTCATTGCCATCGGCAAGATCGTCATCTCCATCTTCAGCGCCTTTGCCATCGTCTATTTCCGGTTTCCGATGCGCAATTTCTTCTTCTGGATGATCTTTGTCACGCTGATGCTGCCGGTGGAAGTTCGCATCATCCCTACCTACAAGGTCGTGGCCGATCTCGGCATGCTCGACAGCTATGCCGGCCTGACGTTGCCGCTGATCGCATCGGCGACCGCCACCTTCCTGTTCCGCCAGTTCTTCCTGACTGTGCCGGACGAACTGGCAGAAGCGGCACGCGTGGACGGCGCCGGGCCGATGCGCTTCTTCTTCGACGTGCTGCTGCCCTTGTCGTCGACGACGATTGCTGCGCTGTTCGTGATCCAGTTCATCTATGGCTGGAATCAGTATCTGTGGCCCCTGCTCATCACCAACGACGAGTCGATGTATACCGCGGTGATCGGCATCAAGCGCATGATCGTTGGCGGTGACGCGCTGACCGAATGGAACCTGGTGATGGCCACCGCCATATTGGCGATGCTGCCGCCGGCGCTGGTTGTGCTGCTGATGCAGAAGTGGTTTGTCAAGGGTTTGGTGGATACGGAAAAATAGGCGCTCAAGGCAATCTCTCATGGCATCGGTACAACTCAAGAACGTCGTCAAACGCTACGGCCGCGGCAAAATCGTCAACCAGGTCATCCACGGCGTCAGCGCCGAGATCCAGGACGGCGAATTCATCGTCATCGTCGGACCCTCGGGCTGCGGAAAGTCGACGCTGCTGCGCATGGTCGCAGGGCTGGAGGAAATCAGTGAAGGCGAGATCCTGATCGGCAACAAGGTCGTCAACCAGATGGAACCGGCAGACAGGGACATCGCGATGGTGTTCCAGAACTACGCGCTGTATCCGCACATGACCGTGTTCGACAACATGGCCTACGCACTCAAGATTGCCAAGGTGCCGGTCAGCGAAATCAAGATCCGGGTCGACAAGGCGGCCGGCATCCTGGAACTGGCGCCGTATCTGGCGCGCAAACCGCGCGAGCTCTCCGGTGGGCAACGCCAGCGAGTGGCCATGGGGCGTGCCATCGTGCGTCAGCCGCAGGTGTTTCTGTTCGACGAGCCGCTGAGCAACCTGGACGCCAAGTTGCGCGCGCAGACCCGGCTCGAGATCCAGAAGCTGCACCGCGAACTCGGCATCACCTCGCTGTTTGTCACACACGACCAGGTCGAGGCCATGACGCTGGCACAGCGCATGATCGTGATGAACGCGGGCGTCATGGAACAGTTCGGCACGCCGGAGGAGGTCTATACCCGGCCGGCCACGACCTTTGTCGCCAGTTTCATCGGCTCCCCGCCCATGAACCTGTTGCGCGACGCGCCCGATGCGCGTGCCGGCACCATTGTCGGCATCCGGCCGGAGCACCTGGACATCACCGACACCGGCTGGGCACTGCGGGTCGAAGCGGTCGAAATGCTGGGCGCAGAGCGCCTGGTCTATGGCCGCTGGTCGCATGGAAGCGGCCAGGAGATGATGATCATCCGCACCGAGGAAGCACAGGCCGTGCCCAAGATCGGTGCGACCATCCATGTGACGCCGCGGCCGGATCGGCTGCATGCATTCGACGCCAAGACCGGCAAACGATTGTGACAGCCGCCGCCTGGCCTTACCCGCGCTGGATTGCCCACCGGGGCGCCGGGAAATTGGCTCCCGAAAACACACTGGCGGCGTTCCGCCTGGGTGCCAGCCATGGCTACCGGATGTTCGAATGCGACGTCAAGCTCAGCCAGGATGGTGTCCCGTTTCTGATGCACGACGCCGACCTGCGCCGCACGACCGATAGTTCCGGTATTGGCGGTGAGCAGGCCTGGCAACGCCTGGCGCAGCATGATGCCGGCAGTTGGCATTCCCGCCGTTATGCCGGTGAAGGCCTGCCTTGCCTGGAAAACATCGCGCGTTTCTGCCTGCACAACGGCCTTCTGCTCAATATCGAGATCAAGCCAACCCCTGGCACCGAACGCCAGACCGGTGAGGTCGTGGCGCAGCATGCCGCGCGTCTATGGGCGCAGGCAGACATTGCTCCTTTGATGACGTCGTTCGACGTCGCGGCACTGGAAGGTGCACAAGCGGTGGCGCCCGAACTGCCGCGCGGCCTGCTACTGGACAAACTCCGTGCCGACTGGCTGGAGGTGGCGGGACAGCTGGTGTGCGTGGCTGTCGTGTGCCACTACAGCCTGTGGGATGTTGCCACCGTTGCGGCGGCCCACGCCGCTGGACTGCGCTGCCTGAGCTACACCGTCAACGACGAGTGGATCGCCGATCGACTCACAACGCTGGGAACGGACGGAATCATCACTGACCGGGTCGACCTGTTCCTGCCCACCTGAACCCTCAACATGGTCAGTCTGAGGCTGCCGGCAACTTGAACAGTCGCGGTTGGCAACTGCCCGCTCAGCGGCGCCAGGCGCCGAGCATCAGCCATTGACTGGTCGCACATGCCACCGCCATGGCGACGTAGGTCGACAACTTGCCGTCGTAACCCCAAAACCACAAGCCGCCGGCCAGTACCAGCAGTCCGGCGATGACATTGACCAGGCCTTGCCACCAGAAACCCGGCCTGGCTTGTCTCCCCAAGGCCGTGAAACGGGTCAAAGACGGCAACAGCAGCCCCACGGCCAAGGCCGGAAGCGCAAAGTTCATCACGTGGTTTATCAGATCGGGAACACCCATGGCGGCAGCAATTTTATAATCGGCGTAAATCTGACTATATGACTGTCTGGGCACTTGGCATCAACCACACCACCGCGCCGCTCGAGCTGCGCGGCAGGCTGGCGTTCGACAGCTCGCAAATCGTCGCCACGCTGCAGGGCTTGCGGCAGGCCATGCAGCGTCCACCGGAGGCTGCGATCATCTCGACCTGCAACCGGACCGAAATCTATTGCTCCGGCGAGCGACCCGAATTCGAACCGGCACTCGATTGGCTGGCGCGCTCGGGCGGCGTATCGGGTTCGGTCCTGCGCTCGCACTCCTATACGCTGGAAAACGACATGGCCGCCCGCCATGCATTTCGCGTGGCCAGTGGCCTGGACTCCATGGTGCTGGGCGAACCCCAGATTCTCGGACAGCTCAAGGAAGCCGTGCGTGCTGCCCAGCAAGCCGGATTGCTCGGCACCACGCTGAGCCAGATGTTTCAGCGTTCATTCTCGGTGGCGAAGGAAGTTCGCTCCTCGACCGAGATCGGCGCCCACTCCATCAGCATGGCGGCGGCCACGGTGCGTTTGGCCGGACAGCTTTTCGAGGATCTGGAGCAAGTCAAGGTGCTGTTCATCGGTGCCGGTGACATGATCGAGTTGTGCTCGACCCATTTTGCGGCGCGCAGACCAAAGTCGATCACCGTGGCCAACCGCACGCTCGAGCGGGGCGAAAAACTGGCAGCCCAGCTCGGGGGCAGCGTGATGCGGCTGGCCGACCTGCCCGAGCGCTTGCACGAGTTCGACGCGGTCATCAGCTGCACGGCCAGTTCGCTGCCTATCGTCGGGCTCGGTGCGGTTGAGCGGGCACTCAAGCGGCGCAAGCATCGGCCGATCTTCATGGTCGACCTGGCCGTTCCCAGCGACATCGAACCCGAGGTCAAGGAACTGCAGGACGTCTATCTGTACACCGTCGACGACCTGGCCAACGTGGTACAGACCGGGCGCGCCAACCGGCAAGCCGCCGTTGCCCAGGCGGAGGTCATCATCGATGCCGGCGTGCAAAGCTTCATGCACTGGATCGACCAGCGCGACGCAGTACCGCTGATCCAGCAACTCAACGCCCAGGCCGACGAATGGCGCCAGGCCGAGATCACCCGTGCGCGCAAGCGGCTGGCCAAAGGCGAAGACATTGACACGGTGCTTGAAGCCTTGTCGCGCGGACTGACGCAGAAGATGCTGCACGGGGCGCTGGCCGAACTGCGCGCAGGTGATGCCGATTCCCGCAAGCAGGCCGGCTCTGCGGTGCATCAGTTCTTCCTGCGCAAGGAACGTTAGCGACGCCCGCGCTGCCCCGCACTCAGCGGGGCAGTTACTGCTCCGACCGACAGCGGTCCGGCCATCCCTTGTCTTGAGCCTGCCCCCTGCAGGCGACCCATCGAAGCACCGCCATGAAAGCCTTCTTCCGCCAGCAACTCGACCGTTACACGGACCGCCTCGGAGAACTGGAGTTCCTGTTGTCGCGCGAAGACATCATGAAGGACATGGAGCAGTTCCTGCTGCTCTCGCGCGAACATTCCGACGTGGCGGCGGTGGCAACCCGCTGGGGTCGTTACCAGCGGCGCGAAACGGATCTGACCCAGGCGCGCGAGTTGGTGGAGAACTCCGTCCAGGACCCCGACATGGCAGAACTGGCCCAGGAAGAAGCGGATGCGGCCAATGCCGAGATCGCGCAACTGGCAGCGGAACTGCAGCGCATGCTTTTGCCCAAGGACCCGGACGACAGCCGCAATGCGTTCATGGAAATCCGCGCCGGCACCGGCGGCGACGAGTCGGCGCTGTTCGCCGGCGATCTGGTGCGCATGTACACACGTTACTGCGAACGCCGTGGCTGGAAGGCCGAAATCATCAGCGCGTCGGAATCGGAACTGGGCGGCTTCAAGGAGATCGTGCTGCGCATCGTCGGCGACAACGTCTACGGCGAGCTGAAGTTCGAATCCGGCGGCCACCGGGTGCAACGGGTACCAGCCACCGAGACCCAGGGCCGCATCCACACCAGTGCCTGCACCATTGCGGTGCTGGCCGAGCCCGATGAATCGGTCGCGATCCAGATCAATCCGGCCGACCTGCGCATCGACACCTACCGGGCCAGTGGCGCTGGGGGCCAGCACATCAACAAGACCGACTCGGCGGTACGCATCACCCACATTCCGACCGGTATCGTCGCAGAATGCCAGGACGACCGCAGCCAGCATCGGAACAAGGCCAAGGCCTTGCAGGTGTTGTCGGCCCGTATTCAGGAAAAGGATCGCGCGCAGCGGGCGGCCCGCGATGCGGCCGAGCGCAAGAGCCTGATCGGCAGCGGCGACCGCAGCGACCGTATTCGCACCTACAACTTTCCCCAGGGCCGGCTGACCGACCATCGGATCAATCTGACGCTCTACAAGCTGCTGGTCATCATGGAAGGCGACCTGGACGACGTGATCCAGGCGCTGCAGGCCGCGCAAGCAGCCGAGCAACTGGCCGCACTGGAGGTCGGCGCCAGTGCCTGACGCCGCGCAAGCGATGTCCACGATCGCAGGCAGCTTGTCGTCGGCGCGGGCCGCCGGCCTGGACCGTCTCGACGCCGATCTGCTGCTGCTGCACGCACTCGGCACCGCCGCAGCGGAGCTGAATCAGCGCCGCAGCTGGCTGCTGGCGCATGACGCCGACCCGGTCGAGGTCGCGGTGCAGGTCCGCTACGAGGAACTCGTACGACGCCGCAGCGGCGGCGAACCACTGGCCTACATCGTCGGTCACAAGGAGTTCTTCGGACTCAACCTGGCGGTCGACGCGCGGGTACTGGTACCCCGGCCCGACACCGAAATCCTGGTGGAATGGGCGCTGGCCCTTATCGACACCCTACCAGGGCGCAAAACGACCGCCCCGTTGCGACTGCTCGATCTGGGTACCGGCAGCGGCGCCATCGCGCTGGCCCTCAAGCACGCGCGCCCGCTCGCGCGCATAGACGCCGTCGACGCCAGCGTCGCCGCGCTGGCGCTGGCGCGCGCCAATGCCGCCCGGCTCGGGCTCGAGCTGCATTGGCTGCACAGCTCGTGGTTCGACGCGGTCACCGGTCAGTATCACGCGATCGTATCCAATCCACCGTATATTCGGGACGCGGACCCGCATCTGCCCGAACTTGCCCACGAGCCGGCGATGGCCCTGACCTCAGGCCCCGATGGTCTGCGCGACATCCGCCAGATCGTGGCTGGCGCGGGCAGGCATCTGGCGCCGGGCGGCTGGTTGCTGCTCGAACATGGTTACGATCAGGCACGGACCGTACGGGAATTGCTGCAGACGGCCGGTTTTCGACATGTCGAGTCCCGGCGCGACCTGGGCGGCCACTGGCGCTGTACTGCAGGACAATGGCGCCTAGACCCGGGTTAAGCCAGGTCATACACGGCACTGACCACGGTAAGGTGAAATAATCGGCGGATTGAATTCCAGGAGAAGCAGATGAGCGACACACAACAACGCATTGATGAGTTAGTCAAGTCCAGCCAGGTCTTGCTATTCATGAAGGGTACGGCCAGTTTTCCGCAGTGCGGTTTTTCGGGCCGTGCGATCCAGATTCTCAAGGCTTGTGGCGTGGAGCCACGACAGCTCAAGACCGTCAACGTGCTGGAGGACCAGGAAATACGCGCCGGCATCAAGGATTACAGCCAATGGCCCACGATCCCGCAGCTGTACGTCAACGGCGAATTCATCGGGGGTTCGGACATCATGACCGAGATGTACGAGAACGGTGAACTGCAACAGGTGCTGACCGCCAAACCGGGCTGACAAGCCCAGCGCCTGCGGTCGGCGCCATGCGGCGCAAAGGCGCCTGCTACTGTAATCTGGGCGACAGCCGGCCTTTTGTCGGCATGTTTGCAACAAATTGCCCGTTACCGTGCTCGTTGCGTGTTTGCGCTGCAGCAAACCTGTGATTGAATGATCGCAAGGTGTTTGCGAAAGGAGCCGCACATGCAGTTCGAGAAGCCTGTTTCCCCGCCTTCGGTGTTCCGCTTGCCGGTTGCCCAGATGCGCCGGGTTTTCGAACCCCATGACGTGCAGCGCAAGCTCGACGGGCTGGCCGAACGCGACTACGACAGCCTGCGCGCCACCTACCAGCGCATGCTTGAGCGGGGCCCGCAGCGCTTCCAGGTCAAACCCTCGGGCGTGCCTGACATGGGTGAGTTGTACGCGTCTTTGCCCAATTTCCACGAGGTGCTGGACGACGTCAAACGCCACGTAGCGCTGGCGCAAGACAGCCGCGACGGTTTGGAAGTCACACCGCTGCTGCTGCTGGGCCCGCCGGGCATCGGCAAGACCTACTTCGCGCGCAAACTTGCCGACCTGCTGGGTACGGGAATGAGCTTGGTGCCGATGAGTTCGATGACGGCCGGCTGGTTGTTGTCCGGTGCCTCCTCTCAGTGGAAAGGCGCCAAGCCTGGCAAGGTGTTCGAGGCACTGGTCGACGGTGAGTACGCAAATCCGGTCATCGTCGTGGACGAGATCGACAAGGCCAGTTCAGATGCTCAGTATGATCCGCTGGGCGCCTTGTACAGCCTGCTGGAGCACGACACCGCACAGAATTTCACCGACGAGTTCGCCGAAGTGGCGATAGACGCCAGCCAGGTGATCTGGATCACCACCGCCAACGACGAACGCTCAATACCCGAGCCCATCCTGAACCGCATGAACGTGTTCTGGGTCGACGCGCCCGATGACTCGGCGGCGCGCCAGATCGCGTGCAATCTTTACCGGTCGATCCGCGGTGACCACGGCTGGGGCGAGCACTTCGTACCCGAGCCCGGGCCGGATTTGCTGGATCGGCTGGCAGAGCTGTCGCCGCGCGACATGCGCCGTGCGCTGATGACAGGCTTTGGCAATGCCCGGCTCGACAACCGCGACACGGTGCAGGTCGCCGATTTGCCGCGGCCGACCGGACGCAAGGCATCGATCGGCTTCATGCAGTAGCCCTCTGCGCCGATCAAGCGGCGATGTGACTCCACTGCCGGCTGGCGCCAACGACCGCGAGTGGATAGGCATCCTTTCCGCGCGAACCGTTGTAGCGGCCCAGCGCCATGTACAGGTTACCGTTTTCCCGATCCAGATAGTGGCGCAGAATGACACAGCCAAAGCGCAGATTGGTCTGCATGTGGAACAGCACCGACGGATCACCCGAGGCCAGCACCCGGGTCCAGAACGGCATCACCTGCATGTAACCTCGGGCGCCGGCACCCGATACCGCAAACTTGCGAAAACCACTTTCGACCTGGATCAGGCCCATGACCAGCGTGGTGTCGAGGCCGGCGCGTTTGCTCTCATACCAGACGGTCTGCAGAAACTCCTTGCGGGTCTCAAGATCAGTCTTGCGCCGGCGCAACTGCGTGCTCATGGCCCCGAGCCAGCGCAGGTACGCGATTCGTGACGGAGTGTTGGCAAACACAGGAAGCGGCGGTGCCGTGCTGTTAACCGATGCGCTCAACGCAGTCCGCACCGAATCGACCAGCGGCTCCTCGAGTTGCCCGCCCGCATGGGCCGGAAGTTGCAGGCCCGCCAAGGCCCCCGCCGGAATCCAGGAAACCAGCCATCGGCGGCGCGAGACATAGCCTTCGTCGCCGCGGTGAAGAACATTTCGATCGTTGGCTGTCAAGTCCCTCATTTCCCCAATCTGGAGGTCACGAAAGCCAGCACCTCGTCGAGCGCAACCTTGGTGGCCGTTTCGTCCCTGCGGTGCTGGTATTCGACCTGCCCGTCCTTCAGGCCACGATCGCCAATGGTGACACGATGTGGCACGCCGATCAACTCCCAGTCGGCAAACATGGCGCCAGGACGTTCGCCGCGATCGTCCAGGATCACGTCGACGCCGGCATGTAGCAATTGCGCGTACAAGGCTTCGCCGGCCGCCTTGACCTGCGCACTGCGGTCCGGCCCAATCGGACAGACCACCACGGTGAATGGCGCCAGCGCATCCGGCCAGATGATGCCGCGTTCATCATGGTTCTGCTCGATGGCCGCGGCGGGCAGCCGCGTGATGCCGATACCATAACAGCCCATCTCGAAAAACTGCGGCTTGCCGGCGGCATCGAGAAAGGTCGCGCTCATCGCACGGCTGTATTTGGTACCAAGGTAGAACACATGGCCCACCTCGATGCCGCGCTCGATGGCCAGCACACCATGGCCATCGGGTGACGGGTCGCCGGCAACGACGTTGCGCAGATCGGCCACGACCTCCGGCATCGGCAGGTCACGGCCCCAGTTGACACCGGTGTAGTGAAAATCGGGTTCATTGGCGCCACAGATCCAGTCGTGCATGACCGCAACCTCGCGGTCGGCAATGACACGCACCGGCTTGCGCAAGTTGATCAAACCCAGATAGCCCGGTTTGCAACCGAAATGTTCGTCGATCTCCTGCAGGGTCGAGAACCGGAATCCGGACTCCAGGCCCGGCACCTTGTTGGCCTTGACTTCATTGAGTTCATGGTCGCCACGCAGCATCAGCAACCACACCTGGGTCTTTGTCACATTGCCGGCATCGTCCTTCTCTTCCGTTGTCACCACCAGTGACTTGACGGTTTGCTGCAACGGAACTCCCAGATGCTGCGCGACGTCCGCGCAGGTGCTCTTGCCCGGCGTGGCGGTCTTGGCCAGGGCTTCACCGGGCACCTGCAGCGGCTGGGTCGGCGCCAGTGCTTCCGCCTTTTCCATATTGGCCGCGTAGTCGCTGCCAGGGCAGTAGACGATGGCGTCTTCGCCAGTTGCGGCGATGACCTGGAACTCCTCGCTGAGGTCGCCACCAATCGCGCCGCTGTCTGCCGCCACTGCACGGTAGCGCAGGCCGAAGCGGTCGAAGATGCGCCGGTAGGCCAGGGCCATCGTCTGGTAGCTGGTCTTGGCGCTCGGGGCATCCTGGTCGAAGCTGTAGGCATCCTTCATGGTGAACTCGCGTCCGCGCATCAGGCCAAAGCGGGGCCGCCGCTCGTCGCGGAATTTAGTCTGGATCTGGTAGAAATTGCGCGGCAACTGCTTGTAGCTACGGATGTCCTGGCGCACGATGTCGGTCACCACCTCCTCACTGGTGGGCTGCACGACGTAGTCCCGCGCATGCCGGTCCTGGATGCGCAGCAGCTCAGGCCCCATCGAGGTAAACCGGCCGGTCTCCTGCCACAACTCTGCCGGCTGCACCATCGGCATCGCCAACTCGACCGCGCCTGCACGATTCATCTCCTCGCGCACGATGGCCTCGACCTTGCGAATGATCCGCAAGCCCATCGGCATATAACTGTAAATGCCGGCGCCGAGCTTCTTTATCAGGCCGGCGCGCAGCATCAGCTTGTGGCTGGCGACCTCCGCATCGGCTGGCGCTTCCTTCAGGGTGGAAATGAAAAATCGGGAGGCTTTCATGGGCTTCGAAACAGGACAGGGACCTTTGCCGCTCGTCGCCAGCGGGGCATAATGGTCTCAGTTAGAAAATTGGGGTTTGATTATGCTTGACCGGGACGGATTTCGGCCCAATGTCGGCATCGTTCTGCTCAACCAGAGGAACCAGGTATTTTGGGGCAAGCGCATTCGCACCCACTCTTGGCAGTTTCCGCAGGGTGGCATTGACCGGGGGGAGACCCCTGAGCAGGCCATGTACCGAGAACTACACGAGGAGGTGGGACTCCATCCGGAGCATGTCTGTGTCGTCGCCCGTACCCGGGACTGGTTGCGTTATGAGGTGCCTGACCGATACATTCGCCGCGACGCGCGCGGCCATTACAAGGGACAAAAGCAGATCTGGTTCCTGCTGCAATTGACGGGTTACGACTGGAACCTGAATCTGCGCGCAACCGATCACCCGGAATTCGATGCCTGGCGCTGGAACGACTACTGGGTGCCGCTGGACATGGTGGTCGAGTTCAAACGCGGGGTCTACGAAATGGCCCTTACCGAACTGGCGCGTTACCTGCCCCGCAACGAGGTGCGCAACCGCTATCTGCGCAGCGGCAGCCGGGCGCGCGACCACGACCATGGCACACATGCCGACTTCCCTTTGGGTGCGTCGTTTGCGCTGCCGCCGGGCGGCAGTTTCGAACCAGATCCACATACCAATACCGTTACCGATGAATCCACGGATCCCCATGCGCGTTAAAGTTCTACTGGCAGCGGCGCTGTTGCTGGCGGGCAATGCCTGGTCGCAGATCGCCGACCTCGATCCCGACTGGAAAGAACTGGAGATCGCGCCACCACCCCACTTCAGTGTCGACAGACTGGTCCCGATCGACATGCCGCGTTATGTTACGGTCAAGGTCGGCATCGATCCCGACAGCTTGAGCATCGGTACCGATGGCATCGTGCGTTATGTCGTGGTGGCGGTGTCGCAAAGCGGCAATGTCAACGCCATGTTCGAGGGCATCTGGTGCCTCAAGGGCGAAGTCAAGACCTACGCCCGTTATGGCAGCGACGGCAAATGGAGGCCGGTCGATGATGCGCAGTGGCTGGCACTGAATGGCAACCAGCGCTCGATGCACGCACTGGCGCTGGCGCGGCAAGGGGCTTGTGACGGCCGCGCGGCAACCGCCGGTTCGCCTGCGGAAATCGTTCGCAAGCTCAAGCAATCACGCTTAGACGGGATCCAGAGGTAACACCGGTGCACTGTCAGGGTCGGGTTGGCCCGGTATTGTTGCCGCAGGAAAATCGAACCGGGTCGGCAGGGAGCGCAACTGTCAGCGCGTGATCACCAGATTGTCGCGGTGCAGCATTTCCGGTTCGGCCACATAGCCGAGCAGGCTCTCCAGCGCATGTGACGGCTTGCGGCAGATCAGCCGGGCCTCGAAGCTGGAATAGTTGGCCAGTCCACGCGCAATCTCCTCACCCGACATCTCCCGCACCGCGATGACGTCGCCGCGCGAAAATTCGCCCGTCACGCCGACCATGCCGATCGGAAGCAGACTCTTGCCTTCGTCGCGCAACTTGACAACCGCGCCGGCATCGACGGTCACGGCACCGCGCAGTTGCAAGTGGTCGGCAATCCAGCGCTTGCGCGCCTGGGTTTTCTGCGTTTGCGCAACCAACAGGGTCCCGATGGCCTCGCCACCGATCAGACGCCCCAGCACATCGGGCTCCCGACCCCAGGCAATGACGGTCGACGCACCCGAGCCAGCAGCCCTGCGAGCTGCCAGGATCTTGGTAATCATGCCGCCCCGGCCCAGGCTGGATCCGGCGCCCCCTGCCATCAATTCCAATGCCGGGTCTCCTGCCTTGGCCTCGTGCACGAACTGCGCGTCGGGGTTCTTGCGCGGATCAGCCGTGTAAAGCCCTTTCTGGTCTGTGAGGATGACCAGCAGGTCGGCCTCCACGAGGTTGGCGACCAAGGCACCCAGCGTGTCGTTGTCGCCGAATTTGATTTCGTCGTTGACGACGGTATCGTTCTCGTTGATGACCGGCACGATGCCGAGCTTGAGCAGCGTCGTCAGGGTTGAGCGCGCATTGAGGTAGCGCTCCCGGTCGGCGAGGTCGGCATGGGTCAGCAGCACCTGTGCGCTGCCAAGACCATGCGATCGCAACTTGGACTCGTACATCTGCGCCAGCCCCATCTGCCCGACTGCGGCCGCGGCCTGCAATTCATGCACCCGATGTGGCCGGTCTCGCCAGCCCAGGCGCTTCATGCCTTCGGCGATCGCGCCGCTGGACACCATCACCACCTCGCGCTTGTCACGCACCAGCAATGCCAGTTGGCGACACCATTCACCGATCGCTTGCTCGTCCAGTCCACGGCCATCGTTGGTAACCAGACTGGAGCCGACTTTGACAACAATGCGTCGGGCCTGACGCATCACGGCGGGCGTGACAGCTTTGTTCATGTTTTCAGGAAATACGTCGCACTGTGTGCGAGAGCCGGTTGAACTGCAGAAACGCCAGGCTTCAGCTGCAGGGCGTGTCGGTCGGGAACCGCGGGTCCACGACCGGCACCTCCGTTTCCAGCGCCTGCTGTGTCTTGACCTGTTTGAAGACGGCCTGCACCAGCCCTTCGCAGCCCTCGCGCGTCAACGCAGATATCTCGAACACCGGCCCCTTGAACCGCATGCGGCGCACAAAGGTGGCGACAAGCTCGGCGCGCTTCTCCGCCGGCACCATGTCCAGCTTGTTGAGCACCAGCCAGCGCGGCTTGCGGAACAACTTCGGGTCGTACTTCTTGAGTTCGTGGACGATCGCCTTGGCCTGGGCCACGCTGTCGATATTGTCGTCGAAGGGCGCCATGTCCACCACATGCAGCAACAGTCGCGTACGTTGCAGATGGCGCAGGAACAGGTGACCCAGACCCGCGCCGTCCGACGCACCTTCGATGAGACCGGGCAGATCCGCCACAACGAAGCTCTGCGACGGTCCGACCCGCACGACCCCCAGGTTGGGGTGCAAGGTGGTGAATGGATAGTCCGCGATACGTGGCCGTGCATTCGAGATCGCTGAAATCAGGGTCGACTTGCCGGCGTTCGGCATGCCCAGCAGACCGACATCGGCCAGAACCTTGAGTTCGAGCTTCAGGTTCTTCTTCTCGCCAGGCCAGCCAGGCGTCTTCTGCCGCGGCGCACGGTTGATCGCGCTCTTGAAGCGCATATTTCCGAAACCGCCATCACCCCCCTTGGCAATCGTGATGACTTCGCCAGGCGCAAGCAATTCGTACAGTACTTCGCCGGTCTCGGCGTCCGAGATCACCGTACCGACCGGCATGCGCAGCGTGATGTCGTCGCCGGCAGCGCCGAACATGTCCGAGCCCATGCCATGTTGGCCGCGCTTGGCATCATGGCGACGGGCATAGCGGAAATCCACCAGCGTATTGAGTCCGACGTCGGCCACGGCGAAAACATGGCCGCCACGCCCGCCGTCCCCGCCATTGGGGCCGCCGAACTCCTTGTACTTCTCATGTCGGAACGATACGCAGCCCGCCCCCCCGTCTCCGGCGGAAACGTCGATAAAGGCTTCGTCAACAAATTTCATGGCTATGGTTTCAAACGAAAAACCCTGCGCATGGCGCAGGGTTTCGTGTCGGGAAACAGCCGGATCAGGCCGTCGTCACGTGCACCGTATGTTTGTTCATCGCGCCCTTGACCGCAAACGACACCTTGCCGTCAGCCAGTGCAAACAAGGTGTGATCCTTGCCCAGACCGACGTTGGTGCCCGGGTGGAACCTGGTGCCGCGCTGACGCACGATGATCGAACCGGCAGAGATGGACTCGCCGCCGAACTTCTTCACACCCAGCATCTTGGGCTTGGAATCGCGCCCGTTTCGCGTTGAGCCGCCGCCTTTTTTCTGTGCCATTTAGCTTCTCCAGTCAGTCTGAAACAGGAAGATCCGGTTTCAATATGTCATCAGGCCGCAATCGCGCCAATTTGCAGTTCGGTGAACTGCTGGCGATGACCTTGACGTTTTTGATAGTGCTTGCGGCGGCGCATCTTGAAGATGGTCACTTTTTCGTGTTTGCCGTGTGCCAACACTGTGGCTTTGACAGTTGCGCCGGACACCAGGGGCGTACCAACCTTGATCTCGGCGCCGTTTCCGACAGCCAGAACCTGGTCGATGACGATTTCCTGGCCTACATCCGCAGCAATCTGTTCTACTTTAATTTTTTCGCCGGCAGCAACCCGATATTGCTTGCCACCGGTTTTTATGACCGCGTACATGTTGACCTCTTATCTCAAGTCGTTATTGACTCTTCCATAGCTGCGCAGACGAAATTCCGCGCAGCCCAAGAGCATAACATGCTGTGCCGGGGTTGGGCAAGGTTTTGTTTGCGTGCTGGGCAAGAGGCGCCGATCCGCTTCCTATAATCTCATCAAACTGATCGAGTCACTGTCCTTGCAGGCCCCACCCCCTCCGCCATCCTCTGGTTTGTCCGTCATCGCCGAGGACATGCGTGAAGTGGACGCCGTCATCACGCAGCGTCTGGCGTCCAGTGTCCCGCTGGTCGGGCAGGTCTCAAGCTACATCATCGGCGCCGGAGGCAAACGTCTGCGCCCGGCCTTGCTGCTGCTGACCTGTGGCGCGCTGGGTTTTCGAGGCCCGCAGCGATTCAATCTCGCCGCCGTCGTTGAATTCATACACACGGCCACCTTGCTGCACGACGACGTGGTCGACGGCTCCGCGCTGCGCCGCGGCAATGCCACTGCCAATGAGACGTTCGGCAATCCGGCCAGCGTGCTGGTCGGCGACTTCCTGTATTCCCGCGCCTTCCAGATGATGGTCGACGCCAAGGATATGCGGATCATGGAAGTCCTGGCAGACGCGACCAACGTCATCGCGGAGGGGGAAGTGCTGCAATTGATGAACATGCACGATGCCACGCTGGACAGCGCCGGATACCTGCATGTCATCCGCTCCAAGACCGCCAAACTGTTCGAAGCCAGCGCGCGCGCGGGCGCCATTCTGGCGGGTGCGCCGCCAACGCTTGAGCAGGCCTGCGCCGACTACGGGCAGGCCCTGGGCACGGCTTTCCAGGTGATAGACGACGTGCTCGATTACACCGGCGACAGCGGTCAGATGGGCAAGAACCTGGGCGATGACCTGCGTGAAGGCAAAACGACATTGCCGTTGATCTGCGCGATGCAACGCTGCAGTGCCGAGCAGAAAGCCCTGATTTCCAGCGCCATCGAGAACGGCGCGGTGGACATGCTCGATGGGATCGTCGAGATTGTTCGGCAGACTGGCGCACTCACTTATTCACGGGAAGCCGCCGCCCAGGAAGCCGAGCGCGCCATCGCCGCGGCAGGCCAATTGCCGCACGGGCCGCATACTGATTGTTTGATACACTTGGCGTCGCAACTTTTGGACCGCAGCAACTGACTCAATCAGGATTTGTGACCGAGATCGGGGTGTAGCTTAGCCTGGTAGAGCGCTACGTTCGGGACGTAGAGGCCGGAGGTTCGAATCCTCTCACCCCGACCATCATTGCGAGTGTTGTCAAACGACCTCCCTCGAAGCGGCATGGCCCCGCTTTCGATTTACATCGTTCGGGCAATCGGGGATGATTAGGCGTTTGCCTCCCGCCGTAGTACATTTTCAGTCCATGTCCGCAGCCGATACAGCCAATCGCGAAAACACTTCAATTGCCCTTCCCGGCTTGGGCCGTGCCCTTATTCTCGCGGGCAAGCTCGGGCAAAAATCGGCAGAAGACATCTACCGCAAGGCAACTTCCGGCAAGACCAGCTTCATCGCGGAACTGACGGGCTCGGGCGCGGTATCTGCTTCCGACCTGGCCCACACCATGTCGTCGGCCTACGCGGCGCCACTGGTGGACCTCGACGCCATTGACCAGCAACGCCTGCCCAAGGGCCTGCTGGACCCGAAAATCTGCCAAGCCTACCGGGTGATTGTGCTGAGCAAGCGCAACAACCGCCTGACTGTGGCAACCGCAGACCCCTCCGATCAGGAAGCGGTCGAAAAAATCAAGTTTGCGTCCCAGCTCGGCGTGGACTGGGTCATTGCGGAATACGACAAAGTCCTCAAGCTGGTCGACGCCAATGCGGCTTCAACGACCGAAACGATGGAAGAGATCATCGGCGGGGAGTTCGAGTTCGACGACGCTGGCGCTGACAGCGCGGCGGACACCGACCAGGCTGCATCTACGTCAGAGGTCGATGACGCCCCGGTCGTCAAGTTTTTGCACAAGATGCTGCTCGACGCATTCAGCATGCGGGCATCCGATCTGCATTTCGAGCCCTACGAGCACACCTACCGGGTCCGCTTCCGGATCGACGGTGAGCTGCGTGAGATCGCGTCGCCGCCCATTGCGATCAAGGACAAGCTGGCGTCGCGTATCAAGGTGATATCCAAGATGGATATTTCCGAAAAGCGAGTGCCGCAAGACGGCAAGATGAAGTTGAAGATCGGACCCAACAAGGTCATCGATTTTCGCGTGAGTACCTTGCCCACACTGTTCGGCGAGAAGATCGTGATCCGGATTCTCGACCCCAGCAGTGCCAAGCTCGGCGTCGACGCGTTGGGTTACGAGCCGGTAGAAAAGCAGCGGCTGCTGGATGCCATCGGCCGCCCGTACGGCATGATCCTGGTCACGGGCCCCACCGGCTCGGGCAAGACCGTCTCGCTGTACACCTGCCTGAACATGCTGAACAAGCCCGGCGTGAATATCGCGACCGCGGAAGACCCATCGGAGATCAACCTTCCCGGCGTCAACCAGGTCAATGTCAACGACAAGGCCGGCCTGACTTTCGCGGTCGCACTGAAGTCTTTCCTGCGCCAGGATCCGGACATCATCATGGTTGGCGAAATTCGCGACCTGGAGACAGCGGACATCGCGATCAAGGCGGCGCAGACCGGCCACCTGGTCTTGTCGACATTGCACACCAATGATGCACCCACCACGTTGACGCGGATGCGCAACATGGGCATTGCACCATTCAATATTGCATCAAGCGTGATCCTGATCACAGCGCAGCGCCTGGCGCGCCGCCTGTGCACCAATTGCAAGGCAGAAGTAGAAATCCCCAAGAAGACCCTGGTCGATGCCGGCTTCAAGGAAAGCGACGTCGACGGAAGCTGGACGACCTACGGACCCGTCGGATGCTCGATGTGCAACGGCGGTTACAAGGGCCGGGTCGGCATCTACCAGGTCATGCCGATCAGCGAGGAGATCCAGCGCATCATCCTGCGCGATGGAAGCGCCTTGGATATTGCGCAGCAAGCCAGCAAGGAAGGGGTTGATTCATTGCGGCGTTCCGGGCTGCGCAAGGTGAAGTTGGGGCTGACCTCACTGGAAGAAGTGCTCGCCGTAACCAACGACTAAAACAGGGACTCAGAGACCATATGGCAACTGCGAAGCCCAAGGGCATTACCGAAACCGTCTTCGAGTGGGAGGGCAAGGACCGCAACGGCAAGCAGGTGCGAGGGGAGTCGCGGGCCGTTGGCATCAACCAGGTGCAGGCAACGCTGCGGCGCCAGGGCGTCACGCCTACCAAGATCAAGAAGCGGCGCATGGGTGGCGGCTCCTCCATCAAGCCCAAGGACATGGCGATCTTCACGCGCCAGCTCGCGACGATGATGAAAGCCGGCGTCCCCTTGCTTCAGGCTTTCGATATCGTGGGACGGGGCAATCCGAATCCCAGGGTGACCAAGCTGCTCAGCGATGTTCGTACCGACGTCGAGACGGGTACGTCACTGAGTGTGGCATTCCGCAAATACCCGCTGTACTTCGACAACCTGTATTGCAACCTGGTCGAAGCGGGCGAGTCTGCCGGTATCCTGGACCAGTTACTGGATCGTCTCGCGGTTTACATGGAGAAGACCGAGGCCATCAAGTCCAAGATCAAGTCGGCATTGATGTACCCGGTGACCGTGTTGATCGTGGCCTTTGTCGTGGTCTCGGTCATCATGATTTTCGTGATTCCGGCCTTCAAGGAAGTGTTCTCGAACTTCGGCGGCGAGCTGCCGATGCCGACGCTCGTGGTGATCGCCTTGAGCGAGTTCTTCATCAAGTACTGGTACCTGATATTCGGCGGCATCGGTGGCGGCCTCTACTTCTTCATGCAAGCATGGAGACGCAATGAGAAGATGCAGAACATCATGGATCGGGTCATGCTGAAATTGCCGATTTTCGGCGTGCTGGTCGAGAAGTCCTGCATAGCACGCTGGACCCGGACACTCTCGACCATGTTCGCGGCTGGCGTGCCGCTGGTCGAGGCGCTCGATTCGGTTGGCGGCGCATCCGGCAACTCGGTCTTCGAGCGCGCGACCACCAGGATCCAGCATGAAGTCTCGACCGGTACCGCGCTGACCGTGGCCATGACCAATGCCAACATCTTCCCATCCATGGTGTTGCAAATGTGTGCGATCGGCGAAGAGTCCGGCTCGATCGACCATATGCTGGGCAAGGCGGCGGACTTCTATGAGGCCGAGGTCGACGACATGGTGGCCGGAATCTCGAGCCTGATGGAGCCCATCATCATCGTCATCCTGGGCACGATCATCGGTGGCATCGTGGTCGCGATGTACCTGCCCATCTTCAAGCTGGGAGCCGTGGTCTGATGCTTGTGTCGCCGGGCTTTGACGTCGCATTGTTCGGCGTATTGGGCCTGCTTGTCGGAAGTTTTCTGAACGTCGTCATTCATCGGCTTCCGAAGATGATGGAACTGGAATGGGCGGCGAACTGCGCAGAACTGGCAGGCAAGGATGCTCCGGTAGCGCAAGCGTTCAACTTGTCCCGCCCTCGCTCGCGCTGCCCCCACTGCCAGCACCAGATCCGCTGGTACGAGAATATTCCGGTGCTCAGCTACCTGATGCTGCGTGGCCGCTGCGCCAAATGCAAGACGTCGATCAGCCTGCGGTATCCGGTGATCGAGATCCTTACCGGCCTGTTCTTCGTGGCCATGGCCAGAATGTATGGGCTGACGCCTTCCGGCGTGGTCTGGGCTGCGCTGTCCTGCTTGTTGATTGCCCAGTTCTGGATCGATTTCGATACCCAACTGCTGCCGGACGATCTGAACTATCTGATCCTGTGGCTGGGCCTGATTGCGGCGGCCCTGGGCTGGACCACCGTCACGTTGTCGTCGTCGGTCTGGGGTGCCGTGTTCGGCTACCTGAGTCTATGGACGGTCTACCAATTGCACTATCGCCTCACCGGAAAACAAGGCATGGGACATGGCGACTTCAAACTGCTTGCAGGACTGGGGGCCTGGTTCGGTGCCGAGTATCTGGTCGGTCTGATCCTGTTGTCGTCCGTGGTCGGATCCATCCTCGGTGGTGCATTGCTGCTGATCGGCAAGTTGTCCAACAAGGACCTTCCCATACCGTTCGGCCCTTTCCTGGCGGGTGCAGGCATGGTCGCGATGCTGGCCGGGCCCGGTCGTCTCGAGACTCTGGTTCCGTTCGCGTTCCCGTTTTCACACCTCGCACGATGAACTGATGCTGCGACTCGGCCTGACCGGTGGCATCGGAAGCGGAAAGAGCACGGTGGCAGAATTCTTCGCGCTGCATGGTGCGGTGGTGATTGACGCCGACGCCATTTCACGCGCGACAACGGCTTCGGGAGGACCGGCCATAGCGCCGATCGCGAAGGCCTTCGGCGACGACTTCATTGCAGCGGACGGCGCGCTGGATCGCAGCAAGATGCGCCAGACCATTTTTTCCGATCCAACTGTCCGTACCAGGCTGGAGTCGATCATCCACCCGCTGGTCGCACAGCAAACCGCGCAGCGCGCGCAAAACGCCGAACAGGCTGGCGCGCATTGTGCGGTGTTCGATATTCCCTTGCTGGTGGAGTCTGGGCGCTGGCGCGCACGGGTAGACCTGGTGCTGGTGGTGGACTGCCTGGTCGAGGTTCAGATCCGTCGGGTCATGGCACGCAACGGATTGAAACGGGATGAGATCGAGAGCATCATCGCCAGCCAGGCAACGCGCAGTGCACGCTTGTGCGCAGCCGACATCGTGATATTCAATGGCGGCCCGCTCAGGGAACAGATTGCACACGATGTGAAACAGGTCGCCGAGCGCTTGGGACTATGATTGCCGGAACGGAAATACCAGCGTGATCCTTTACGAATATCCCTTCAACGAACGCATCAGAACCTACCTGCGTATCGAACATCTGTTTCGGCGCCTGGCCGAATTGGTGGCACGCGATCACCCGATCGATCACCACTACGCACTGTCCACGATTTTCGAAGTCATGGACGTAGGTGCGCGTGCCGATCTCAAGTCTGATTTGCTCAAGGATCTGGAAAAGCAGCGTCAAATCCTGCACGCCTACCGGGGCAACCCGGCAATTTCCGAACGCGCGCTGGAGGCCGTCATCGGCCAAGTCGATCACTGCTACAACGGCCTGAGCGCGGTCCAAGGCAAGGCTGGCCATGTGCTGACTGAGAACGACTGGCTGATGAGTATCCGCAGTCGCGTCGGCATCCCCGGAGGCACTTGCGAGTTCGATCTGCCGGCCTATTACGCCTGGCAACAGCAAAGCAGTGGCTCGCGACGGGCTGACCTGCACCGCTGGGCCACCACGCTGGCACCGTTGGCGGAGTCGGTCGCGCTGTTGATGAAAGTACTGCGCGAGTCGGGGGCTCCGCAAAAAGTGGTGGCATCGGCCGGTCAATACCAGCAGAACCTGCCGCAAGGCAAGACCTTTCAGTTACTGCGCCTGTCGATCGATCCGGCCCTGGGCGTCGTTCCCGAGATCAGCGGAAACCGGCTGATGGTGTCGATTCGATTCATGCGCCAGGAGGCAGACAACCGCCTGCACGCCACCAGCAATGACTGCAACTTCGAATTGACCCTTTGCTCATGACGCGGCACCGATCCACCACCCACGAAGAGTCTGCACGCAGTGCGAAGGAAACACAGCCGACGGACCAGACCAAGAGCCGGATCGTTCGCTGCCCCACCTGCA
>JBDTMH010000057.1:0-21512 GCA_039934375.1 Burkholderiaceae bacterium | reverse complement strand
CCTGTGGTCTGGTTGTTGCAGATCGATGGGCCGATCAGTCCGGCATCGGCCGACTATTTCATCTCGAACCTGAAAGACGCCGAGCGCGCCGGTGCTGCGCTGTTCGTACTCGAACTCGACACGCCGGGCGGCCTGGATCGTGCGATGCGCGACATGGTCAAGGCAATCCTGGCGTCCAGCGTGCCGGTCGCCACTTATGTGGCACCCAGCGGGTCGCGTGCCGCCAGCGCCGGTACCTACCTGATGTACGCCAGCCATGTTGCGGCAATGGCGCCGGCCACCAATATCGGCTCATCGACACCGGTGAGTATCGGCGGCGAATCGCCGTTTCCGATGCCAGGCGCAAATCGCCCCAAACCCAGCGACACCAGCCCGGTCAGATCCGAGTCTGGCAAGCCGGGCGCGGCAGCATCACAGGCCACCGGGTCGTCCGCAGGCGAAGCCAGCGACAAGGACAAGAGCGCAACCGCGCCGCCGACCGGCTCCACGATGGAGCGCAAGGTCGTCAACGACGCGGTCGCCTATATCCGCAGCCTGGCGCAGCTGCGCGGACGCAACCCGCAATGGGCCGAGAAAAGCGTGCGCGAGGCAGCCAACCTGAGTGCGTCGGACGCCTTGGCGGGTGGCGTCATCGATCTGATTGCAACCGATCTCGACAATCTGCTGCGCCAGCTCAATGGCCGCAAGCTGCAGATCGACGGGAAACCGGTGACGCTGGCGCTCGGCAATGCCACGGTCCACCGCGTGACGCCGGGTTGGCGCTACGAAGTGCTGTCTCTGATCACCGATCCGAACATTGCCTACATTTTGCTGATGATCGGCATCTACGGGCTGATTCTCGAGGTCTTCCATCCAGGCACCGGCGTGCCCGGCGTCGTCGGTGTCATTTGCCTGCTGCTGGCCGCCTACGCGCTGCAGATGTTGCCGATCAGTTACGTCGGTCTGGCACTGATACTGATCGGCACCGGCCTGATGCTGGCCGAAACCTTCGCGCCGGGTTTTGGCGTGTTCGGCATCGGCGGTGCCATCGCCTTCGTCATCGGCTCGGTGATGCTGATGCAGACCGATCTGCCGGCGTACCAGATATCGCTGCCCATCATTGCCGCATTTGCGGCGGCTTCGGTAGCGGTATTCGTTTTCGTGATCGGCGCCGCGATGAAGTCACGCACCCGCAAGGTCGTCAGCGGCCGGGAGTCGATGCTTGGCGACCATGCGCAAGTCATTGCGGATTTCCTGGACCATGGCCTGGTGCGCCTGCACGGCGAAATCTGGCAAGCCCATTCGAAGGTGCCGCTGACCAAGGGTGCGACGGTGCGGGTGGTCGGCATGGTTGATCTTGTTCTGAATGTTGAACCCAAGGAGCAAAGCTGATGCTGATATTTTTCGGAGTTCTGCTGGTGCTGGTCGTCGTATTGCTGACCAGCGCAATCCGCGTATTGCGCGAATACGAACGCGGCGTGGTTTTCATGCTCGGCCGTTTTCAGGAGGTCAAGGGACCGGGCCTGATCATCCTGATCCCGGTTATCCAGCAGATGGTCAAACTCGACCTGCGCATGATCGTGCTCGATGTGCCCAGCCAGGACCTGATCACCCGTGACAACGTGTCCGTCAAGGTCAACGCCGTGCTGTATTTTCGGGTGGTCGATCCGCAACGTGCGGTGATAAACGTTGAGCACTACATGGAGGCCACCGGCCAATTGGCGCAGACCACGTTGCGCTCGGTACTCGGTCAGCATGAGCTCGACGCCTTGTTGTCAGAACGCGAGCGGCTGAACATCGACCTGCAGCGCATCCTCGATCAAGGGACCGACCAGTGGGGAATCAAGGTGGCAAATGTCGAGATCAAACATGTCGACATTGACGAGAGCATGATCCGCGCCATCGCCAAGCAGGCCGAGGCGGAACGGGAACGCCGTGCCAAGGTGATCCACGCCGAAGGTGAATTCCAGGCGGCGCAGAAACTCGTTGACGCTGCCGCATTGCTGGCCACCCAGCCGATGTCGATGCAGCTGCGTTACCTGCAGACGCTGGTCGAAATTGCCGGCGAAAAAAATTCGACCGTGGTGTTTCCGATCCCGATCAACCTGCTCGATGCGGTGCAAAGGGTGCTGGAGAACGTGGCGAAGCCACAAAAATAGCGTGAACAGCCGAGCTAGACCGTCAACCCGAACCCGGTCGCTTGCGCACTTCCTGTGCCAGGGTCCGCCTGGCCTGGGCGAGCCAGCTCATACAAGCGGCGCTGCGTCCAGTCGCTGCTCTCGGCACCCTGTCTGACAGACAACTCGCGGAATTCTTCCTATCCTGAAGAAGCAGTTAAGTTCACTGTGCCGCGCGGCCGCAACACGATCGCCGCACCGGCCCCGCACCCTGACACCTGCATGATGCAGGTTCAATCTCGAAAGTTTGTAAGCACCATGCATCGATCCATCACCCCACCTGGCTGGAACACCATGTCATTTGGTGGCACCGCCGACACTTCGCCGATGGAACTGAACGAACTGGGCGATCATCTCACGGCATGCCGCGGCCAGCAAGGCCGGTTTCTCGCACTGCGCTGCGCGGCTGAGCGGCTGCACGTGCATGTTGCCACCCGAATCGTGACCTCGCTGGTCATCGCGGTGGCGCTGCTGATCGGCATCTGCACACTGTTGTTATGGGGTAGCCCTGCGTAATTGGCGGGCCGCACCCGGTGCCACAGCTGCTGCTTAACGCCACGACGGCCCTGCGCGACATCCTTGACGGCGCGCGTGGTCTGGTTGCGCCGGCGATTCGCGCCGAAATTTTCGGACCGGAGCGTTTTGCACAACATGGTCGCAGCCTGGCCGCGGCCCACGCCACGAGCACGGCACGGCAAGGTTCCGGCAGCTTTTTCCCACGTCTGCGCAGCAATATTGAAGTGCTGCGGCAGGCCAACAGCTATATCGGGCAACGCGCCGCAACCGACTACGACACCAGCCCCGCAGCCCAGTGGCTGCTCGACAACTTCCACCTGATCGAAGCCCAGCTGCACGAGGTGCGCGAGGGCCTGCCGCGTAGCTACTTTCGGTCCCTGCCCGTCCTGCTGGACCCGCCACTGGATGGTCTGCCGCGGGTCTACGGCATCGCATGGGCCTTTGTCGCACATACCGACGGCGCATTCGACGAAGACCTGCTGGTGCATTTCCTGCTCGCCTACCAGGAGGTACGTCAGCTTGATCTGCGGGAAATGTGGGCTCTGCCCACGACGCTGCGTGTCGTGCTGATTGAAAACCTGCGTCGCCTGGCGGAGCGGGAGGCGCGCAACGAAGCCGCGCGCGAGGCCGCCAACCTGTGCAGCGACCACATCGCCAGCACACCCGTAGAGCAGCTGGAGCGGTGGCGAGCGCGGCTGGCACCGCTGGGCATGGCACCCGCCTTCCTTGCGCGCCTGGCACAGCGCTTGCAGGATCCGCACAGTGCACACGACACGCTGCAACTGGCATGGCTGCAACAGGCCGAGCCGGACCCCGCGGCGTTCTGGCGCCAGCAGCCGTCCGAACAGGCCGCCGACAACCTCAGTGTCGGCAACACCATGACTGCGCTGCGCGCCATGGGCGATGCCGACTGGAGCGACATCGTCGAGCGCAGCAGCCCTCTGATGCGCATGATGTGCGGCGCCGAATCGTTCAAGGCAGAAGCCATCGTCACCCGGGACCAATCCTTGCACGCGATCGAACGTCTGGCACGGCGCAGCCAGCACAGCGAAATCGCCGTGGCCAGCGCGCTGCTGGCGTTGATGCAGGACCGAGGTGGCGAACAGACCGTTGCCAGCCACTGGCTGTCAGGACCTGGCCAAGCCACGTTGCTGCGCGCCCTGGGCCTGGAAAACCGGCTCGCTGCCGCTCGGCGCGCGATTCGCCGCCACGGGGTGCTGCCGGCTTACCTGGGTGTGCTGGGGCTTGCCACCGTGGGCCTGGTGGCATGGCTGTTGCCGGCGGGCGCAGCCGCGCCGGCACAACCCGGGTGGCTGACGTTGGTCGGCCTGTTGCTGATGGCGTTTCCGGCCTCTGAGGCCGTCATCGCGCTGGTCAACCGGCTGATCAGCGAATCGGTGCGGCCCAGGCTGTTGCCACGGCTGGCACTGGCCAGCGGGATTCCGGCAGAGCACCGTGTCATGGTGGTCATTCCGTCGATCTTCTCGAGTCTGCAAGGCGTCGCCGCCCTGGCGCACCGACTGGAATTGCACTACCTGGCCAATCCGGAGCCGCAGGCCCAGTTCACGCTGCTGGGCGACTGGCCTGATGCCGACCAGCAGCAAATGGCCACGGACACGGGCCTGCTCGAAGCAGCCAGCACGCAGCTGCGCACGCTGAACCTGCGTTACCCGCCGCTGCCGGGCATGGCCCCGCGGTTTCTCGTGCTGCACCGTGCACGTCAATTCAGCGAGACCGAGCAACGCTGGATCGGATGGGAGCGCAAACGCGGCAAGCTCGAACAGCTGGTGCATGCGCTGGCCACCGGCGGCCACGCGCCATTTCTGGACCTGGCGGAGTTATCGGACATTGCGCCGCAGACGCGTTACGTGATGACGCTGGACAGCGACACGCAGTTGCCACCGGGTAGCCTGCGCAAGCTCGTCGGGGTCGCGGCCCATCCGCATAACCAGCCCCGCATCGACGCGGCAACTGGCAGGGTCGTGCATGGTTACGGAATTTTGCAACCGCAGATCGCGACGCCCTTGCCCAAACGTGGTGACTTGACCTTGTTCCACTGGCTGTTTGCCGGACAGTGCGGCATCGACCCTTACAGTGCGGCTTCGTCCGAGGTCTACCAGGACTTGTTCCACGAGGGAAGTTTCAGCGGCAAGGGGCTGCTGCAGGTGCAGGCGATGCACTCCGTCTTGTCGACACGCCTGCCGAGTGAACAGGTGCTCAGCCACGACCTGCTGGAGGGCGCCATCGCGCGCTGCGCCGCGGTGAGCGACATCGCGCTGATCGAGGATGCCCCGTTCCACTCCGACGTGGCAATGTCGCGCATCCACCGCTGGATCCGCGGCGATTGGCAATTGCTGCCGTTCGTGGCCACGCCATGGCATTGGCGACTGGGCACCATCAACCGCTGGAAGATGTTCGACAACCTGCGCCGCTCTCTGGTCGCACCGATGTCGCTGGCATTGCTGGCGCTCGCCATGAGCGGCGCGGTTTTGCCACCCATGGAGGCCATCGTGCTGGTGCTGGCGGCATTCGCGGCCGGGCCGCTGCTGGGCGCCATTGCCGGCTTTGCACCCAGCCGTGACGACATTGCCAAATTGCATTTTTACCGCCAGGCGGCTGTTGGCATGGCGCGCGTCTGCGGGGTAACCGTGTGGCAGTTTGCGCAGTTGCTGGAAAACGCCATCATGTCCGCCGACGCTGTATTCCGCGCGCTATACCGGATGGCCGTAAGCCGCCGCCACCTGTTGCAATGGACAACCGCCGAAGCTGCGCAGGCGCGCGCCCAGACGGCATTACCTGCGCTGCTACGCCTGCACTGGCGTGTGCCGGCAACCGCGGCAGTGCTGCTGGTGGGCATGCTGGCGTCGTCTGATGCGTTCGTAGGGCTTGCCTGCGCTGTCTCCTTGTTGTGGGCCGCGTCACCGCTGTGGACCTGGCTGGTCAGCCGGCCGCAAGCGGCGCAGGGGGATCCCGACCTGAAACCCGGTGAGCGGGAAGAACTGCATGCCATCGCCTACGCCACCTGGGGCTATTTCGTGCGATGCGTCGGCGCCTCGGACAACCATTTGCCGCCGGACAATCTGCAGACCACGCCACACGACATGCTGGCGCACCGCACCTCCCCAACCAACATCGGCCTGTACCTGCTCAGTGTGGCCTGTGCCCGCGCCTTCGGCTGGATCGACACGCAGCAGATGCTGGTGCGACTTGAGGCGACGCTGGCCACGCTGCAACGATTGCAGCGTCACCGCGGCCATTTCCTGAACTGGTACGACACGCAGAGCTGCGCGCCGCTGGCACCGCTGTACGTGTCCACCGTCGACAGCGGCAATCTCAGCGGCCACCTGCTGGCCGTGTCCCAGGCCTGCCTGGAGTTGGCCGCGTCGATGCCGCAGCCGCAAGCGACCGGTGCCGCGGATGCCCGGCGACTCGAAGCCATGGCGCACGCATTGGAGCAACTAGCGTGGGCACCAGACTTCGGATTCCTGTACCACCCGCGGCGCCATCTGCTGCACATCGGTTATCGGGTGCAGGAGAACGTTCCGGACGCCAACTTCTACGACCTGCTGGCATCGGAATGCCGGCTGACCAGTTTGCTGGCGATCGCCAAGGGTGACGTGCCAGTGCGCCATTGGGCAGCGCTGGGACGACCGTTTTTTGCCGTGGGGGCGCTGGCTGGCCTGCGTTCATGGTCCGGCTCGATGTTCGAGTACATGATGCCCACGCTGGTGCTGCAAGAGCCATTTGGCAGTGTCATGGATGGCGCATGCCGCGCGGCCTTGCACGAGCAGGTGGCCTACGCCCGGAGCCAACGTGTGCCCTGGGGCATGTCCGAGTCGGCCTATGCGGCCAGCGACCACACGCTGGCCTACCAGTATGCTGCGCAAGGCGTTCCGGCATTGGCGCTGCGCCGCACGCCATTGGACGACCTGGTCATCGCGCCTTATGCCACCGCGCTGGCAGCGCAATTCGCACCGCGCCGCGCGCTGGCCAATTTCGACGCATTGCAAGTTCTAGCACCGCGCACTACCTGTGGCTTCATCGACGCGCTGGACTACACCCCGTCGCACCAGGGCGCGGGCGAGGCGTTCACGCCAGTGAGCACTTTCATGGCACACCACCAGGGCATGAGCCTGGTGGCGCTGGCCAATGTGCTGCTGGATGGCATAGCCCAGCGCTGGGGTATGGCCAACACCCGCATCGAGGCGGTGGCGTCGCTGCTGCACGAGCGGGCCCCGCGCCAAGTTCCGCCACTGCGCCAGGCGCCGCAACCCGAACAGCAGACCCACCGGCAACGCCGCCGGGAGACTGGCATGCCGCGCACGTCGACGCCGGGAGAGGCCGCGGTGGAACCCAGCCATGTGTTGTCCAACGGACGACTCAGCGTCACGCTGCGCCCCAACGGCGCGGGCTGGACGCGCTGGGGTCAGACCGGTATCGGTCGCTGGCGCGACGACGCGTTGCGCGACGCATACGGCAATTTCATCTACCTGCGCCGCATCCATCCCGAGCAGCCGGTGTCGACACCGAAGTTGTTTTCACTCACCCGGCATCCGGCTGCTGATCCATTGGCGCGGTACCAGTGCGTCTTTCAGCCGGACCGGGTGCGTTTCGAAGTCCATTGGCCGCAGCTGCAGGCCCACACGACGGTTTGGGTGAGTCCCGAGGACGACATCGAGTTCCGCCAGGTCGAATTGCACAACCAGGGCGAGCAAGCAATCGAAATCGAGCTGTTGTCGGCGTTCGAGGTCACACTGGCGGACCCGCGTGCGGACGAGGCGCATCCCGCTTTCGGCAATCTGTTCGTCAGCTGTGCCTGGCAACCCGCGCAGCAGGCACTGGTGTTCACACGTACTCCGCGCCTGGCCACCGAGCAGGGTCTGCAGGCGGCGCATTTTCTGGCCGATGCACAGGCCCAGGTACTGGGATTGCGGCTTCAGAGCGACCGCCAGCGCTGGCTCGGTCGCAACCATGCGCCAGGGCAGCCGCAGGGGCTGGTCGAGCTGCCCCCGCAGTCGGACGGTTCGCCATCGGGCCGCATCGCACTGAACACCGAACTGGACCCGATCAGCGTGCTCGCGGTGCGCGTGCGTATCGCACCGGGCGCCAAGGCACAGTTGACGTTCGCCACGGCCGCCAGCGCCGACGCCGGCACGTTGCACGCGATCATCGACAAATACCGCCAGGCCAGCCATGTGCAACGTGCCTCGCTGATGTCCGCCACATTGGCGGGTATCCGAATGCGCACGATGCGCCTGTCTGCCAGGAGCCTGGCGGCGATCCAGTCCTTGACGACTGCGTTGTTGTTCGGCCTTGCCCGCCCGCCATTACTTGCCGGCGGCAGCCGCGTCGATGCCGCCGCCGGAGTCAACGACAAGCGCGTGTTGTGGCGCCTGGGCATATCCGGCGACCGGCCGGTACTGCTGGTCTGGGCCACGGTCATCGAAGGACTGAACCTGTTGCGCGTGGCCACCCAGGCACTGCGCTGGTGGGCCTGGGGCGGCATCGCCTGCGACCTGGTCGTGGTCAATCTCGAACCCGCGTCATACCAGATGGAATTGCAGCGCGAACTGGCCGTGCTGCAGGAACGCTACGCTGCCGACACCCAGGGCCAGGCTGGCGCCGCACAGGCGCAAATGCATGTGCTGCGCGGCGATGCGCTCAGCGCTGACGAACAGTCGACGTTGCGGCGCTTGGCGCGGGTGCAATTTCACGCCGACGGTCGACCCTTCTCGCAGCTGGTCGAGCAGTGGCTGGCCTGGCACCAGCAGGCGTTGGCGCAACGCGCCGCGCAGCCGGCCACCGTGGTGGCGGCCGGCGCCCCGCAGGCGTCGGCCGTGTCACGCCCCGAAGGCAGGTTCGACACGGCATCGGGCGAATTTCGATTCGATGTGGGCACATCGCTGCGTCCGGTGCGGCCCTGGATCAATGTGCTCGCCAATCCCGACTTCGGAACCCAGTTGTCCGAAACCGGCGGCGGCTACAGTTGGGCCGTCAACAGCCGGTTGATGCAACTCACCGGCTGGTCCAACGACCCGGTGCAGGACCCGCCGGCCGAATGGTTCCTGTTGCAGGACCGCAGAACCCGCCAGGCCTGGAGCGTGGCGCCCAGCGCCTGGGGAGCTCCCGGTGTCGTCTACCGGGTGCGCCACGGCCAGGGCAACAGCACGATCCGCCATCGTCATCTCGATATCGAAGTCACAACGTCGTGGTGCGTCGACCCGGTCACGTCGACCAAGCAGATTCGCCTGCAGCTCGCCAACCGTGGCAACAGCACCGCCCATCTGCGCTTGATTGGCATAGCTGAATGGATCATGGGCGGCCAGCGCGGCGATCGCCAAGGCACCCACACCGCCAGCCACGCGACTGCAGGGCGCATGACGCTAGCGTGCACCCAGACCGATCGCTCGGCCAATTTCGGCGGCGCCACCGCCTACCTGTCGGTCGGGCTCGACACGGGCGAACAGGCCGAATGGACCTGTGACCGGCGCGAATTGCTGGACAGCCACGGGGCGCTGCAACTGCCGGAACACCTGGGGCAGAACGAGGGCTCGAGACTGGACCCCTGCGCCGCGCTGGCGCTGCGCATCCACATCAAGCCCGGAGAAACCACGCAAAGGGTGTTCCTGCTGGGTTTCGGCGCCGATCCAGAAACCGCACAGCGAGGCGCAGACGCGGCCGGCGTGATCCCCGCCGAGCAGCGTGAAACTTCGGTGCGCAAGTCCTGGGATACGTTGCTGGGCGCTGTCCAGGTGGCAACGCCGGACCCGCTGTTCGACGTGATGGTCAACCGATGGCTGCTGTACCAGAACGTCGCGTGTCGCATGTGGGCCAAGGCCGGCTTCTACCAGGCTGGCGGCGCCACCGGGTTTCGCGACCAGTTACAGGACGCCATGGCCATGGCCTGGGTCGCACCCCGCATGCTGCGCCAGCAGATCCTGATTGCGGCCACTCGCCAGTTTCCGCAAGGCGACGTTCAGCACTGGTGGCATGCGCCCGACGGTGCCGGCGTGCGCACGCATTTCTCGGATGATCTGCTGTGGCTCCCTTTTGCCTGCCTGCACCACCTGCAGGTCAGCGGCGAGCCCGCACTGATGGACGAGCTGGTGCCCTTCATCGAAGGCGCGGAGATCCCGCCCGGCGCCGAGGACGCCTACTACGTGCCCATGGAGAGCGAACTGCAGGTGTCGGTATTCGAGCATGCGGCACGCGCGATCGACCACAGCCTGCGCGTGGGGGTGCACGGCTTGCCGCTGATGGGCAGCGGCGACTGGAACGACGGCATGAACCGGGTCGGCATCGAGGGACGCGGCGAATCGGTGTGGCTGGCCTGGTTCCTGTGCACCGTGGTTGCCGGCTTTGCGCCGCTGGCCCGGGCCCGGGGTGAACTGGCGCGCGCCGACAACTGGGAGCGTGCGGCGCGCGGTTGGCAGGATGCGCTGCAGGGAGCTGCCTGGGACGGCAACTGGTATCGGCGCGCGTTTTTTGACGACGGACAGGTGCTCGGGTCGGCCAGCAACACCGAGGCCCGCATCGACCTGATCGCGCAGGCTTGGGCCGTGTTGTCGGGACAGGCGCCGCCTGAGCGGGCGCGCCAGGCCATGGCTGGCGCCGAGGAACACCTGCTCGATCCTGCGGCAGGACTGATCAGGCTGCTGGATCCGCCACTGCAGCACCAGGCCCCCAGCGCCGGCTACATCCAGGCCTATCCGCCGGGGGTGCGTGAAAACGGCGGCCAATACAGCCACGCCGGCGTATGGGCGCTGATGGCGCAGGCCCAGCTCGGCTTGCGCGAGCCGCGCGACGCTGCCGCCGGTGACCGGGTCTGGCGCTCGTTCCGCTGGTTGAATCCGGCCCATCGTGCCGCCGACCCGGTACAAGGCCCTGCCTACGGCCTGGAGCCCTATGTGATGGCCGGTGACGTCTACAGCCAGCCGCCGCATGCAGGGCGCGGCGGCTGGAGCTGGTACACCGGTTCAGCCGGCTGGATGCACCGTGCCGCGATCGAGTCGATGTGCGGACTGCAGCTGGGCCCGGACACCCTCCATTTCACGCCTTGCCTGCCTTCGCACTGGCCCAGGGCCGAACTGGTGCTGACGCGGGACGGACGCAGTCTGCGCTTCATCCTTTGGCAGGGTCGCGCGGCCGACGCGCTGGCCGCCGTGGCCGTTGCCGGCGCGTCGCTGTTGCGTCCGGGTGAGCAGCTGCATTGGACTGACTTGCCACACGGTGCGTGCCATGTCGTGCCTTGGGGAAATGCCGACAGGCCTTGAGGCTGCACAATCATGGCCGGAGGAAATCTGATGCTCAAACCCGAAGCGATCGCGCGCCAGCTGCTGGGCGACGACTACGACAAGCTGGACGAACACACGCGCAACGCAGCGCGCCATTTTGCAAATCGGACCCGCATCACGCAGAGCCCACGCGCCAATCGCAGCTCCAATGACAGGGCCGGACAACGCGCGGCCGACGCGGTTGCGCGCTTCGGTGGCTCGTGGACCTTCATCGGCTTGTTCGTGCTGGTGCTGCTGGTGTGGGTGGGCCTCAACACCGCGCAGCTGACCGGGACGACCCGGGTCTTTGACCCGTATCCCTACATCCTGCTGAATCTGGTCCTGTCGATGCTTGCCGCCATCCAGGCACCCATCATCCTGATGTCCAACAACCGCCAGTCCGAAAAGGACCGCATGCGCGCGGAACACGATTATGAGGTGAACCTCAAGGCCGAACTGGAGATCATGTTGTTGCACGAAAAATTCGACCAGCTGCGCCAGCAGCAGTGGACGGAGTTACTGGCACTTCAGCACCAACAGATGGATCAGCTGGCGGCTTTGCTCGATACCGCAAAGCTGACGAGCCAGGCGCCGGATCAGCGTGCGACTGTGCCGCTGTCAGTTGACCGATCGGCCACCGGGTCGTAGGTCGCGCAGTCGCGCGCAGCTGCGAAGTGGCAGCGACGGCGCAGAACAAACAGCGTCGCTCCATGCACCGATGCGCCGGCGCGTGACCGGTGGCTATCGAAGAGACCCCGCCTTCAGGACCCAGGAACGACGATGACTTTCTCGCGCAGTACGCCACCACCTGCGACGTTACCGTCGACCGTGCCTTCGCCCCGCATACGCGCTTCGCATGCGCTGCGGTCGACCCCCTGGTGCACCGAACAGCGTAGTTGGGCATTGCTTTGCAAATCGGCGCCCGGGACGACGAGCGCGCCACGTCGGGCTGCCGCCAGCGCATTGTGTGCCTCGAGACGGCACGTGGCTGGGTCTTGGTTCGACTTCCCGCTGTTGCATTGCGCCATGTCCTGGCGGTAGCGCGACTGCGCCTCGGCCGTGGCACTGCCGGCGGCGGAGGCCTGGATGGAGCACACGGCAAGCGCGGCAGCCGCCGCGGCGCAACGCAGCATGGTTGGATAACTGAACACGACAGACATGGTGAGCTCCTGCGGAAAAACAACGGAACGAGGGCTTTGAAAAGACACCCTTCACCGGTGAAGCACCAGTATCGGCAGACCGTCTCGCATCGACCATCGGACGAACACGCGCCTTGCCGTGGTAGCTGTCCTACGCGCGGCGCGGCGCTCGGCGTTGCGCCACGGCCTGGTAACAGCACTCAAGGGCGCCGCAGAGCGGCTACAAGCAGGGCACGATCTGGCACCGCGTCCAGCGAAATCTCAATAGACTTTGGCTTACACGCGAAAAAGCGCTTGTCCTCCCCCCGGCGAGCCGCAGGCGCAGCATCATGGAGTAGCGTGGGCACTGTGGCCGGCGTGTACAGGAGAATCGCATGGAAAAATCCAACCCACCCCGGTCGTTCGGCGTGTTCAAGCCGACCGGACATACCGTCATCGCGTTCGAATCTGTCGCTTTGCTCGAAACGGCCGTCAAGGCGCTGGGGGAGCAAGGGTTTGTCGCGTCCGAGATCGTGCGCTATACGCCGCAGGAAATGCTGGCCCAGACAGACTCTGACCTGGTGACCGCGAGCGGGATGGCGTCGGTAGGCCAGGAACTCAATCTGATCAAGGCGCACCGGGAGCTGGCGCAGAAAGGCAGCAGCTTTCTGGTCGTCTCCGCGCCCGATGACGACCAGGCCAAACGCGTCGACACGGTCATCCATGGCATGCATACTACGGCGGCCCAGCGCTACGGCACCTTTATTGTCGAAGAATTGGTGGACAAGGCCGATGGCGACAACCAGGTCTTCGAGTCGCCCGACCGTGGCCTGGACATGGATGTGCAGGCCATTACCCACCGCTGATGTTCGCCACCGTCGCGAGCTATGCACGAGCGGCCTGGCGCGGTGACTTACGATGCACGTAATTCGGCAAAAGGTACGGTCTTGCCGATGTACTTTCTTCCTGGCGCGCCGCGACGCCCGAGGCGCCTCCTGATCGCAATCAGGAATCAGGTGGCGTCGATTGCCATCACCGCCGTACCATTGTCGACATGGCCTGCGGCGATCAGTTGGTCCATCCGCGCAGCAACCCCCGACAGGTCCGCCATCGGCTTGTCTCCCGCAGTCTGAAGCATCAAGCCCACGTCCTTGCGCGCCATGGACAGTTCGAACGTCGGCGCGAAATCGCGCTGCACCATCGAAGACCCGACGCGCGAAATGTCCCTGAACGATCTTTGTGTCGGTAGGCCTTGACACGCAATTTGGCATCGCGCACAATTTGAACACTTGTTTAATCCATTCGTTCAATTCAATGCGAAATGACCCTACTTCCGCAAGACGCGAGGAGCCATCCGGCGCAGCGCCGAGCGTGGCCGACGCCGACCTCGGCGCGACCCAGGCCAAGATCCTCGACGCCGCATTCCGCCGCCTGGCCACCGAGGGCTACGCGGCGCTGAGCGTGCGCGAGATCGCCAAGGACGCCGGCGTCAACCACGCACTCATCAACTACCACTTCCGCAGCAAGGACCAACTCGTCATCGAAGTGCTCGACTCGGCCAACCGCCGGTTGCTCGAGCGCCAGACCTCGCTGTACCGCGGGCCCGGCAGTTTCGCCCGCAAATGGGCCGAAGCTCGGCGCTTCTACGAGAGCGACCTCGCTTCGGGCTTCGTACGCGTGCAGGCCGAGTTATGGGCCGCAAGCCTGTCCAACCCGGTGCTGCGTGAGAAGTTCCTGCCCCGCCTGCTGGCCTGGAAGCAGCTTGTGCTCGACGGTGTGCGCGAAGCTCTGCAGGCATGCGAAAGCAAAGGCGTGAAACTCCCGCCGCCGTTCACCGCCGAGGTGATCTCCTGCTGGATCTCGGAGTTCTGGCTGGGCATGGAGTTCGCCGATCTGCTCGGGGTGAATGCAGAGAAGGCCCAGCATCGCGCTGCGCTCGACGCGGTGCAATGGTTGCTGGAGTCGCTCGACATGCAAGTGCACCAAGCTGCGAAACGAAAGGGGGAGAAATGACCAGCAAGCTGTCCCCAGAGCAACTGCGCAAGGTGGTGGGCGAACTGCCCCAAGGCGGACAACTCCATACGGCCGATCACTCCCCGTTCGAAACCCGGCAGCCCGCGCGCGTGGGCTTTGTCGAGCGCGGCGGTGTCAAGAGTTGGTACGCGGTGTGGGGTGACAGTGGCCCTTGGCTGGCCTTCGCGCCGATTTATCAGATCGTGCACAGCCAGATGCTGAAGGCCAACGTCCCTTACCTTTCGCGCCACTTCCGCGTGGTGACGATGGACACGCGCGGGAATGGCCGCTCCGAGCGGCCGCAAGGGCAATCTGCTTACACGTTCGACGACTACTATCTCGACTTCGTGGCCGTGCTCGACGCGGCGGGTGCCGACCGACTTGCCGTTGTCGGCATCTCGGCCACCGCGATGACCGCGCTACGTCTGGCTGCAGAGCAGCCCGGGCGGGTGACGCACTTGATCGTAGCCGGCGGCTACGCACAGTCGCTGGTCGCTGAGGCGGCGCTGGCGGGCATCACCCTGGAGCAGAAGCGCATGTGCGAGGACTGGCGGAGCTACCTCGAATGGTTCTTCGCCCGCTGCTTGCCCGAACCCCACTCAACCAAGCCGCTCGAGGACGCGGTGCGCTACGGCTGGGCCACCACCGGCGAGACCGTGGCCTGGGCCCGCGGCGGCTGGCGCGACGAGGATATGCGCGACCATGCCCGCCGGGTGACGTGCCCCACGCTGGTCATCCACGGCGATAACGATCAACGTGTACCGTACCAGTACGGGCTGGAGATCCATGCGTTGGTTCCACGCTCGCGGCTGCTGACCATCACCGGCGGCGGCCATCTCACGGCGGTGCGCGACCCGGTGCTCTTCAACCATGCGGTGCGCGATTTTGTTGCTGGCCCGCCGCGGGCATCGACCTCGTCAACCTGGGTCCGCGGCATCGCCCGCAAACGCCGAGCTTTGTTCATCTCCAGCCCGATCGGCCTGGGCCACGTGCAGCGCGACCTGGCCATTGCTCGTCAATTGCGCAAGCTGCAACCCGACCTCGACATCGACTGGTTCACCGTCGACCCGGCTGCGCGCTACCTCGAACAGGAAGGCGAGCGCCTGCATCCGATGACGCAGCGGCTGGCCAACGAGAGCCGGCATTTCGAGCAGGTGGCCGGCGAGCACGACCTGAACGCGTTCATGGCCTTGCGCACGATGGACGAGATCATGGTCAACAACTTCATGACCTTCTGCGACCTCGTGGAGAACGAGCCGTACGACATCGTCATTGGCGACGAAGCCTGGGACGTGGACTATTACTACCACGAGAACCCCGAGCTCAAGCGCCAGCCCTTCGTGTTCCTGACCGACTTCGTCGGGTGCCTGCCGATGGAGGGCGACGTGCGCGAGGCCCTGCTCTGCGCCGACCGCAATGCCGACGACATCGAGCATGTGGCGCGCTACCCGGCTTTGCGCGACGCGTCGATCTTCATTGGCAACCCCGAAGACGTGACCGAGCAAGCCTTCGGCCCCGGCATGCCTCGCATCCGCGACTGGACCGACCGCAACTTCGGTTATGCCGGTTACACGCTGCCATTCGACCCCGCCGCTTATGCTGACACCGAGCGGCTGCGCGCGCAGCTCGGCTACCGCCGTGACGAGCGCATCGTGGTGGCTTCCGTCGGTGGCACTGGCGTCGGCCGGCACCTGCTTGACAAGATTGCGCATTCATTCGTGCACATGAAACGGCAACTGCCCGAGCTTCGAATGATCCTGGTGGCGGGGCCGCGGCTGTCGACCGCATCATTCCCGCAGATGCCGGGGCTCGAGGTCAGACCCTACGTGCACAAGCTGTTCGAGCACCTGGCCTGCTGCGATCTGGCCCTGGTGCAGGGGGGATTGAGTACCTGCATGGAACTGGTGGCCACACGGCGGCCATTCCTGAGCTTTCCGTTGCGGCGGCATTTCGAGCAGAACGTGCACGTTCGCAAGCGCCTGGCCAATTACGGCGCTGACCGCTCGGTGGACTACGCCGCTTTGACGCCCGAAGCACTGGCCGACAAGGCGCTCGCGGCGCTGCACGAGCCGGTGTGCTACCGAGCCGTGGAAACCGACGGTGCCGTACGTGCCGCGCTGCGCATTGCCCAAGTACTGGACAACCGTGGGTGGGTCAGCCGATGAAGGCGCCGCGGCGCCCCACTTTGACAACGCTTGACAAGGCTTGATGCGGCCTGAAGGACGCGGCACCGCCCGCTGCCGAAACTGCAACCCAGCACCCGCCTGCATCACTTACTGGACAGCGGGCGGCCTGACCCTCGCCGCGGTGGCCACCACCGCACTCATCCACCGTTGACCTGAAGGAGAACCTGACCATGTCCCACATTGCCCGCCACACCATCGACCCCACCCGCTATGCCAAATGCATCGAAGTCTCCAAGCGCATCCGCTGGGACACCGACCGTGACGTAATTCGCGGCCGCGGCTTCGATTTCAGCAAGAAGTTTCTGCCCGACGGCCTTTCGAAAGTCACGCAGCTGTCCTTCCTGACGGCGGACGAGCAGCGCCTGTTCTCGCAGGTGCAGGGCCGCACCTACGCCAACATGTTCGCGCTGGTCGAGCGCTTCATCGGCGCCAAGGTGCTGGAGATTAGCCGCGGTCACTGGCTCGGCGACCAGGTGGCGCTGGAAGCGTTGGTGCGCCTGACCGACGAGGAACTCAAGCACCAGGAGATGTTCCGCCGCCTGGAGACCATGATGGCGCCCGGGATGCCCGCGGGCTACCGTTTCCTGCCGCAATCCAATGACGTTGCCGGTGCAGTGCTGACGGCGCCGACCTGGGCCGTGCTCGGGTTGGTGTGCGACATCGAACTCTTCTCGCAGGCGCACTACCGAAGCAGCATCGACGCGGAAACTCAGATCGATGCGCTGTGGAAGGACGTGTTCCTGTTCCACTGGAGGGAAGAGTCGCAGCATGCCATCGTCGACGAGATGGAATGGATGCGCGAGGACGACAAGCTCGACGCACAGCAGCGCGACCAAGCCGTCGACGCGCTGATCGGCCTGGTGGGCGCGGTTGACGGCATCGTGCAGATGCAGGCCGAATCCGACGCCGAGTATTTCACCCATGCGGCCGGCCGCAGCTTCGACGCGAGCCAGGCACAGGCCATTCACGCGACGATGCTGCGCGCCTTTCGCTGGCAGTACATCCTCAGCGGTGTACAGGATCCGCGCTTCCTGGAGATCCTGGGTTCGATGATCAACACCGAGCAGGGCGCGCGCATCAACGCCGCGCTGGCGCCGATCGTGGGCGCGGTGCACTGAACTCGACAGCACGCGCCGCAGCCGGGCTGGCCCCGGCCGGCTGCCGGACCTCAACATCGATCGAAGCTGCGCTGCAGCGCCGGCACCACCAAATGGCTGCCCGTCACCATTGGCAGAAGATGGACGGGTCAAGCCAACCGAAGGCGCTCGGCGAACGGCCGGTCACTGAGGGGTTGCTGACGTTCGCGACGAGCCCAGTGTCGCGCGGCCCGTCCACGGGTGACCCTGGCGAATTCAGGCCCGAACGGTAGTCCGTTTGAACGCACAATCCGCGCAACTCCGGATAGCTGTCGCCGCCGAAGCCTACATGCATGCATTTGGCCGGTTTGAAATTGCAGATGAGTTTTCTGGCTGGTTGGCGACATCCGGGGCCATTTCAGACGTGAATTTGGCACCGAGTCAGATCTCGATCTGATCCTTGATCACGCGTGTGGGCACGGCGCAGAACCACTCGAAGGCGCGCCGATGGCAGCCCAACCAGGTGGCTGAGCACTGCTCCCACACCAACTCGACGTATCGGTCGCGCGAGTGTCACAGCGTCATCACAAAAGCCCAGGTGCGTCGGGGCATGCCTTGCGGGTGCATGAGGATGGGGTCAGCGCCAAAGTCCACCTGCGCGGCCTCGTCCGGGGCAAAGCTCAGGCGTACCGTCACATCGGCGGGCGTCTGATCGCGCAGCTGGTGCAGCATGCGCACGACGGACGAGTAGCTGCCGCCGTAGGCATGTTCGCGCTTGAGTGCGGCGTGGATGACGCGGCATAGCAATCAGCGCCTGGCGATACGTCCGAATCGGGTCGAGAATTCCGACATGCGCGACCGGTTCTTGCCGAAGTCGAACAGTCCGAAGGATGAGCGTGAGCGGTAGTCGATGCGCTGTGCTTGCGCATCGATCCTGAAATCAACCAGATCCCTGAATCCCAGCGGCGATGTGAACACGACCTGCAAAAAAAGGCCGTCGGTTTTGACGATCTGCGCCTCAGGGAATTCGGCCAGCGTGGCCCGAAGTAAGGCGACGGCCTGTGTCGGCGTTCCCTCGTAACGCATCGGTTCGAGGCCGCCGCCGCCGAGCGAATTCACACACTGCGTCGACAGTGTGCATGCCAACGCTGCGCGGGTATCTTCAGGTGCAGCGTTGGCACCAGGGGCCGGGGCTTGTGCGGCACAGCCGCATAGGAGCACGGCCAAGGCACCCACGACAACAGGTCGAAGGCTGACTCTTCGACACATGGATTTCATGATTTTCAGTACTCCCCGAGGCATTACGAAGGCGATTGAACCGTCAGCCATATCTCATTGCGCCGCATGAACCAGGGGGTGTACGGCGGGTCGTATCTCGACAATGTCGGCTCGCCAGTCCAGGCAACTTGTGCAGCGCGTAGCGCCGCCTGCAGCTTGACCAGTTGCTCGTCGTAGTTGCTCTGCGACCAGAGACCCGAATAGCGGATAACGGCGACGCGGCGGCCGGGCATCTCACGCAACTCCACCCGCGGATCGATCGGCTCGGGCGCCGAGGCGAGGGTCACCCCTTTGGGCAGGACGAACTGCACTATGTAACCACCGTCTGCCGCCGCCTGCGTTACAGGTGCCGTCATCTCGAGCTTCACGGATGCGGCAGCCTGGGTCACAGGCGCGGTCATCTCGAACTTCCTGGCGCCCTTGTTCTTGCCGAAGATGTAGCCGGCCAGGATCGGGAAGGCCTGGTTGCCGGCCTTTTCGGCTGGGCCACTGACCAGCACCTGCGCAACTACAAAGCCCGCATACTGGCGAACCTCCGCCCCATCCAGCTGCCGAACCACGTCATAGCTCGGCTCTTCGGTGGCGTGTGAGAACAGGGGCATGGTAGCAATGAGTAGGCTGAATAGTTTCTTCAACATGGACGGCGATCTCTGTTCTCAGGACAAGGTTCTGGCACCGGTGTTGACGGCAGAACATATGCGAGTTGTTGTCGGCTCGTGCGCCGCTACCGCATTGCAGCGGCATGGCGCACACCCGACTTATTTCGGCATGATGACGCTGTCGATCACATGGATCACGCCGTTATCAGCCACGATGTCGGTCGCGGTGACCTTGGCCTGGTCGACCATCACGCCTCCAGAGGTTGACACTGTGAGGCTGGACCCTTGCACAGTCTCGACCATGCCGGGCTTGACGTCGGCCGCCATCACTTTGCCAGGCACGACGTGGTAGGTCAGCACAGCGGTGAGTTTGGCCTTGTCCTTGAGCAGTGCGTCCAGATCGGCCTTGGGCACTTTGGCGAATGCGGCATCGGTCGGGGCAAACACCGTGAATGGCCCCTTGCCTTTGAGCGTGTCGACCAGTCCAGCAGCCTTGAGCGCCGTAACCAGGGTACTGAAGTTGCCGGCCGCGACGGCGGTGTCGACGATATCCTTGGCCTGCACCGAGAATGCGGCGCCAAGGGCGATGACGGCTGCGATGAGTGACTTCTTCATGTGTATCTCCAGAAAGGAATGCTGAATCAACAGCGCGCGCCAAAAATCTGGCACACGTGAAATGTAGACCATTCGGTATTTCATATGAACTGAAGGGTATTTATTTGCCCTGTACAGACCAACAATGGTTCTGCTGCCATGCGTGTGCTGCAAGTGCCTGATGCGTCGCACGAGGCCTACTTCACCGCGCTGCTGATGAGCATCACCAACGTGTTGGGCTTCCTTGGGCTGGCCGCAATCATCACACCACTTTCGGTGCACATCCAACTGATTCGACAGGCGCACCGATTCTGATCGGCTCGGCCATGTTGCTCGTTGTGCTTAGCCTCGACGGCAACATTGGCAGCATCGATGCACTGCTACTGTCGGCTTGCTGGTGGGCTACAGCGTGTTCCTGATCATGCAGTCACGCGCCGAGCCGTCGACGCCGGGGGTAGGGGTGACCAGGGTCGCGGGCGGGAGCCGCCGGGTCACGCCCTACTCCCACTCGATCGTCGCCGGCGGTTTGCTGCTCACGTCGTAGGTCACCCGGTTGATGCCCTTGACCTCATTGATGATGCGACCCGATACCTTCTTGAGCAGCGCATAAGGCAGCTCGGCCCAGTCGGCAGTCATGAAGTCGCTGGTCTGCACGGCACGCAGCGCCACGACGTATTCGTAGGTGCGGCCGTCGCCCATGACGCCGACGCTCTTGACCGGTAAAAACACGGCAAACGCCTGGCTGGTCAGGTCGTACCAGCTCTTGCCGGTTTCCGGGTCCATGAAGGTTTGCAGCTCGTCAATGAAGATCGCGTCGGCCTGGCGCAGCATCTCGGCGTATTCGCGCTTGACCTCGCCCAGAATGCGCACGCCCAGGCCCGGGCCCGGGAATGGGTGGCGATACACCATGGCATGCGGCAACCCCAGCGCGACACCGAGCTCGCGCACCTCGTCCTTGAACAGTTCGCGCAGCGGCTCGAGCAGCTTCAGGCCCAGTTGTTCGGGCAGGCCGCCGACATTGTGGTGACTCTTGATCGTCACCGCCTTCTTGCTCTTGGCGCCACCCGATTCGATGACGTCCGGGTAGATCGTTCCCTGGGCCAGCCAGGCGACATGGCGGGCATGGTCGTTCTTGAGTTTCCCGGCTTCGGCCTTGAAAACCTCGACGAATTCGCGCCCGATGATCTTGCGTTTGGCTTCCGGCTCGTTGACACCCGCCAGATGGCCGAGGAACTGGGCTTCGGCGTCGACCCGCACCACCTTGGCGTGCAACTTGCCGACGAACATGTCCATCACCATGTCGCCCTCGTGCAGGCGCAACAGGCCGTGATCAACAAACACGCAGGTAAGTTGGTCGCCGATGGCGCGGTGGATCAGTGCAGCGGCGACCGACGAATCGACACCGCCGGACAAACCGAGGATGACTTCTTCGTCACCCACCTGCTCACGGATCCTGGCCACCGCCTCAGAGATGTAGTCGCCCATGATCCAGTCGGCCCGGGTGCCGCAGATGTCGAGCACAAAGCGTTCCAGAATCGCCGCACCTCGTTTGGTATGCGTGACCTCGGGGTGGAACTGCACGCCATAAAAGCGCCGCTCCTCGTCGGCCATGCCGGCGATGGGGCAACTGTCGGTGCTGGCCATCAGGTGAAAACCCGGCGGCATCTCGGTGACCTTGTCGCCATGGCTCATCCAGACCTGCA
>JBDTMH010000056.1:0-21523 GCA_039934375.1 Burkholderiaceae bacterium | reverse complement strand
CGAACACCACGTCGGCGATCGGCTGGGCACGGGTCAGGATCAGCTTGTTGAGCATTTCGCCGGCGTCCCCGCCCTTGATGATGCTGAGCTTGACGCCGGACTGCGCCTCGAACTGCGCCAGCATCGGCTTGGGCAGCGAGAACGAGCTGTGCACCAGCACGCGCAGGTCCTGCGCCGACGCGGCGCCGCTGGCCAGCAGCAGGCCGGACGCGGCCAGACTGGCTGCCAAAAAAGAAAAGGTCCGTCGCAACATCGTGTCCATTCCTTCAAAAACGCCGGCTGAGGGGCGTCTGAAAAAACGGACCACGCGAAGCGCTGGACCCTTCTCTCATCACGCTCCCTACGCTGGCATGACCCAGATCAGGTGAGTGGGGTATTTCTCAGTCGCGCCAGCCTTGCAGCTGCAACGACACCCCCGGTGATGGGCGGATTGTAGGCCAAAGGCGCATCAAGCAGCCGCACCCACCAGCTGGCTGAACCGCTGCAGGTCCACGTTGCCACCGCTGACGATCACGCCCACCCGTTTGCCCTGCAGCGGCAGCCCGCCGAGGGAAGCTGCGGCCGCGCCCAGGCAACCGGTGGGCTCGACGATGATCTTCATGCGTTCGGCGAAAAAGCGCATGGTCTCGACCAGCTGGGCATCGCTGACGGTCACTATGTCGTCGACATCGCGCTGCATGATCGCGAAGGTCAGCTGACTGACCGACTGCGTCTGCGCACCGTCGGCAATCGTTTTGGGGGTGGCGATGCGCACGATGGCACCACTGCGCAGCGACTGCTGGGCGTCGTTGCCGGCCTCGGGCTCGACGCCAATGACCTTGCATTGCGGCGACACGGCACGTGCGGTCAATGCGCAGCCACTGATCAGCCCGCCACCGCCAACACAGACAAACAGATAGTCGAGCGGGCCGACCTCTTCGAACAGCTCTTTGGCCGCAGTGCCCTGGCCGGCAATCACATCCGGATGGTCGTACGGCGGGATCAGCGTCATTCCGCGCTCGTGCGCCAGCGTGGCCGCCAGCTGCTCGCGGTCCTGCGCGAAGCGGTCGAACAGCACCACCTCGGCACCGTAACCGCGAGTGGCCGCTATTTTGGCCTGCGGCGCGTCGGTCGGCATCAGGATCACGGCGGCCATGCCCTGCAGCCGCGCCGACAAGGCAATCGCCTGGGCATGGTTGCCGCTGGAAAAGGCCAGCGCGCCGGCCTTGCGCTGGGCCGCGTCGAATCGCGCCAGCGCATTGAAGCCACCGCGGAACTTGAACGCGCCCATGCGCTGGAAGTTCTCGCACTTGAAGAATAGCTGGGCGCCCAGGCGCTGGTCCAGCGTACTGGAACGCAGCACTGGCGTCTTGTGGGCGTGGCCGTCGATGCGCCGGGCGGCGGCGACGACATCGTCGTAGGTGGGCAAGGCAGTCATGAAGCGCGGGTCTTTCTATGATGGATGCAAGGTCGCAGGTTGGGCGGGGCAAACGTCCGCTCAATATACTGGCTTGTGCTCGATCTGTTGAAGACATTCTCGTGGCAGGAACTGCGCCACCATCCCTGGCGCAACGCTGCCGCCGTGGCGGCGGTGATGCTCGGCGTTGCACTGGCCTTGTCGGTGGCGCTGATCAACCAGTCGGCGCTACAGGAGTTTGCGCAGGCAACGCGCTCGGTCAATGGACAGGCGGACCTGCAGGTTCACGCCGCCACCGCCAGCTTCGATGAAGAAATTTATGGCCGCATCGCCACCGATCCGCAGGTGCTGGCGGCCTCACCGATCCTCGAAGCGCGTGTGCTGGTGCCGCGGGCCGCGGACCGGCCATTGGCGCTGCGGCTGATCGGGGTGGACGCGCTGCAGATCGCGCGTTTGGCTCCGGCCATGGCCCCGATACCGGCGCCCGACGCGCCGCGCCTGGCGCTGTTCGATCCGCAGTCCGTATTCCTCAATGCGATTGCCACCGGCGAACTCGGACTCAGGCCCGGCGCCGAAGCCCGACTGACGTTGCAAACCGCCAGCGGCCGGCATCTGCTGCAGGTCAGGGGCAACGTGACTGCAACCGGCACGCCGTTGGCGGTGATGGACATCGGTGCGGCCCAGGATCTGCTGGGACAGATCGGAAAACTCTCGCGCATCGATCTGCGCCTGCAACCAGGCCTCGATCCGGCCGCCGTCGCCGCCCGCTGGCTTGCCGACCCGCACTGGCCCGCAGGCCTGGTCGTGGAAGTACCGCCGGACGCCGGTGACAGTGTGGGCAATCTGTCGCGTGCTTACCGGGTGAATCTCACGGTGCTGGCACTGGTGGCGCTGTTCACCGGCGCCTTCCTGGTGTTTTCGGTGCAGGCGCTGAGCGTGAGCAAACGCGCACAGCAATTCGCGCTGCTCGGGGTGCTGGGTCTGTCGGGCCGCGACCGGCTGCGCCTGGTGCTGGCGGAATCGCTGGCGCTCGGATTGATCGGCAGCTTGCTGGGGGTGTTGCTCGGTGGCCTGCTGGCATGGCTGGCGCTGCGCTGGCTCGGTGGCGATCTGGGTGGCGGTTACTTCAGGGGCGTCGCGCCGAGCCTGCAGTGGAGCAACGGCGCGGCGCTGGGTTATGGCCTGCTGGGCGTGCTGGCGGCGATGGCGGGGGCCTGGGTGCCAGCCCGTTCGGCGGCGCAACTGCCGCCGGCCCAGACCCTCAAGGGACTGGGTCTGACACCGCGCTCGGGCCAGCATCCCTGGCTGGCCCTGTGCCTGATGCTGGCCTGCGCGCTGCTGGCGCTGGCCCCGCCGCTGTGGGGCATGGCGCTGGCGGCCTACCTGGCAATCGCGCTGCTGCTGGTCGGTGGCATCGGCGCATTGCCGTCGCTGATCGCCGTGCTGTACGACCGGCTGGCGCCGGCGCTGGCGCACTTCCTGTTGCCGATGCTGGCGATCGAGCGCGCACGCCGGGTGCGGGCCAGCGCGGCAGTGGCCGTCAGTGGCGTGGTTGCATCGCTGAGCCTGGCGGTGGCCCTGACCGTGATGGTGGCCAGCTTCCGCCATTCGGTGCAGGACTGGCTCGGCATCGTGCTGCCGGCCGATCTGTACCTGCGCCAGGGAACCGGTGGCGACGGTGTCGGGCTGGCGCCGGATCTGGTCGCCGCAATTGGCGCGGTGCCGGGCGTACAGCAGGTCACACCGGTGCGATCACTGAGTCTGAACCTGGCCGCTGACCGGCCAGCCGTGGCCCTGCTCGCGCGGCCGCTGCCCGAGCCGCAGCGCGCCCTGGCCCTGGTCGGGCCCTTGCGCAGTGCGCCCGCGGGAACGGTTCCGGTCTATGTCAGCGAACCCATGCAAGCCCTGTACGGCATCCAGGTCGGCACCGTGTACGCACGCCTGGCAGACGTCCTGGCACCTGCACAGGACGCCCCGGCGGTTGCCGGCACACAGTTTTTCGTCGCCGGTGTCTGGCGCGACTATGCGCGCCAGTTCGGCGCCATCGCGATCGACCGCAACGACTATGTGCGCGTGACCGGAGACCGGCAGGTCAACGACCTGGCGTTATCGCTGGCGGCCGGCGCCGACGCTGCACAGGTGCAGCGCGATGTCCGCGCGCAGATCGAGCGCCTGCAGGGGCCGGGATTGCTGGAAATGGCCAGCGCCAGCGAACTGCGCGCCACGTCGCTGCGCATCTTTGATCGCAGCTTCGCCGTCACCTATTGGCTGCAGGCGGTGGCGATCGCGATCGGCCTGTTCGGCGTGGCGGCCAATTTCAGTGCCCAGGTATTGGCACGGCGCAAGGAATTCGGCCTGCTGGTGCACCTGGGACTGACGCCGCGCCAGTTGCTGACCCTGGTCGCCTGCGAGGGTCTGGCCTGGACTGCCATCGGCGCACTGGCAGGCCTGCTGCTGGGCCTGGGCGTCAGCGTGATCCTGGTCCATGTGGTCAATCCACAAAGCTTCCACTGGAGCATGGACCTGCTGCTGCCCTGGCCGCAGTTGCTCGCGCTGTGCGGCGCCACCGTGCTCGCCGGAACCGCCACCGCCTGGCTCGCGGCCCGCGCCGCGGCACGGCACGACGTGGTGTTGGCCGTCAAGGAGGATTGGTAGGAGCGCGACCCGACGGCGCCGGAATCGGCAAAGACCGGTCCACTTGTCACGAACAGCTTGATGCAATACTGAAAAATCGCTAATTGGTGATGGCCACCAGCACGCTGCAATGCGCGTGCTCGATCAAGGCGCCGGAACTCGAGCCACGCCACCAGCGTGCGGCCAGGCCGTTCAGATGCTTGTGCCCGACCACGATCAGGTCGGCCTCGATCTTCTTGGCATAACCGGTGATCTCGCTGATGGTCTCGCCGATCAACACCTCGCCGTTGGCGGCGTAACCCGCCTTGGACAGGACCTGCAGGCCCTGGTCCAGAATCTTGCGGTAGTTTTCCTTCTCGCGCTCGGTGATCTGCGGATCGTAGAAGCCGCCCTCGGCACCGATGAAGTCGATATGGTGCGGCATCACCGCCACCAGCGTCAGGGCGGCGCCGGTCCATTGCATCAGGTCCTTGCATTCGAGCAATGCATTCTGCCCTGCCTCCGAGCCGTCATAAGCCATCAGGATGCGTTTGTACATGGTCCAACTCCTTCAATATTCTGATAAATGGTCGCGTTCCAACTCAATCAGCATAACGGCTCGGCCGGCGCATGACATCAGAAAAAACCATGAGACCGCCAAAACCGATGGTCGGCACCACGTCAGGCGTCGATCGCGCACCTCCATGGCGCCCTAAAATGGTTTGCATGAATATTCTGGTGCTGCGCTCTTGCTGGACGAATGGTGCCTTGCAAAGGCCGTGCCAGGCAGCGCGGCCAGGCGCCGGATGGCTTTTTCCACACTGATGGCTGCTGCTGCGTACTTGGGCCTTGAGGCCCGATCTGCGGCGTGCGCCGATGCCAGTCCTGCACATGAGCACTGAACCGACACCCGCGGGTTCGGCCACCGATGCACTGGCCATGTACGCCAGCATGCTGGCGGCGACCAGCCTGTCGGCGGCGGCGCATCAACTGGTGAGCCAGCTGGCGCTGCTGGGCCGCTTTGACCGCGTGGCGCTGGCCTTGCACGAGGATGGCAAGACCTGGCTGCTCGCCAGTTCCAGTGCGGATCTGGCGCAGGCCCATGCGGCTCCCTCGCAGACGCTGCTGGGAGTCATCAACGAAGCGATCGACCAAGGCGTGCCCTTGTGCTGGCCGGTGCCGGACGCACACGACACGGGCCCGTCGGCCGACTGGATTCGGCTGGAACACCGGCAATGGCAGCAATTGGTCGGCGGCGCCGTCGCCAGCCTGCCGCTGGGCACCGACGGCACGGTGTATGCCGCCGTGTCGGTCCAGCGCGATGGCACGGCGCTCATCACCGACGATCAGATGCGGCAACTGGAACAATGGTTGTCGCTGGCCGCGCCCGCGTTGCGCTGGATGCGACACGGTGAAGAGGCCTGGCACCTGCGCATGCGCCGTGGCTTGGCGCAGGCCATGTCCGATTTGCGCCAGCCGCGCCGGCGCAGTACGCGCTTATTGCTGCTGGCCGCCGTGCTGGCAGTGGCATTCATCACGCTGGTCCCGCTGGAATATTCCGTCAGTGGGCGGGCGCGTGTCGAAGGGGCACAGCAACGGGTGCTCTCGGCGCCCAGCGACGGCTTCATCAAGACAGCCCACGTGCGCCCTGGCGACCGCGTCAAGGCTGGCGCGCCATTGGTCGATCTGATCGAAGAGGACCTGCAACTGGAACAGGACCGCTGGCGCAGCCAGCTCGCCCAGTACGAGAATGCCTATGCCGCGGCCATGGCCAAGTCCGACCGGGTGGGTGCCAGCACCAGTTTCGAGCGTGTCAACGAGGCCCAGGCGCAGCTGGCGCTGATCACACAACAGCGCACGCGCGGGCGCATCATCGCCCCGTTCGATGCACTGGTGGTCCAGGGCGACCTGAGCCAGTCGATTGGTGCACCGGTACGCCAGGGCGATGCGCTGCTCACGCTGGCATCAACCGACCAGTACCGGGTGGTCGTCGACATCGACGAAACCGACATTGCGCAGGTGCATCCGGGCCAGGTCGGGCAGCTGGCACTGTCGTCGCTGCCCTGGCAGGACCAGGACCTGCGGATCGAACGCATCACGCCACTGGCCCGGGCGGTGGAGGGACGCAACGTGTTCGAGGTCCAGGCGCAGCTGATCCAGGCGCCCGACGCACTGCGCCCCGGCCTGATCGGACGTGCTGACATCGTGGTCGGCCGGATGCCGCCGCTGTGGGCCTGGAGCCGCCATGCGCTGATGCGGATCCGGCTGGCCTGGTGGTCCTGGATCGGCTGACAACCGCATGTCACGCCGGAGCGCACCATGACCGTCGTGCACAGCACCCGCTGGCACCGCGTCGCCGGTCTGCGTCCGCGTCTGGCCCCGCAACTGCGGGTGCAACGCCAGCGCCTGCGCGGCGAAACCTGGTGGGTGCTGACCGACTCGGCGGGCGGGCGCAGTGTTCGGCTGAACCAGGCGGCGTATGCCATCGCGGCACGCCTGGATGGCCGGCGCAGCGTGCAGCAGCTATGGGAGCAGTCGCTGCAGCGGACCCATGATGCGGTGACTCAGGACGAATTCATCGACCTGCTGGCGCAGTTGCGCGAGGCCGCGCTGGTGCAGACCGACCATCCGGCCGACTTCGACACCTTGTTGCCGCACCTGGACAAACTCGCCCAATCGCGTAGCCGCGCCAGCCTGCTCGCCTGGCGCATTCCACTGGGCAATCCTTCCGGCCTGCTGCGTCGGCTCATGCCCTTGCAGGCGCTGGTTTTTTCGCGCCCCGCCTGGTGGATCTGGTTGCTGCTGGTGGCAAGTCTGCTGGTGCTGGCGCTGCAGAATGCGCCCGAGCTATGGGCCCACGGCCAGCACTGGATGGCATCGCCCCGGTTCGCACTGCTGGCCGCCGTGTTGTACCTGCCGGTCAAGCTGGTGCATGAACTGGCCCACGGCATGGCGGTTCGACGTTGGGGCGGACAGGTCCACGAAGCCGGTGTCACGCTGATGCTGCTGATGCCGGTGCCGTATGTCGATGCCTCGGCGGCGACCGGCTTTGCCCAGCGCCGTGCCCGCATCGCGGTCAGCGCGGCCGGCATCATGGCCGAATTGCTGATCGCCGCGCTGGCGCTGCCACTTTGGTTGTGGCTCGACGATGGCCTGGCCCGTGATTGCGCCTTTGTGCTGCTGGTGGTGGCCGGCGTATCGACCGTGCTGTTCAACGGCAACCCCTTGCAGCGGCTGGACGGCTATTACATTCTGGGTGACGCACTGGGCCTGCCCAACCTGGGGCCGCGCAGCCGTGCCTGGTGGCTCGATCTGCTGCGCCGGCGCCTGCTCAAGGTCGGCAGCGGCGAAGCGATGCCGGTCGCACGTGGCGAGACGCCCTGGCTGCTCGCGTATGCCCCCCTGTCCTGGCTGATGCTGCTGCTGATCACCGCGCTGGCGGTGTTTTGGATCGCCGGCATCTCGCCGCCGCTGGCGGTCGCAGCAGCGGCCGTGCTGAGCTGGCAGGTGGTGCTGCGCCCGATCCACCAATTGTTCGCGCAGCTGCGCCGCGCCGCCTGGTCGCAGCAGGATTCGGCACGCCGCTGGCGCCGGCTGGTCGGTGCCAGTGCCGCGCTGACGGCACTGGTGCTGGCGCTGCCGTGGCCGCGCGCCACTCTGGTGCAAGGCGTGGTCTGGCCGGCGGACCAGGCGCAGTTGCGGGTCGAGGAAGCTGGATTCGTCAGTGCCATTGTTGCGGCGCCCGGCGCAATGCTGCAGCCCGGTGACGTGGTGCTGCAACTGAGCAGTCCGCAGCTGGCGTCCGACACCGCGCGGCAAAACGCGCGGGTACGCGCACTCGAGGCCGAACTGCTGCAAGCCTTGCCCGGCAACAGTGGCGCCCGCGACAAGGCGCTGGCCGGCGACAGCCGCGCCGAACTGCAGGCCGCGCAGGCCGCGCTGGCGCGCTTGCTGAAGCGGCTGGAGCTGCTACAGGTGCGGGCACAGGTGGCGGGCCGGCTGCTGCTGCCGCGCGTCGACGAGTTGACGGGGCAGTTCCTCAAACGCGGTTACGTGCTCGGCCAGACGGTGAGCGGCGCCCAGACGCTGGTGCGGGTGGCGTTGCCGCAGCGGCAGGCCAATGACCTGCAAGGCCTCGACGGTCCGGTCAGCGTGCGCCTGAGTGCCACACCGCGCGATGAGCACCGGGCCCGGGTGCTGCATGACAGCCTGGGGGCGGTGACGCGGCTGCCGACCGCAGCACTGGGCAACCGCCATGGCGGCGACATCGTGACCGATCCGGCCGACGCCGACGGCCTGCTGACCCGCGAGCCGGTGGTGGTCCTCGATCTGCAGCTGACGCAGCCGGACTCGGCCGGCGCCCGGCGCATGGGTGAGCGCGCCTGGGTACGTTTCGATGGCGGCTTCGCGCCGCTGGCGCTACAGCTGGCCCAGGCCCTGCAGCGGGCCTGGGCGCGCCACTTTCAACGGCAGCTCTGAGCCACAGCACGATGCCGGACCTGGCCCACCTGTTGCCATTGCCCGGCCCGGTCTGGGGCTCCTACCCGCTGCGCGGCAGCGAGAACCTGGCGCCGCCATGGCGCGGCCTGCAATGGCGCACGGCACTGGGCCGCTGCCGCAGCGGCGCAGACGCGGCAACGGCGCACGCGCAAGCCTTTGCTGCGATGCCGGTCGCGCAACAGCGATCCGCGCTGCAGGCCCTGCGCGGCGCACTGCGCCGCGAAGGCCTGCACGCAGGCACGATGGCCCACGCCCTGGGCCTGGCCGCAACCAGCGCCTGCAACACCTTGGGACTGACACCCCGCCGGACCCAGCTGATGGCGGCCTGCGCGCTGCTCGACAACCACATGGGCGAGATGGCCACCGGGGAAGGCAAGACGCTGGCGATCGCGCTGGCGGCGGCCGTGGCGGGACTGGCCGGCATGCCGGTGCATGTGGTGACGGCCAACGACTATCTGGCCGGCCGCGACGCGCGCCAGATGGCTCCCCTGTTTGCGGCGCTTGGCCTGCGCGTTGCCAGCGTCGCGGGCGTGTTGGGCGACGCGCCGCGCCGCGCGGTCTATCGCCACGACATCGTCTACGCCACCGCCAAGGACCTGGCATTCGACTTTCTGCGCGACCGCCAGTCCATGGCCGAGCGTCCCCGGCAAGCAAACCCGCCGCAGGCGCTGGGGCCGCAATCCGCGTCCGCGCCACTGCTGCGCGGGCTGTGCATCGCGCTGGTCGACGAAGCCGACAGCATCCTGCTCGATGAAGCCGAGTTGCCATTGATCCTGTCACGTGCGGCGCCACACGCGGCCCGGCGCGCCTTCCTGTGGCAGGCGCTGGCGCTGGCGCGTCGCCTGACGCAGGGGCGCGATTATCGGCTTGCGCTGGCGGATCGCGTCGCCCACCTCACGCCGACGGGGGAAGAGCAACTGGCGCATCTGGCGCAGCCGCTGGCGGGGCCATGGCAACGCGCCCGCTACCGGCGCGAGGCCGTGGTCATGGCGCTGGCCGCGCTGCACCTGTTCCGGCGCAACACCCACTATCTGGTGCGCGAAGGAGAAATCGAGCTGATCGACGAGGTGACCGGCAGGGTCGCGCACGGCCGGGTCTGGTCGCGTGGCCTGCACACGCTGGTAGCGCTCAAGGAGGGACTGAGCCCGCCACCGGAAACGGAAACCGTGGCGCAGACCACATTTCAGCGCTTTTTCCAGCGCTATTGGCGGCTGTGCGGCATCAGCGGCACCTTGCGCGAAGCCCGTGCCGAGTTGCGCCAGGTGTATGGGGCGCAGGTCGTTGGTATTCCACTGCACCAGCCGGACCGGCGCAAATACCTGCCGCTGCGCAGCTTTGCCAGCATGAACGATTTGTTCGCCGCCGTCACCGCCCGTGTCGTAACGCTGCAGTCGACTGGACGGCCGGTATTGATTGGAACCGACAGCGTGGCTGCATCCCTGCAGCTGTCGGCACACATGCAGCAGGCGGGCATCACCCATCAGCTGCTCAACGCGCTGCACGACGACCAGGAGGCGGCCATCGTGGCACAGGCCGGTTGCCACGGCCGGGTCACCGTGGCAACCCGCATGGCGGGCCGTGGCACCGATATCGAGCCGGATGCGCCGGCACTGGTTGTCGGAGGCCTGCACGTGATCTCCTGTCAGCACAACCCGTCGCACCGGCTCGACCGGCAGTTGGCGGGACGCGCCGCGCGCCACGGCGACCCTGGCAGCTGCGAACACTGGATCTGTGACATGCCCGGCTCGGGCCCGCCCGACCCTGACACGCCCGACCCTGACAAGTCCGACGCCGAAGTGGCGCCGCCTGGGCCGGTGCAGATGGCTCCAGGCAGCGGTCTGCACAACCGGATCGCGCACAGCCGGCTGGTGTGGTGGCAATGGCAGGAGGAACACCGGCGCCGGCGAATGCGCCAACAATTGCTCGAACAGGACCTCCAATGGGAGCGCCGGCTGGCGTTTGCGGGTCGCCTCTCGTGACTTTTGCCCAACACCTCTGGCAGATGCGCTGCTATCATGATCGCCCATGGGAAAACGATGCCAAAGCCGGAGCAGCGGCGGCACATTTCGGCGGGATAGGTGCACAAACCCGTTGCTTTTCCGCACTTACCGGTTGGCACCGTCATCTATGCTTGCTCCATGGACACATTGCGACCGGCCGACTCCCGCACCCACCCTTTGAACTACCTTGTTGCCAGCCCCGTTGATCGGTCGGCTCCATGGCGTAACAGCCCGTGGCTGCTGCTGGCGGCACTGATCCTCGCACCGACGCCATTGCTGGCGGCGTCGCCGGCCCCATCGCCGATAGCCCGCGCCGTGGGTTGCCTGATCGAGCCGGACCGGGTCGCCGATGTCGGCTCGCAGGTCATAGGGCTGGTTGACCGCATGTATGTCGAACGCGGCGATGTCGTCAAGGCCGGACAGACGCTGGCGACCTTGCGCAACGACATCGAAAGCGCCAATGTCGGAGTGGCCAACACCCGGGCCAAGGTCGACGCGGAAATCCTTGCGGCCAGGGCCAGCCTGGATCTGGCCCTGCAAAAGGTCCGCCGTGCCGAGTCGCTGGTCGCGCAGAACTTTGTATCCGCGCAGGCGGTCGAGCAGGCGCGCGGCGAAGCCGAAGTGGCGCGCCAGAAGCTCAGCCAGGTCGACAGCCAGCAAAAGATCTGGATCCAGGAGCGGCGCGTGGCACAGGCGCAGTTGGCGATCCGCAGTGTGCGCAGCCCGTTCGCCGGCGTGGTGGCCGAGCGTTACGTCAACGTGGGCGAGCGCGTCGAGCAACTTCCCATGCTGCGCATCGCCGTGATCAACCCGCTGCGCGTCGAGCTGCTGGTGCCCACCGCCTTGTACGGTCGGCTGGCCAAAGGCGACCAGATCACAGTCCGTCCCGAGCTGCCTGGTGCCGAGCCGGTGCAGGCCACGGTTCAGCATGTGGACAAGGTGCTCGATGCCGCCAGCAACAGCTTTCGCGTCCGCCTGAGCCTGCCCAATCCCGACAATCGCCTGCCCGCAGGACTGCGCTGCAAGGCCGAGGTTCCCGGCGCCGCCGAGTTGCCACCCGAACCTGCGCCACCCCCACCCCCCACATTGACCCGTCCCAAGCCCGCGCCGGCGGCGTACCGGCGCGAGTCACCGGCGCGGCCGGGGCCAATCGTCTGAGTCACCACCGGCACCCCTGGCTGCAGCGATGACCCATTCCATGTCCGGCCTGCGTCCGGTCGTTGAGACGATGGAGGATCGTATCCTGCACTCGGCCGACCTGGCGCCATTTCTGGTCGGGCATGGTGACGCCGGAGTCGTGCTGCAGCAGCCGGTGCAAATCAACGGCGCCAGCGATGCAGTCCAGCGCAGCAGCGAAATAGTCTTTGTCGACCTTTCCGTTCCCGACGCAGATACGCTGATGCAGGACCTGCACAGGCAGCAGGCCAACGGCCGGGCCATCGACGTCGTGACCATTGCCGCCGATCAGGACGGCATTGCGTTGATCACCAGCAGCCTGGCGCAACGCTCCGACATCACGGCGGTGCATGTGCTTGCCCACGGCAGCAACGGCCAGATGCAGTTGGGCAGCGCCACGCTGGATGCGCAAACCTTGCTGGCGCGCGCCGATCTGTTCGCATCCTGGTCCGGCGCATTGACTGGCAATGCCGATCTGCTGCTGTACGGCTGCGATCTCGCGCAGACCGGCAGCGGCCAGCAACTGATACGCGACCTGGCGCTGCTGACCGGTGCCGACGTGGCCGCCAGCGTGGACCCGACCGGCGCCGCGGCGATGGGCGGCAACTGGGTGTTGGAGCAACATACCGGACCGATCGAAGCGGGCAGCGTGGCCAGCGCAACCCTGCAAGGCGCCTGGGCGGGTTTGCTGGGCAACGATTTTCAGGTGAACGCCACGACGAGCAAAGACCAATCCACAGCGGCGCTCAACCGCGGCAGCCAGAATGCGGTGGCCTACGATGCGGCCGGCAACTTCGTCGTGGTATGGACCAGCAAAGGTCAGGAGACTGTGAGCGACACAGATGGCGTATTCGCACGCCGATTCGCGGCAGACGGCACGGCGCTCTCGGGTGAAATCCAGATCAACAAAGTCGCCAACGGCGACCAGAACCAGGCCCGTGTCGTCTCCGATGCCGCCGGAAACTTTGCCGTCACCTGGACCAGCAACGGACAGGACGGCGACAGGACCGGCGTTTACCTGCGGCGTTTCGGCGCCAGTGGCAATGCACTGGACCTCAATGACATTCGGGTCAACACGACGACCCAGGGCGACCAGCAGAATTCGGTCATCGCCATCAACCGGACCAGCGGTGATCTGGTCGTGGCCTGGGAAGGCCGTGGTGCTTCGGACAATGCGGGCATCTACTTCCGGCGTTTCTCGGCGAATGGCACGCCAATCGACGCCACCGAGCAGCGCGGAAATGTCATCGACGGCGGCACTGAGCGCAATGCGGCAGTGGCGATGGATGGCTCCGGCAACTTCGTCATCGCCTACGACGCCGGCGGCGACCTGTACTTTCAGCGTTTTGCCACCAGCGGCGTTGCGCAGGGCGCCCGCGGACAGGTGGATAACGCCTCGGTAGCGGCATCGGGGGCCGCCATCGCCATGGACAATGGCGGTAACTTCACCATCGTCAACAGGGTAAGTACCCAGGCGCCAGGCGTCTGGGGAGTGCCATACCTTGCCAACGGAAGCACGCGCGGCGCCGCTTTTCAGGTCGATTCAGGCAATGCCACCAGTGCGTCGATCGCCATGGCTGGCGACGGCAGCTTCATCGTCACATACGAAAAGACCGGTAGTTCAGGGCTGGATGTCTTTGCGCGCAAGTACACCGCTACCGGCAGCCCGGCGGCAAACGCGTTCGCCGTCAATCAATACACCAGCAACGATCAGGAGGCATCGTCGGCAGCGGTGCTCGGCGACACGGACCATTTCGTCGTGGTCTGGAGCGGCGAGAGCGCCGCCGATTCCCAGGGCATCAGTGCCCGGATATTCGCGCCACCCAATGTGCCGCCGGTCGCCACTGCCAGCAGCGGATCGTTGGCCTACGTCGAGAACGATGGTCCGCGCGCCATCGACGCCGGTTTGCTTGTCACCGATGCGGACGGCCCAACGCTGGCAAGTGCAACGATTCGCATCGCCGCGAACTTCTCCAGCGGTCAGGACGTGCTGGCATTCACCAACCAGAACGGCATCACCGGCAGCTGGAACGCCGGCACCGGCGTGCTGGTCTTGAGCGGCAGTGCCAGCATGGCCAATTACCAGGCCGCTCTGCGGTCGGTGACCTATACGAACACGAGTGAGGCGCCCTCCACCGCCAACCGCACCGTGTCCTTCGTCGTCAATGACGGTCAGGCGGACAGTGTTGCGGCCAATCGCACCATCAGCGTCACCGCGCGCAACGATGCCCCCACCGGTATCAGCAAGACCATCACATGGCTGGAAGACGCGTCCTATACGTTCACCGTCACGGATTTCGGCTTCTCGGACCCGCAGGACGTACCTGCCAACGTCTTGCTCAATGTGCGCATCACCACCTTGCCGCTGACCGGGTCCCTGAAGCTCAACGGCGCCGCCGTAGCGGCAAATCAGTTCGTGTCCGCCAGCGACATCGGCCTCGGTCGCCTGGTGTTCACTCCGGTCCCCAATGCCAGTGGCACACCGTACGCGACACTCAACTTCCAGGTACAGGACGACGGCGGTACGGCCAACGGCGGCGTCGATCTGGATCCGGTCGCGCGCACGCTCACGCTGAATGTGACTGCCGTCAACGATGCCCCGGTGGGCTCGAACAAGACCGTGACAGTGCTGGAGGACGCCACCTATACCTTTGCCGCCAGCGACTTCGGCTTCAGCGATCCGAACGACACCCCCGCCAACACGCTGATCAACGTGCGCATCACGTCGCTGCCGGTCACCGGAACGCTGACCTTGTCGGGTTCGGCGGTGGCGTTGAATCAGTTCATTTCACTGGCCAACATCAATGCCGGGAACCTGAAGTTCGCGCCGGCGGCGAACGCGAACGGAGCCGCGTACGCGAATTTCGGCTTTCGGGTGCAGGACAGTGGCGGCACGGCCAACGGCGGCGTCGACCTGGACACCACCGAACGCAGCATGACGGTCAACGTGACGCCGGTCAACGATGCGCCGGCCGGCAGCGACGTTGGCCTCTCGACGAACGAGGATACGCCCTACGTCTTTTCGCTCGCCGACTTTGGATTCAGCGATGCCAGTGACTTCCCCGCCCATGCGCTGCAGAGCGTCAAGGTCACCACGGCGCCCATCAATGGCAGCCTGCAACTCAATGGCGTGGCGGTGGTTGCCGGAAATTTCGTATCCGCCACCGACGTCGGCAACGGCAAGCTGGTTTTCGTCCCGCTCGCCAACGCCAACGGAAGCAACTACGCCAGTTTCACGTTCCAGGTGCAGGACAGCGGTGGCGTCGCCAATGGCGGCGTGGACCTGGACCCGACCCCCAATACAGCGACCATCAGCGTGGCGTCGGTCAACGACGCGCCGGTCGGCGCGGACAAGACCGTGGTTATGCCGGAGGACGGCATATTCATCTTCTCGGTGGCGGACTTCGGCTTCACTGACCCCAACGACAGTCCGGCCAACACCTTGACCGATGTCCAGATCGCCAGCCTGCCGCTGCAAGGCAACCTTACCCTGTCGGGCGCCCCTGTGACCGCCAACCAGCTGATTTCCGTAGCCAGCCTCAATGCAGGCAATTTGCGCTATACCCCGGGGCCGAATGGCAATGGGGCTGGCTACGCCAGCTTCACGTTCCTGGTGGGTGACAACGGTGGCACCAGCAACGCAGGTGTGCGCCAGGACCTGACAGCCCGCATCATGACGCTGGACGTGACAGCGGTCAACGATGCGCCGGTCAACACGGTTCCGCCAGCACAGAACATCGCCAGCAACACCACGCTGGTTTTCTCGTCGGCTGGCGCAAACGCCATTGTGATTGCGGACGTGGACGTCGGTGGCGCTGTGGTGCATCTGACGCTCTCGGTCGGCACCGGCAGCCTGACCCTCAATGGCATCAACGGTCTGACACTGGACGCGGGCACTACCGGCACGAACGACGCCAGCATGGGTTTTTCAGGCACGCTGGCCGATATCAACGTCGCACTGAACGGTCTGCAATTTTTTCCCGGCCCGGTGTTTACCGGCAGCACGACGCTGACGATCGCCAGCAACGATCTGGGCAACAGCGGCAGCGGTGGCCCCAAAGGCGATTCCAGCGACGTGGCGATCAACGTGTCGTTTGTCAACAATGCGCCGGTGCTGTCAGGCTCGGAAAACCTGCAGACAATTTTCGAAGACGCCGTGAATGACTCCGGTACATCGGTCTCGGCGCTGATCATCGGCCATGTCAGTGACGCAAATCCTGGCGCCTTGGCCGGTATCGCAGTGGTCGGCGTGACCAACAGCAATGGTGGCGACTGGCAATACAGCAGGGACGGTGGCGCCAGCTGGAGCAGCTTCGTGACACTGGCCTTCGGGAGCCCGGCTTTCGACAACGCGCGGCTGCTGTCTGCCGATGGGCAAAGTTTTGTACGCTTTGTGCCGGGAGCCAACTGGAACGGGACCGTGAATTCCGGCCTGACCTTCCGGGCTTGGGACCGGACCACCGGCGTGTCCGGCAGCACGGCCGATACGTCGATCAACGGCGCCAACAGCGCGTTCAGTGCGGCCACGGCGGGTGCGAACGTGACCGTGCTGCCGGTCAACGATGCCCCGGTCGGCGTCGACCAGACGCTCACCGTACTTGAAAACGCCGGGTATGCCTTTACGCGCGTCGATTTCGGCTTCAGCGATCCATCGGACAGCCCCGGCAACTTATTGCTCGGTGTGCTTGTCAGCAGCCTGCCATCTGCCGGTGTGTTGACACTGAACGGAGTGGCGGTAGCAGCCATGGACGTTGTGACCGCGGCCGATATCGACGGCGGCAAACTGGTGTTCACACCAACGGCGCATGGCAATGGCGTCGGTTATGCCAGTTTCGGATTCCAGCTACTAGACGATGGCGGCACTGCCAACGGGGGCCAGGATATCGACCAGACGCTGCGCACCGTGACGCTCGATGTGACGCCGGTGAACGATGCGCCCCAGGGTGCAGATCGCACCGTCACGACGCTGGAGGACCAGGCCTACCAATTCACCCTTGCCGATTTCGCGCTGAGCGATATCAACGACTCCCCTGCGAACAACCTGCTTGCCGTGCTTGTCACTTCGGTGCCCGCAGCCGGGCGCCTGACGCTGTCGGGTTCGACCGTCGCCAGCAACGACGTGGTGCTGGCATCGGACATCCTGGCCGGGCAATTGCTGTTCGTGCCTGACGCGAATGCCAGCGGTGCCGGATACGCCAACTTCCTGTTCCAGCTGCAGGATGACGGTGGCACGGCCAATGGCGGCGCGGATCTGGACCCAACGCCGCGCACCATGATGATCGACGTTGTCGCGGTCAACGACGCTCCCACCGGGGCCGACACGACGCTGACGCTGTTGGAGGACGGCAGTCACACGTTCAGCCGCGCCGACTTCGGATTCACCGATGCGAACGACCTGCCCGCCAACCTGCTGCGCAACGTGCGCATCGACACATTGCCCGGGGCCGGACAACTGACACTGAGCGGTCAACTGGTCGCTGCGGGGCAGTTCGTCAGCGTTGCCGACATCGATGCCATGCAGCTGGCATTCGCGCCTGCGACAAATGCCAATGGCCCGGGCTACGCCAGCCTGTCGTTCCAGCTGCAGGATGACGGCGGCACCGCCAACGGCGGGACTGACCTGGATCCCGTCGCGCGCACGATCACATTCAACGTGACCGCAGTCAACGACGCGCCGCTGTCCGCCGGTACCGCCAGCCTGAACGACACGACCGAGGACGCGACGGCGCCCGCGGGCGCCAGCGTGAGTGCCTTGTACCTGGGCAACTTCAGCGACGCGGCCGACGCGGCCGACCCCGGTGGTAACGCGCTGGCGGGAGTTGCAGTACAGGCGCTGGCACTGGATGGGACGCAGGGTCGCTGGCAATATTCCGTCGATGCCGGCGGCAACTGGTCCGATGTGGGTGCGGTGTCGGACGCGTCCGCGCTCGGCCTGGGCTTGGGCGATCGGCTGCGGTTTCTGCCGGCGCCGGGCTACCACGGCACGCCGAACGTCCTGTCGGTGCGGCTCATCGACGATTCGGTGACGGTCGTGTCTGGCGCCCCGATCGATGTGACGACCAATGGCGGTGCCTCGGCTTTCAGCTCGGGCGTGGTGGACACCGCAACCCGGGTCCTGTCGATCAACGATGCGCCAATAGGGCAGGACCGGACGGTTTCCGTGCCGGAGGATGCGAGCCATGTCTTCTCGCTGGCCGACTTCGGGTTCATCGATACCGGTGACCTGCCCGCCAATGCCTTCATCGGCATACGCATCACCGGCGTACCCCTGCAGGGCAGCCTTACGCTGTCGGGCCTGGTGGTGACGGACAACCAGTTCGTCACCGCAAATTTGATCGACATGGGGCAGCTGGTATTCACTCCGGTGCCCAATGCCCACGGCGTCGCCTATGCGAATTTTGGGTTCCGTGTCCAGGACGATGGCGGCACTGCCAATGGGGGCCAGGATATCGACCAGACGCTGCGCACCGTGACGCTCGATGTGACGCCGGTGAACGATGCGCCCCAGGGTGCAGATCGCACCGTCACGACGCTGGAGGACCAGGCCTACCAATTCACCCTTGCCGATTTCGCGCTGAGCGATATCAACGACTCCCCTGCGAACAACCTGCTTGCCGTGCTTGTCACTTCGGTGCCCGCAGCCGGGCGCCTGACGCTGTCGGGTTCGACCGTCGCCAGCAACGACGTGGTGCTGGCATCGGACATCCTGGCCGGGCAATTGCTGTTCGTGCCTGACGCGAATGCCAGCGGTGCCGGATACGCCAACTTCCTGTTCCAGCTGCAGGATGACGGTGGCACGGCCAATGGCGGCGCGGATCTGGACCCAACGCCGCGCACCATGATGATCGACGTTGTCGCGGTCAACGACGCTCCCACCGGGGCCGACACGACGCTGACGCTGTTGGAGGACGGCAGTCACACGTTCAGCCGCGCCGACTTCGGATTCACCGATGCGAACGACCTGCCCGCCAATGCTTTCATCGGCATACGGATCGCCGGCGTACCTGTGCAGGGCAGCCTTACCCTGGCGGGAATGGTGGTGGTGGACAATCAGTTCGTCGCCGCAAACCTGATCGACACGGGGCAGCTGGTATTCACGCCGGCGCCCAATGCCCACGGCGTCGCTTACGCGAATTTTGGTTTCCGTGTCCAGGACGATGGCGGCACCGCCAACGGCGGCACAGACGTTGATACCACCACACGAACGAACACGCTCGATGTGGTGTCCGTCAACAATGCACCCACGGTATCGGCACCTGCGGCTTGGCTGATCGTGGAAGACACGCCTGGCGCGCTGACAGGTATATTGTTCAAGGATCCGGACGCAGGCACGTCCGCTGTCACCGCGTCGTTCAGCGTCAGCCAGGGCACCCTGCTGGCCGGCCCTTGCGCAGGCGTGACGTCAATCAACAATGCCGGCGTTCTGTCGCTCACCGGATCGATCGCCGACATCAACGCTCTCATCGCGAACGGCCAACTGGTATTTGTCACGGCGCCCGACGCGACCGACAGCGTCTCGCTGCGCATCGATATCAACGATGGCGGCAACAGCGGTGCGGGTGGGGCACTCAGCGCAAGCATCACAGCCACATTGAATGTGCTGGCGGTCGAGGATGCACCACGACTGGCCCTGCAACCGGCGAACCAGGCGGCGGTAGTGGCCGTTTCGACCCTGTTCCAGTTACCGGCAGCAAGCTTCGTGGACCCGGACGTTGGCGACAGCATGGTCTACAGCGCTGCCCAGGCTAACGGAAACGCGCTGCCCGGCTGGTTGCATTTCGACCCGCTGACCCTCACTTTTTCGGGAACTCCGACCATCACAGACGTCGGTGTGATGCAGTTACGGGTTCTTGCCACCGACACCGCGGGCGCATCGGCGCAAGCCGTGTTCTCGGTCGCGGTATTGGCCCCTGCCGCGGCACCCGCGCCGGCGCAGCTCGATTTTGCGTCGACACCTGCCAGCACACCGGTCGAACCGCTCGCCACTCCGGAAAAGGCGACATCAACCGCCAAAGTGGCGGCGGCCGAACCCGTGACCGAGACGCGCGCGCCAGCAGCCCTGGCCCAGTTGCCGGCCCTGGATGCCGGCGGCAATGAAAGTGCGCCAACCGGAAGTTCACTGGTGTTCCAGATCGATTCGGCGGCGTTCGCGCCCGGCCCACGGCCGTTCCAGCTGATGGACGTGTCGGGCACCCCCGTCGCTGCACCCGCACCGTTGCTGGCACCCGCACTGGTCAGCCAGTTGGACCAGATCACCGTGAGCAGATCGTCACTGGGATATGGCCAGCAGCAAGACCTGCTGCGCAAACTCGAGGAAATGCGACGGCAGATGGCGCAGGAAAGCGGTGCGCAACAAACACAGATCGCCTCCGCGATCGCACTGAGCAGCGGCCTGTCGGTCGGCTATATCATCTGGTTGATCCGTGGCGGCGTGCTGCTCAGCTCGATGTTGTCGGCATTGCCGGCATGGCAGATGCTGGATCCGTTGCCGGTGGTCACATCCACAAACATGAACCGGCGCAAACGAGGTGAGGTGACGAGCGACGAGCAGGATGTCGAGCGGTTGTTCGACAAGAGTCCACATGCGTCGACGGTGCCAGCGAAGCTTGTGGCTTCATCCACCGCAACGACAGTGAACGGCACCGGGCACGGCGCCGGAAACTTGCAGGACAAATCGACTCCATGAATCCATTCGCGTTCATGCGACGGCTTTCGTCCCGCCTGCATCTCGCGTTGGGCCTGTCGGCGTTGACCGTCGGCGTGCTGCTGTTGGCGGCCTACCTGCATCTCATCCCGGATGGAGAGGCGTTGCAACGCCAGCACCGTGCGGTGATGGCCGAGACAATTGCGATCGTGGTTTCGTCCGTGCTCAACGACGATAAGGCCGAACACCTGGCCGACGCACTGGCATTCATCAGTGAGCGCAATTCCGACCTGTTGTCGATCGGCGTGCGCCGGATCGACGGCTCGTTGCTGCTGGACATCCATGATCACGCCAAGCAGTGGACTGCCCTGCCCAACGCGCCATCGACCGACGCCGCGATCAGCGTACCGGTCTGGCAGTCCGGCGCGCAGTGGGGCAATGTGGAACTGCGTTTCACCCCGCTACGGGCCGACGGCTGGGCTGGCTATCTGCAGGATCCGAGCCTCAAGCTGTCCGCATTCACGTTCCTGGTCTGCAGCGTGTTGTACTATTTCTACCTGCGCCGCATGTTGCGCGCGCTCGACCCTTCACGCGCGGTGCCGCAGCGCGTCCGGGCAGCCTACGACACCCTGGCCGAGGGCCTGGTGGTACTCGATCACCAGGGCAACATCGTGCTGGCCAACAAATCGACCAGCCTGATGCTGGGCGTGCCCGAAAACAAGCTGATCGGCCGATCGCCATCGGGATTCCACTGGAGCCGGGGCGACGGATCAAGCTTGGAGGCAGGCGAACTGCCCTGGCAAAGTGCGCTGCTCGACAAGCAGCCCAAGCGTGACGTGCAGATGAATGTCAGCAGCAGCAGCGGCGCGCGTTACGCACTGCGCGCCAACTGCTCGCCGATACTCAACGACGCCGGTGGCATACAGGCGGTGGTGATCAGTTTCCAGGACGTGACCGAACTCGAACAGCGCGGCGTGGCGCTGCAGGTGGCCAAGGAGCAGGCCGATGCTGCCAACGAGGCCAAAAGCCAGTTTCTGGCCAATATGAGCCACGAGATCCGCACCCCGATGAACGCCATCCTCGGCTTCACAGAAGTGTTGCGGCGCAGCGGATTGCGCCAGTCCAGCGAGGCCAGCAAGCACCTGGACATCATCCACTCCAGCGGCAAACACCTGCTGAACCTGATCAACGACA
>JBDTMH010000055.1:0-21542 GCA_039934375.1 Burkholderiaceae bacterium | reverse complement strand
TTCTCCTGTTGTGGATTCAAATTGAACTCCAAAGGATAAGCAAATTTCGCGCCACGTCTTTTTTGACATTTGGAATCAACGCTCTAGCTCCAGCAAGCAGAATCACCTGTTGCAGGTTGTCAAAAAACCCGACAGATTCCCAACTGCTATTTGCCGACCGGCCTGGTCCGCATATCGGTGACCCATATCTCCACCACCTGGTCGGTAGCCGAAAAATTGCTCCGCGAGGTACTGAAGCGGATCTGCATGCCCGGCTTCAGCTCGACCGTCTTGCTGTCGCGCTGGCCGTCCGGCCCATGCACGATCACCGGTGATGCGGAAATGGGATAGGCCACGTTGTCAACGACCAGGGTACGCTTGCGCCAGTCAACCGCACCGACAGTACCGCCCCGCTCGACCCTGGACGCCGAAGACGAAGCCACCCCATTGCCACTGCCACTGGGCTGGACTGCACCGGCCGGCTGAATTGCCAACGCAGCGCCGCCAGACGCGAGCCCCAACAACGCGGCGGCAGCCAGATATAAGAGCCTTGTTTGCATGCTGTAACACCTCTTGAAGTGAACCGGCTATTGGTTACCTGAACAACTCGCGCCACGAAATGCGCCGGGCGCCGGCAGAGGGTGGCGCGACCGGCACGTCCTTCTCGATCGTCTTGGCATCGGATGAACGCACCAGCGACACCACCTTGCCACTGGGCAGCTGGATCAGCACCGGGCGGCTGGCCAGCGCGTTGCCCAGGAATACGCCCGAATAGCCGACCGTCGAATAATCTACCAGTCCACCGGTCTTCAGGTTGATGAAATACTCCCAGCTGCTGCCGCCGGGCTGGCACACGACGCCACTCGGGATGTTGGTCGTGAAGATCAGCGCACCTACCGCAATGGTCGGGTCGGTATTGAGGCGCTCGCCCGAGGTCGGGAAATCGATGTACCAGCCGTTCTGCGTCGCATAGTTGACCGCGTTGTTGGTGGCCGTCCGGGTGGTACCGGTGGTCACGAACGTCTGCTGCTGCAGCGTCGTGCGCAGCGCCGTGGGCAGCGCGGTCGTCAACACATCCTTGAGCCCATACATCGACTGGGTCTGCGTCGACGAGGCACTGGCACCGACCGATCCAGGCACGTCGGTGTTGCCCAGGTACAGGCCGGTCCCGACATACACCATGCGCTGCGTGCCGACCAGCGCGAGCTCGGGCGACGTCGTGATCGGCTGCGGATTGTTGCTCGCATCCTTGAGTTCGGCGAACTTCGCGATCGCCCAGCTGGCGACGCTGTTGCCGGTAAAGTCAATGCGCCACACATTGCCCTTGAGGTCGCCGCCATAGACATATTCCGCGGTGTTGTCCGCGCCATTGGCCACGTAGGCACTCAGCTGTGCAAGGCCGCACGGATTCGAGGCCGGCGTGCCGGTGCAACCGGTGGTCACAATGTCCTTGAGCAGGTCGCCGGTCTGGGGATTGATGACATACAGGTGCCCCAGCCCGTCGCCACCACTGTCGCCGGCGTTCGTTCCGTTGTTGTAGCCCGAGGCCACCAGCACCACCCAGCCCTTGGCCCGGGTCTTGATGACGATGGGTTTGCCATACGAATAACCCATATTCAGTAGGGCCGCGCTACGGTCGGTCGCGTTCGTGATGCTGTTCGGAAACTCCCACAGTACCTTGCTGGCGAGATCCGCTTCGCTGGCCGCGACCGGCGACGTGATGTCCAGTGCGAAATAGCCGCGGCCACCCTTGCCCAGGGCACCGACCAGAATCGTGCGCCAGTCCGTGCCGGTGCCGGTCGCGCCGTCGACCTGCTTGAAGTCGACGTCACCTGCCACCGGCGTGCCGTCGACGTAATACTTGTGCGTAAACGCCGCCTTGCTGCTGAGGTTGTTCAGGCTGCCCATGATCAGGTTGGGGATGTAGGCCCAGGCTTCAGCACCGGTGCTCGCCACATAGGCGTGCAACATGCCGTCGTTGGCACCCTGGAACAACATGCGTGTGCGGCTCGCGTTGGTGCTCGCGAAGCTGCTGTACCCGGTGTCCGCGTAGCCCGCGCTCGGCGCACGCACCAGCACCGGCTCGCCGTTGATCATGTCACCAAGCACGTGCACCCGCGGGCGGTAGGTGCCTGCCGTCTCGCCGCTGCGGTCGCCGCGCAGGTAGGCCAGCACCGACGCGCCATCCGTGGTGGTGGGGGTATTGAGAAGCGTCTGCTGTGCCGCGCTGAGCTTGGACAACACGGCGCCGCCGATGGTCGCGCTGCTGGGCTGGAATTGAATACCGCCAATCGTGCCGGCGGTGTCGATCGACGTCGCCAGGTAGCGGTTGGCCGAGGTGCGGGCATCGAGCTGGGTACTGGCAGAGCCACCCGACCACAACGATAGCGTCGACGGAACGCCGGTGGTCACGTCGATCGCAAACGAGTCGATGTCGCCGGTCCAGGTTCCGGAGTTGTAACTGGTCGCAAATGACGCGTTGTCGAGCGACGTGACGTGGGCGTTGGCCACCGCCACTGCCGCCGACGCTCCGACCTTGGCGGTGATGTTGTCGGAAATCTTGGTAATCGCATTGGCGAAGGCCGTCGCGTCGCCAGCCGGCAACGCCGGTCCGGTGCCGCCGGCGTTGCCCAGCGCATTCATGACCGACAGTGCCTGTGCGTTGGCGACGGTTTCGCCCAACGCGACGACATAGGTCTGCACGTCGTATTTGCCGGTCACGGCACCGGTGCCGTCCTTGTCGGTCGAACTGAATCCGGGAACCGTGGTGGTGCGCATGGCGCCGACGGCAGTGATGAGGTCGGTTGCTGCGGTGCCGAAAGTTCCACTGTTGCAGCTGTTGGTCGTGGTGTTCCAGTCGCAGGTATTGGTGCGGGCCGCAGCCGAATAAAGCGCGCCACCCGTTGTTCCGGTCGGCAAACCGTCGGTCACCATCATGACGAAGTTCTTCTGGCAGGTCTGCGCCACCGGCGTCGTGCTACCTCCCAGAGTTCCGGAAAAGTAGCTCTTGGCCGTGTTGACGGTGCCGGTGAGCGTGGTGAAGACGGCGCCGTTCTTCACTTCTCCGGTCGCGCCAGTGGTTTCACTGCCCAACAAGGTCTGCAGCGCCGTGTAGTGGCCAGCCGAATCGGCTTGTACGGCCCGGTTCAGCGTACCGGCGCCGCTGACGTTCGAAATATAGCCCCAGCCTCTGGGCATGTAGAGTGAACGGGAAATATTATTCGGCAGCGCGGCACCGAAATTGCCGGGCACGAAGCCGGCATCCGTGGGCGTCAGGCTGGAACTGAAAAAGAACGAACTGAAATCCGCGGGGACGTTCCAAGTATTGACAGTTGTATTGTGGTTGTCATACCAGGAGTATGTGGTGGGGTTGGCGGTGTTTGAGGCCGGTGCCCACAGCTGGTTTTTGGCCGGCGCGCCGCCGTATGCGCCGAAGTACAGCGCGTCAACGATGTTCGAGTCATCCGAGGTCAGGTCGAACGTGACGAACTCGCGTCCGACAGAAGGCTGGGGATTGGCGATACAGCGGCCGCCGCCGGCAGTCGACACCCCCGGTATGGCCGGGGCGCCATTGAACACGCCGGCAACAAATCCGGTGCAATTCGACGTGAAGACCATGCCGGCGGCGCTGCCCAGGTAGTAGACATAGGTGCTGTTCAGATCCGGTGGATTTGAGCTCATGCCATAACTCATCACCCCCCAGTTGAACGAGTTGCGGAAATTGGTGACTGCAGTGCGCATCACGCTGCGACCGATATTGCTGCGGGTGTTGGCGTTGTTGCCCGACACCAGCACGCCGCCCATCAACGCATCCATCGACTGCGAGTTGTCAAGCATGATCAGCACATTGGGCGTCACCATGCTGGACACCGCCATCGGCACATTGGCGATATCGGTCGATTGCGCGTGTGCCGATGGCACAGCCAGGCAAAGCGACAACCACACACCTGCGACGGCGGCGGAGAAGCGCAACCGGCCCCGGCCCGGCATCTCCTGCGCGCGGCAGGCAGGTGGTGAAACGACTGGGAGATGGTAGATGTCAGACATATGCTGGGCCCCGGTGGTGTGTGGTTCGCGGTCTTCAGCGCGCAAAAATCGTCTGCACGAGGCGCACCGTATCGCGTGGCCCGACCACACGAACTGTTGCGCGGTAATAGACCTGGGCCGCCGATGTGAACGCGACCGCGCCGGCCTTCTTGCTGCCAGTCGTCTGGTCAGCGGTACGCATGCATTTGCCTGCGACATCGGTGACCGGCGCCGGGCCGTCACATTGGCGGTCGATGACATACTGCACCGCATAACTGCCATCGACCACGGCGCTGGGAACGAGTGTCCAGTCAATCGTAGCGAGTTCCCCATTGGCATTGACGGCCTGCCGGACCGGGTAATAGTTGCAGGAGCCGGCCGCACAACCGGCCGGATACTCGGCGTCCAGCGAGGTCGGCACAATCACGGTATCCAGCGTGGCAAACGCCGTCTCGACACCGACGTCCGTCGTATGCAGCGTGGCCTGACGAAACGCCAGGTTGCCGGATATCAGGTTGGTGGTATCCACGGCACGGATCAGCGCCAGCCCGGCCAATGTCATCGCGATCAGCGAAATCATCGCGATCACCAGCGACACACCGCGTTGCTGGTGACGCGTAACAGGCAAAGGCAGTCGGCGCGACGTCATACGTTGGCCCAGATCACGTTGCGAATCGGAATCACCAACTGGTAGGTACGGTAGCGATAACGTTGCCAGTTCGGATCGGTGCTCAGGTCGATGACCGGCGACGCCGCGTCTGGCCAAGCGACCGGCGCGACGGTTGTGGTGCCGGGCACTTCCATCTTGGCGCTGCGCGCAACGATCACGACACGCACCGCCTTGATGAGTTTGACGTTCGCCATGGTGAGCACATCGAAGCCGTTTGCAACGGTTGCACTGACCCATTGGTTGACAGTCTGGCTGCCAGCAGGCGCAATGCCGTACTGCGCCTTGAGCATGACAATGTCGGATGCCAGGATCGATGTCGTGGTCGATGTGGGAACGCTGTCGTCACTCAGTGCCAACTCGTTGCTTGCGTTTATTCGATAGGTCCGCATGATCATCTGGCCGATCTTGGTGACCTTGTCCTCTGCCTGAAAGTCTGAGGTCCAGCTTCCAGGGATCGCCGCCGGGTTATAGCTGATGGCCCCGCCAGAGGTGTGCTCGAGCTTGCCGGTAGCTGTTTGTACCTGGGTCACTTGCGTCACGCGGCATCTCAGGTTGTTCGGCCCAAGGGGTTTACCCACCACCAGAACCACATCGCCATTGGCAAATCCGGACGTGTTGCTGAGTTCGATATCAGCTGTCTTGGTCGCCATGTTGTTTTTCAACGTGATAGGAATGGAGCCCAGGAAATCCGCACCCCGCTTGACGATGATTCTGTCCGAGGCTGCGGCGCTTCCGCCGTCCACGATCTCGACCGGCGCCATTGGCACAGACCCCTGATATGCCTGGAGAACATATTGGGTGCCACCGGCCTCGTAATAACTTTCAATCGTTCCACAGTTGAAAGAGGCGACTTCGGTCAGACCCGCGCCGGCGCTGCGGACATCCTGCTCAAGTTCGGTCAGCGCCAGCAACCCGCCGGCCTGTCCTGCCGTCGCGCTGATGGTGCGTTGCTTCTGATTTTCGAAAACGCCCCACACCTGCGTGATGATCAGCGACACCAGAATACCCAGCGTCATGCCCACCATGGTCTCGATCAGGCTCATGCCGTGCATGCGGTTGCGGCGTGCCGCATAGAAAACAGGACCGGTAATCATAAGGTGTTGATCCGTGCGGTGACCGCGAAGTTGTGCGCGGTCGTCTCCTGCGGGCCCTGCCAGCAGACGGTCACCTTGACCAGGCGCGTCAACGTGCCGGCCGGGGTCGTCACCTGGATCTGCGTCTTGTTGGCCGCCGAACCCGGCAGCAGGCCCCCGATCTGGCTGGTCCATCCGGTGACATTCGCGTTGCCCGACGCTGTACCGGTAAAAGCGCAAACCGGCCCGGCCGCGTAGTGGGCATAACCGTCGAGGACGGCCGGAGTGCGGTCGATCCACATCTGCGCGATGATCTGGTTCGCCACATACGATGCGTCGGACCGGTATTTCGCGTCGATGCTGTTCTTGATCGACACCGCCTGCAGCGCGACCAGGGCCAGCAGCCCGATCGAAAAAATCAGGATGGCAAACAACGCCTCCAGCAACGCGCTGCCGCGCTGGGACGGTGGACAGGCTGGTGATTTCATAGACATGACGTCCCTGTACCGGCCGATGCATTGGGATCGCAGGTGCGTACCGCCCCACCGGTCGTGATCGTGACGCGCTGCTCCTTCGAGTCGGCCGCGGCGATAAGTGTGGGCGGCACGTCGATGTCCAGCGTGGTGATGCTGGCGCTGCCGTCGGTATTCGCCACGACACGCCCGAGCGCATCGAAAGTGACCTGCGCCGCACCGTTCGGCGTCACCGCCACGGTCGCCTGGCGCGTGCCTTCGCTGGAGGAACGTGTCTGCACCACAGTGCCAATCACCTCAACGGTGACGGTCCAGTCGCTGCCCGCGCCCTTGGTGAACAACATGCGCTCATTGCGACGAATCGCTTCGACCCGGGCGAGTTGCAATCCGTCATACAGCGCCTGCGTGGCGGTACGGATCTGTGCATTGGCCAGCATGATCTTGAACGAAGGTACTGCCAGCGTCACCAGCAAGGCCGTCACCACGATGGTAATGGCCAGCTCGATGAGCGTGAAACCGCGCTGGATGGACCTGGTTAACACTCGTCGCCCTTGAGGAGCCAGCAGGATTTGGCCACCGTCGCATCCTTGAACTTCGTCGTTGCCCTCGCGTTCGACTGATCCACGGAGTAGGTGTAAGAGCCGGCCGCGGCACCGAGGGCACCCGCGATGCTGGTTGCGGTCGCAACGTAGGTGACCGTCGGCGTCGCCGCACCTGCGACACAGGAAAACGTGAAGTACTTGCTGGTACCGACCGGGATCGGACACGCCGCGCTGGCTGCGCCGTAGCTGCGGTTGTCCTGGAAATACTGTTCCATCCTGACACGGTAGTCCGCCAATCCGTTCATCGCCTCGACGATCTTGCCACGCGCCAGGTAACTGTTGTATGACGGCAGCGCAATTGCAGCGAAGATGCCGACAATCGCGACCACGATCATCAGTTCTATCAGCGTGAAACCCCTGGCCTTCATGATCTGTGTTCCTTGAAAGATGCTGCCGGCTCGGACATCTGTGACGATGGCTACCGTTGAACCAAGGTTAATACGAAGCTGCCGGGCGAGGCCACTGCCAATCGACGGACGGTATCGAACGCTGGATCAACGGTTCAAAACCTGACTTATTCACGGTGCCACCAACTCGCGCCACGAGATCCGCCCGGTTCGGGCGCGCAGTCCGCGTTCGCGGCCGCCCGACCTGATGCCCTGCGGCCCCGCCTGTACGCTCGGGTGGCGCTCGATTTCCGGCAGTGGCAGCCGGGCATCGGAATGGACGTTGAACAATACTTCGTTCAAGTTGCCCAGTCGCGTCAAAACCGGCTGCGACAAGGCGCCAGCCGCGATGAACCGGCCCACGGCGATGCCGTCGGTCGTCATGATCGGGTCCCCGACCTTGCGCCCCGGCGCCAGCCTGTCGTCGGCTTCATAACGAATGCGGTCGTCGACACCCGGCCGTGACTTGCCACTGAGGTCCAGAAATGGCTGCTCCGTGCTGCCGCCGGTCAGATAGTCGAGCTCCAGCAGCGTATTGCTGCCCGCCAGTCCGGTGGCGGGAGGCACCGTAGCACCTGCTGTCGGATCATAGGCATTGAAATAGTAGCGGCCGCTTTCAATGAAGCTGCCTTCGCCCAGCACGCGCTCAGCGCCCAGCAGTGCCACCTTCCATCCCATGTGGCGGACCGGCCCGCTACGCCAGACTGGCTGGTTTGACGTCACCCGGCGCACACGCTGCACGTCCGCGCCGTTGGCGAAATCGCGCGCGCTCAGGGTTTGCGTCAACAGCTCCGTATTGGCCTTCGGCGCGCCGTCCCAGATGCCATACGCGTAGTGGGTCGTCGAATCCTCCATGTCGGTGCGGGTGAGCATCCGTCCGGTGGCAAAGTTGACCATGTATCCACCGGCCGGGTGTATGCCGACCGCCGGAGAGGATGTGATCGCCTGCGCAGGTGCGGTGGTCAGCAAAACGCTGGCAGTCGCCAGCGCAAGGTCGAACTTCCACATCGTGCCATGCAGATCACCGGCATAGACGATGTCGACCGATCCGTCGCCATCACGATCAATGGCGGCCGGCGTCGACAGTCCATTCGGGCTGGTGGCCGAGCCGCTGCTACCGGCCTTGATGGCGCTGATCAACTGGCCAGTCATCGCGTTGATGACATACAGGTAGGCCTGGTAATCGCCACCACAGTTCACGTAACCTGGCTTCGCATGGTCACATCGCTCGTATGATCCGCCCCCGTCGTTGTAGCCATTTCCCACAATGACCGCATCGGTTTTCGCCACCCTGGCAAGCGTGATCGAGCCAAAGGTGTAGCCCAGGTTGACATAGGCATTGGGCAGCGTCGGCCTGGCGTGGTTGATGGTGGTCGGCGTGATCTCCCACATGATTTTTTTCGCGACGTCGGCCTCCGATGACGCCGCAAGGCCTGCGCCTGCGGTGATGTCGAGCGCGAACAACCCCTTGCCGCCAGCTCCCAGACCGCCAACCAGTAACCGTTTGCTGCCCGCGGCGATCGACTTCACGTTGATCTGCCCGTCGACGTAGTAATCGTGCACATAGGGTTCGACCGCCAGGTTCTTCATCCGGGGCAGCAGCATCGACGGCACATAGGCCCAGCGCTCCTTGCCGCCATTGACATCGCAACCGGACGACACCACGGCACTGGCGCAGGAGGCGTTGATGGCGTGCAGCATGCCGTCATTGGCGCCGACAAAAATGGTCGGATCGGTGCTGTCTTGCACCAGATACGGACGCGAATGCACGATGTCTCCCAGCACCGAACCACGCTGGCGCAGCAGCTTGCCGCGTGTCGAAGACTCATTGCTGCGGTCGCCGCGCAGGAATTCCAGAATGCTGCTGCTGCCCAGATCAGCACGCTGGGCATCCGACAACAGGTTCCAGCGAAACCCGACTCGCGACCCGTCGTCTTTCATCGTCGCAATCAGCCGGCCGGTATCGTGGTTCTGCGCATCCAGCAGTGCCGCCGCGCCGCCAGGCCACCATGCGGACTCGCCAACGACCTTGCCGGCGCCATCGACCGTGTGGGCCAGCAAATTGCCGCTCCACCCCTTGCGCTCAAACTGGCCATGAAACACCACTGCGCCGCCCGAGCGCAGGTTGTCGTTGCTCAGTTCGACCTGAGCGACATATCCGATGGGTTGCTCGGCGGAAACAAAGGGGGGGCCCGCCGCGGCCAGTGGGCTGCCTATCAACACCAGCAGTCCTATCGACAGGCACTTTCCCCTGGCGGCCTTGATGGCAATTTCGGGCATTTCTGGCAGTTGCTTTCAATCGGGGCAATGGAGATGCGAGAAATGGGTCTGTACGAACCGGGAAGCGCCACGCGGGTCGCGCCCACGCGCGGTAATCTGGTACGTATCGACCTGATTGCAGCCCGAACTGGTTCGCCCTCCCACAACCTGGCTCGAACCCGGCAAGCGGGCGCCGCCCGCTAACTGCTCGATGAAATACTGCTGTGCAGGATCGCCAGCCACAGCGATGGCGGACGCCGAGGCCCCCGCTTGCGCCCAGCGCAATCCGAACGTCGCGTTGGGCCCCTGGCCTGATGCCCGCTCGCCAGCCAGAAAGCCGATCGGCAGCAGACGGGGCGTGGCGTTGGCGTCGTACACGGCAAATCCGGCGCTCAGGTAGTTGGTGCCGTCGCCCAGCCAGGTCTCGGCGTCCGCGATGGCGCTCTCGGCATTGTTGAACGCATCGTCCTCGGCCTGGAAAGTACCGGCCAGCTTGCGTTGGGAACTCGAGTTGCTGGTGGCCGTGACGGCTGTCATCAGGATCAGCACCAGGATCAGCATGGCCATCATCAGCACGGCGCCACCTTGACGCCCGGCGAAACGGATCCGGCGATGTGATGCGATCGGCAAGACACGCATGGTCTGAGACCTCAATTGCGCAACTGCACGACGCTGCTGAACAGCTGGCGGTGATAGCCATCATTCGACGCCTGCACCGTCCGGTCGCCCATCACGTATGGCGCGCCTCCCACCCTGGCTTCGCCAGGCCCTCCGAGGGGGTTCGAGGAAACTTGGGAGCGGACCGGCGTTTCCTTATGTGCAGAATTCAAATAACCGGACTCGGCCGTTGAACTGCGCGCCAGCAGCCAGATCCGCATCGAGTGCACGTCGTCCCACTCGGTCGGCGTCGGGGTCGACGAATCGCCCGCCAACGTGTCGACATATTGCGTATTGGCGTCGAAGCCCAGACGCCCGTACTGCACCTGAAACTGCTCGATTCCACCGGTCACCAGCTCGGTCCGCATGGTCCCGTCGCTTTGCAGCGAGGACCTGACCAGTGCCGGGGAACGCGGGTTTTCGTCAGCGGACCGGGTATAGGGGCGAACATGGTACACATGGATCCGGACTGCGAAATCGGTTGCAGCGGTCGCGTCCGGCGCGTCGGTTGGCTCCGTCGCGCCCCGGAACAGTTCGCCACGCCCGTAGCTGGAGCGCAGATAGAGGGTGTCAGCAACCGGCACCGGCGTCGCCATCGTGCTCAGATAGCGGATCACCAGCACGTCGGTACCTGGCACATATTGCCCTGGCGGAATGCAATTGGCCGAAAACGGATTGCCGTTGTTGGCACCCCAGACACCCTGGCGAATATTGCTGGCGAACGCGCCAGCGCTGGCGCCGGGCTCGGCACCCGCACAGCCGGTGGCCGGCCCGACCCAGCCGACCGAAATCTCCGGCTCGCCCCAGGTGCGGCCGCGAAATCCGGCCTGACGAATGTCTTGCTTCAGGGTGTTGAGCGCTTTGCCGCCGTTGCTGACCAGTTCCGATGCCTGGTCATTGGCGCGTGAGCTGCTGGAATTGGCTCTCAGAACACCGATCAATCCGGCCAGGATGAACAATCCGATGGCCATCGAAATCAGCAATTCGACCAGCGTGGACCCCGCCGCGGTCTCCCATCGCCGGCCCCGCAGAAGGCTCGAAGATGACGCGGGGGCCCACATATCGTCAGTGCTCGGAAATGGTACGGGACGCGGTGTAGACGAATCGCTGGCCGCTGCCGAAAAACGCGCTACCGGCACCGGCCACGCCGTCAGACCCGTTGCTCCGCCGGTCGGCCCACCCGATACGGATCGTGTAGGTACTGGGCATGCCGGCCTCGGCTCGGGTGAGCTGCGTCGTCGCATTTGGCAGCGCCGCGATCACGGCTGAGTGCCATTGCGCCAGGTCATAAGCGGCCAAATCGGCAGATGAACAAGACTGTGCAACGCAATTCTTGGCGCTGTCAGCGGGATGTAAATACAAACCGGCAATGGCACCGGCCTTGTTGGCTTCGAGCCGCTCGACCAGATCGGCCACCAGCAACACCGCCTGGATACGGTGCTGCGCCGCCTGGTTCAGCCGCAGCGAATACGCCTGAAGTCCCACCGTGCCAAGCAGCGCCAGTGACGCGGTCAAAAGCGTCACCAGAACCTCGACAATCGAGACGCCGCGCTGCGAACCACGCTGGCCTGGCCTATGGCGGCCTGGATTGACCATGCGATAGCTACCGCTTGTGGTAGTGTCGATTTCGGTCCCAGCTTGCATGGGCGACAGACTACCGTTCCTTGTGCCAACGCGAACCACCCGGCTGACCGGCGGCACGATTAACCGGTCAAACGGTCGTCGCTTGGCGATCGCAGGGGCTCAGAATAGTCGCGCTGCAACATATTGGAGAGTTGATCTGGATGAAACTGCCGTTAGCGAACTGCCCTCCCGATCGACCGATTTGCCAACCGATTGCGGCCTGCGGAAAACCCATGTGCGGCCCGCGGAAAATAGCTGGGCCTGCGGGTTGCCGCCATGACAGCTGAAGGCGACGCGCTCTGGATGCAGCTCGCGCTTGATCTTGCGGGTCAGGCAATTGGCATCTCACAGCCTAATCCGCGCGTCGGTTGTGTCATTGTTGGCGCGAACGGACAACTGCTTGGCAGCGGGTCGACCCAGCATCCGGGCGGGCCACATGCCGAAATCGTCGCGCTGCGCGACGCCGACACGCGTGGCCATGCGATCAAGGGTGCGACCGCCTTCGTCACACTCGAGCCTTGTTCGCACCATGGCCGCACCGGGCCTTGTTGTGATGCGCTGGTTGCGGCCGGCGTTGGCAAGGTCGTTGCTTCGATCGCCGATCCGAACCCGCTCGTGTCCGGTCGCGGCTTCGCGCGACTGCGCGCCGCCGGCGTCGAGGTCGACGTCGGCGTGGAGGCCATGAAGGCGCGTGAACTCAATATCGGCTTCTTCAGCCGCATGGTGCGCAACAAGCCATGGCTACGCATGAAGATCGCAGCCTCGCTGGACGGCAGAACGGCGCTCGACGACGGGACCAGCCAATGGATCACGTCCGAATCTGCACGCGCCGACGGGCACGCGTGGCGCGCCCGCGCCAGTGCGGTGCTCACCGGCATCGGGACGGTTCTCGAAGACGACCCGCAACTCGACGTTCGAAGGGTCGAATGCCGCCGCCAGCCGATGCTGGTCATCGTGGACAGCCGGCTGCAGACTCCGCTGGGTGCCCGGCTCTGGCACAGCGAAAGACCGGTGCTGATCTATGGCGCTGTGCACGATGCGCAAAAGGAAGCCGCCCTTGCCGCCCAAGGCGCCACCGTCGTGCTCTTGCCCGGTGCCCAGGCCGGAGGCCGAACCAAGGTCGATCTCGCGGCGATGCTGGCCGATCTGGCAGTACGCGAATGCAACGAGATCCATATCGAAGCCGGCGGCAAACTCAACGGCTCATTCATACGCGAAGGCCTGGTCGACGAGTTGCTGGTGTACCTGGCCCCCAGCCTGATCGGCCAAGGCCGTCCCATGGCCGAGTTCGGTCCGCTGGTGTCGCTGGCAGATAGCCAGGAGCTGGCGTTTCATTCCATCGAGCGGATCGGCCCGGACCTGCGTATCCTGGCCCGGTGCGCCGGGCGCGATCGGTTCTGAGACCGCGTGCACCCTGCCCGATTTCCCTGCCCGGACCGGTTACGTGGACATCGGCGGACGACGCCCGGACGGCGCAACTAAAATACCGCGATGTTCACCGGAATCATCACCGGCGTCGGGCGCATCAGCGCCGTCCACGCCCTCGGCAGCTCTTTATCCCATGGCAAGCGCCTGAGCGTCGCCTGCCCGGTCGGTTATCTGGACGACGTCGGCATCGGCGACAGCATCGCGATCAATGGCGCCTGCATGACCGCCACCCGCATCGACCCGGCCGCCCACACGTTCGAGCTCGACGTATCTGCCGAATCGCTGGAAAAGACTGCCGGACTCGACCAATGTGGACCGGTCAACCTGGAGAAAGCGCTGCGCGCCCAGGACCGACTCGGCGGCCATATCGTCGCCGGCCATGTCGATGGCGTCGGCACGGTTTTACGCATGGCCGAAGTCGGCGAAAGCTGGGAGTTGCGCGTGCTGGCACCCCAGGCATTGGGCCGGTTCATGGCCGTCAAGGGCTCGATCACCGTCAATGGCGTCAGCCTGACCGTGAACCAGGTGCTGGATCTGGCCGAGGGCTGTGAAATCAGCATCAACCTGATCCCCCATACCGTCCACCACACCGCTCTGGGTGCGTTGGCGGCAGGCGCACGGGTCAATCTGGAGATCGACTTGATCGCACGTTATGTGGAACGCATGCTCGGCGAACGCCCCGGAGTTGCCGCCGTGGACAAGGCTGCAGCGGGAGCGCCTGCATGAATACACGCCAGAGCGCCCCGATTTCACCGGTCGAGGACATCATTGCCGATCTGGCCGCAGGCCGCATCGTGATCCTGGTCGATGAGGAAGACCGTGAAAACGAAGGCGACCTGATCCTCGCGGCTGACCATGTCGATGCCGCCGCAATCAATTTCATGGCCCGTTATGGGCGCGGCCTGATTTGCCTGACCTTGACCAAGGAGCACTGCACCCGGCTGGAGCTGCCGCCGATGACGGCGCGCAACGGCGACAAGAAGGGTACGGCGTTCACGGTGTCCATCGAAGCGGCCGACGGCGTGACCACCGGCATTTCGGCCGCCGACCGGGCCCGCACCGTGCAGGCCGCGGTGGCCAGCGATGCCGTCCCGAGTGACCTGGTGCAACCGGGTCACATATTCCCGCTGCAGGCAGTCAACGGTGGCGTGCTGATGCGGGCCGGCCATACCGAGGCCGGTTGCGACCTGGCCATGCTGGCGGGCTGCAGCCCGGCGGCGGTCATCTGCGAGATCATGAAGGACGACGGCACGATGGCGCGTCTGCCAGACCTGCAACTGTTCGCGGCCGAACACGATCTGAAGATCGGCACCATCGCCAGCCTGATCGAGTATCGCAGCCGGGTCGAGTCGCTGCTCGAGAACGTGGGCAGCCGCGACATCGACACCGCGTTCGGCCGCTTCAGCGCCCGCGCCTACCGCGACAAGCCCGGCGGCGGCATTCACATCGCGTTGGTGCGTGGCCAATGGACAGCCGACGACAGCGTCGCCGTGCGGGTGCACGAGCCGTTGTCGGTGTTCGATACACTCGAAGTCAAACGCTCCATGCATTCGTGGAGCCTGGACGCCTGCCTGGCCCATATTGCACAAAAGGACCAGGGCATCGTCGTGCTGCTCAATTGCGGCGAAAGCGCCGAGCAGTTGCTGGCCCAGTTCGCCGGCACGGCGCGCGCCAGCCACGGCCCGGAGCGCGGCCGCATGGATCTGCGGACCTACGGCATCGGTGCCCAGATCCTGCGCGACTGCGGTGTGCACAGGATGGCGCTGATGGGCAATCCGCGCCGCATGCCCAGCATGACCGGTTACGGCCTCGAGATCACCGGCTACATCCCTCAATAGCCCCGCTTGCGGGGCAGGAACACGACATGTTTGGCGCAGACAAGGGAAAACTGGAATCCTCCGACAAGCGGATGAACGGCCACAAGCTGCGCATCGGCATCGTGCAGGCACGCTTCAACGAGGCCATCACCGATGCACTGGCCCTTGCCTGCGAACAGGAACTGGCGGCGCTCGGCGTCGAGGCGGCGCACATGGTGCGGGTCCAGGTTCCGGGTGCGCTGGAGGTGCCGGTGGCCTTGCAGGCACTTGCCGAGAGCGCACAATACGATGCCTTGATCGCGCTCGGATGCATCATCCGTGGCGAGACCTACCACTTCGAGCTGGTGGCCAACGAGTCTGGTGCCGGCGTCAGCCGGATTGCACTGGACTACCAGATACCGATCGCCAACGCGATCATCACGACCGAAAACCTGGAGCAGGCCATCGCGCGCCAGAGCGACAAGGGGCGTGACGCCGCGCGTGTCGCGGTCGAAATGGCGAACTTGATGGAAGACATCGGATGAACGACGACAAGGTCGTGCCACCAGGCACCCGGCCACCGAAACAGAGCCGCACCGGGCTGACCAGCACCGGCGCACGCAAGGCAGGCAGCAAGTCGGCCCGCACCCGTGCCCGCGAATTCGCACTGCAAGGCCTGTACCAGCATCTGGTCGGTCGCAATCCGGTCGACGACATCGACACCTTCACCCGCGACCTGGCCGGTTTCGGTAAAAGCGACCGGGTGCATTTCGACGCCTTGCTGCGCGGCTGCATAACCGACGCCCAAACCCTCGATGCGTTGATCCTGCCGCGGCTGGACCGCAAGATGGACGAGATCTCGCCGATTGAACATGCCGTGATGTGGATCGGTGTCTATGAATTCCAGTATTGCCCGGACGTTCCCTGGCGCGTTGTGCTGAACGAATGCATCGAGCTGGCCAAGGAATTCGGTGGCACCGACGGTCATAAATACGTCAATGCCGTGCTCAACGGCGTGGCAGCAACACTCAGGGCCGACGAGGTTGCCAGCGACAAGGGTCGCAAGGACCGACCCTGATGGCGGCACCCGTGCGCATCTCGGAGCGGGCGCAGCGCATCGAGCCGTTTCATGTGATGGAGATCGCCAAGGCCGCGGCACGCCTGGGCCAGGCCTCTGCACAATCGGACAAGCCGATGGTCTACCTGAACATCGGTGAGCCTGATTTCACGGCGCCGCCCTTGGTGCAGCAGGCGGCCGCAAAAGCGATCCGCGACGGCACCACGCAGTACACGCCGGCGCTCGGCATCGCGCCCTTGCGCGAGTGCATCAGTCAGTGGTACCGCAGCCGCTTTGGCATTGCTGTTGGCGCCGATCGCATTGTCATCACGGCCGGTGCATCCGCGGCGCTGCAACTGGCTTGCCTGGCGTTGATCGATGCGGGTGACGAAATCCTGATGCCCGATCCCAGCTATCCGTGCAATCGGCAATTCGTCAGCGCGGCCGATGGACGGGCCGTGCTGGTCCCGGCGTCGGCCGCAGAACGTTTCCAGCTCAGCGCGACGTCGGTGGCCGCGCACTGGACACCCGGCCGCACCCGCGGCGTACTGCTGGCGTCACCGTCCAACCCGACCGGCACCTCGATCCATCCGCAGGAGCTGCGCCGCATCCACGCGCTGGTGACCGAACACGGCGGCGTGACCATCGTCGACGAAATCTACCTGGGCCTGGGTTTCGATCCGCAGTACGGCCACAGCGCCCTGGAGATCGACGACAGCATCATCAGCATCAACAGCTTCAGCAAGTACTTCAGCATGACCGGCTGGCGGCTGGGCTGGCTGGTCGCGCCGCGGGAACTGGTGCCGGCGATCGAACGGCTGGCGCAGAACCTGTTCATCTGCCCCAGCACCATCGCGCAGCATGCGGCGCTGGCCTGTTTCGAGGCCGACAGCCTCGCCGAATACGAGCGTCGCCGCAAAGCCTTCCGTCAGCGCCGCGACTACCTGGTGCCGGCGCTCGATGCGATCGGCCTGAAAGTGCCGGTGATGCCCGACGGGGCCTTCTACGCCTGGGCCGACTGCACGCAGGCCTGCGCCCGGCTGGGCGTGCCCGACAGCTGGGAGCTGGCGTTTGCACTGATGCAGCAGGCCCATGTCGCGGTCACACCGGGACGCGACTTCGGGCAGGCTGAAACCGCACGGTACATACGGCTGTCCAGCGCCAGTTCGATGGAGCAACTGCAGACGGCCGTGGCGCGCCTGCACACACTGCTGGGATGACGCACGACACTGAACCAACAGCGGCGTGCGCCGGCATCCGAACGCCCGCGGCTTTCGCGTGGCCGCTTCGGGTGTACTGGGAGGACACCGACGCCGGTGGCGTGGTGTTCTATGCCAACTACCTGAAATACTTCGAGCGTGCCCGCACCGAGTGGCTGCGCGCCGCCGGATTCGAACAGCAGGCCTTGCGCGACAGCGCCGGCGGGATGTTCGTGGTCGTCGAGGCGGCGCTGAAGTACCACCGACCGGCCCGCCTGGATGATCAACTCCTGGTTACCACTTGGATGCAGGATGCCAGCCGCGTCTGCATGACAATCGGGCAGCAGGCCCGGCATGGCCCACTGGCTGATGGCGACGTGTTGTGCGACGCGACGATCCGTATTGGCTGGGTCGACTGCGACAGTTTCAAACCCGCAAGAATTCCTTCCTCGATCGTGAAAGCTCTCTCATGAACCAAGACATGTCGATCCTGCATCTGGTGCTCGGAGCCAGCCTGGTGGTGCAGTTGGTCATGTTGCTGCTGCTGGTGGTCTCGGTCGCCAGTTGGGCAGCGATTTTCCGCAAGATGTTTTCGCTGATCCGCGTCAAGGCGCTGAACGAGTCGTTCGAGCGCGACTTCTGGTCTGGCACCAGCCTGAACGACCTGTATGCGGCGGCCGCGCAAAACGCCCGCTTGTCAGGACCGATGGAGCGCATCTTCGCCAGCGGCATGCGCGAATACCAGAAACTGCGCGAGCGCCGCATCAGCGATACCACCGCCCTGATGGATGGCGCGCGCCGGGCCATGCGTGCGAGTTTCCAGCGCGAGATGGATGAGGCCGAATCCAATCTGTCCTTCCTGGCCTCGGTCGGTTCGGTCTCGCCCTATGTCGGCCTGTTCGGCACGGTCTGGGGCATCATGCATGCATTCACCGGCTTGGCAGGCCTGCAGCAGGTGACGCTGGCCACGGTGGCACCGGGCATCGCCGAGGCGCTGGTGGCCACCGCGATCGGCCTGTTCGCCGCCATTCCGGCGGTGGTGGCATACAACCGTTTTGCCCGCGACATCGACCGCATCGCGATCCGGCTCGAGACCTTCATCGAGGAGTTCTCCAACATCCTGCACCGCAACGTCGGCGCGCAACCGGCGCCCGGGCGCTGACGCGAGGGAGCCAGTCACATGCCATCATCCATGCAGCGCGGGCGCGGCCGGCGCACCATCAACGAAATCAACATGGTGCCGTTCATCGACGTCATGCTGGTACTGTTGATCATCTTCATGGTGACGGCGCCGCTGATCACGCCCAGCATGATCAACCTGCCCAGCATCGGCAAGGCCGCGCGCCAGCCAGACCAGGTGCTGCAGATCGTCATCGACAAGGAAGGGCTGCTGAACCTGAAGGTCGACGACAAGACCACCCAACTCGGTCTGCGTGAGATTTCCGCCGCGGTGCGCAAGGCGCAGCAGGGCAAGGCGGATCCGGCGGTTGTCATCAGTGCCGACCGCAATGTACGTTACGAGCAGGTCGTCAAGGTGATGGACACCTTGCAGCGCGGCGGCATCCAGCGCGTCGGCCTGTCGGTGCAACTGGCCAACCCCTGAGCATGAACGCAAGCGCCGACTGGATGGCATTCGCACCGCCCAAGGCGCGTGGCTTCGGACGCGCGTTCGCGCTGGCCATCATCGCGCACCTGGTGCTGCTGGCAGCGCTGACGCTGGGCGTGCAGTGGAAGCGGGATGCGCCGACCACCACGGTCGAGGCCGAGTTGTGGTCCGCCATTCCCAAGGCCGCCGCGCCCAAGCTGGTCGAGGCGCCACCTCCGCCTCCGCCCGCCCCTGCGCCCAAGCCGGTACCGGTCCCGCCAGCGCCGGTCGCCAAGGCACCCGATGCCGACATCGCACTGCAACAGGAAAAGAAACGCCTGGAGCAGGAGAAGCGGCTGGCGGCCCAGCAACTCGAACAGCAGAAGCTGGCACAGGAAAAGCATATCCAGGAGAAGAAGCTCGCGCTCGAGAAAAAGCGCGAACAGGAGCTGAAGCTGGCACAGGAAAAGAAAAAACGCGAAGACGAAGCCAGGCGCCTGGAAGAAGAAGACAAGAAACGCCGGCTTGCCCAGAACGCAAAGCAGGAGGCCCTCAAGGCCCAGCAGCAGGCGGCACTGGACAAGCAGGAATCGATCAAGCTGGAGATCCTGCGCAAGGACAACCTGCAGCGCATGGCTGGCCTGGCGGGTGCCACCGGCGGCGCCGCGTCTGCCGGCACGGCGCTACGCGCCAGTGGCCCGTCGGGTAGCTACGGCAGCCGCGTCAGCGCCATCGTCAAGCCCAACATCGTCTTCATCGAGGACACCCCGGACAACCCGCAGGCGCTGGTCGAGGTGCGCGTCGCGCCGGACGGCACCATCGTCGGTCGCAAACTCAAGAAAAGTAGCGGCAACAAGGCCTGGGACGAAGCCGTGCTCAAGGCGATCGACAAGACCGCTGTGTTGCCACGCGACATCGACGGCACCGTACCGCCGCTTCTGGACATCAACTTCCGCCGGCGCGACTAGGCCGGTCGAACATCCGCGGCGCTTGCCGCGGCGTCGATGCTGCGCTCGCCAAAGTCCGATCGCACCAGCCGCTGCGCGCCAGACTCCCGAACCGGTGTCATTCGTAGACGATGACCGCCTGTCCCTGGTCCGACTGGGCCCGCCACTGTGCCAGCGCCGCATCGGTCGGATAAAAACGCATTGCATCGGAGAGCTGCAACTCGGCGCTGGCACCACCGTTGTCGGCCTGGCGCGTTACCTGCAGACGGATGCCCAGGCCGCGCACCAGTTCGCCTTGCTCGGTCTGCTCGGCGCGGGCCGGGAACTCCTGCAGCAAGCGAGCGACGTCCGGCCCATGGCCGTTGACCGCTACGCGCAGGAACTTGCCGAACCGGCAGCGCGCCTGCTCCAGGTCCCAGATCTGGTTGACGGTCAGCTGCATGCCACCGCTGAATCGGTCCGGCATCAGCTTGCCCATCACGATGATCAGCTGGTCATCCTTGAGCCGGTTCTTGTGCGCATTGATCAACGCCTCGTCGGCACGTGCCTCGATCACGCCCGACTTGTCGTCGAGCTTGAACAGCGCCAGTTTGCCGCGCTGGCCGTTGATGATGCGCAGATCGTTGACGATTCCCGCCAGCAGCTGCGGCTCGCGGGTATCGATCAGATCGTCGATCTGCCGCTTGGCAAAACGCCGCACCTCCAGCGTGACTTCGTCAAACAGGTGACCGGACAGGTAGAAGCCGATGGCGGTTTTCTCCTGCGTCAGCTGCTCCTTGATACCCCAGGGAAGCACGTCGATCCGTTCGGGCTCCTGCGAGCTTGAGCCATGGTCGTCGTCGCCCATGTCGAACAATCCGCCCTGGTTGGCGTTGGCTTCGGCGGCACCGGCGAAATCGAAGGCCAGGTCGATCGACGCGATCAGCGACGCGCGATTGCGTTGCAGGTTGTCGAACGCGCCGGCCTTGACCAAGGCTTCCAGGCTGCGCTTGTTGAACTTGGTGCGGTCCACCCGCACGCAGAAATCAAACAGACTGGTGAACGGGCCGCCCTGTTCGCGCGCAGCCACCAGCGACTCGATCGCCTGCTGACCGGTACCCTTGATAGCGCCCAGCCCATACCGGATCAGCTTGTCCGACACCGGCTCGAAGCGGTAGCGACCGCGGTTGACGTCAGGCGCCTCGAACGTCATGCCCATCTTGACGGCATCCTCGAACAACAGACGCAGCTTGTCGGTGTTGTCCATTTCCACCGTCATGTTGGCGCAGAAGAACTCGGCCGTGTAATGCACCTTGAGCCAGCCGGTGTGATAGGCCAGCAGCGAATAGGCCGCAGCGTGCGACTTGTTGAAGCCGTAACCCGCAAATTTCTCCATCAGGTCGAACACCTCGTCGGCCTTGACCTGATCGATGTTGTTCTTGGCGGCGCCGTCGCGGAATATCTGGCGGTGCTCGGCCATCTCCTCGGCCTTCTTCTTGCCCATGGCACGGCGCAACATGTCGGCGCCACCGAGTGAATAGCCGCCCAGGATCTGCGCGGTCTGCATCACCTGCTCCTGGTAGACCATGATGCCGTAGGTCTCGGACAACATGCTGGCCACCATCGGATGCGGGTACTCCACCTCCTCGCGCCCGTTCTTGCGCGCCACGAAGGTCGGAATCAGATCCATCGGTCCGGGCCGGTACAAGGCGTTGAGTGCGATCAGGTCTTCCAGACGGGTCGGCTTGGCGTCGCGCAGCATGCCCTGCATGCCGCGCGATTCGAACTGGAACACGGCCTCGG
>JBDTMH010000054.1:0-21873 GCA_039934375.1 Burkholderiaceae bacterium | reverse complement strand
GCCCGCTTGGCCTCGCGCTCGGCATCCAGCGCCTCGGCCTGCGCCGTCCACTGCGCAAATTCCTCCAGCGTCTCCAGCGTGATCGGGCCCCAGCTACCGCTGCGAAAATCGTGGATCGCGATCTCGGCGGCCTTTTGCCGGTTCGGCTGGCCACCGGGCAGCAGCGCGGCGCGCTTGCGACCGATCTCGGACAGCACGGCCTCTTCGTTCAGGCCTGACATATTGCCCAGCTTGTAGCGCTCCTGCAGCCGGCTTGCGTGGTGCCGCAGCATCTGTGTCAGCAAGGCCAGCGCGACCTCTTCGTCGTCGTAGGCATTGCGGCCGACGGCACCGCTGGCGGCCAGTTGGTAGCCGCTTTGTTCGATGCTGATGCGCGGCCAGAGCATGCCAGGTGTGTCGTAAAGATAGAAATCGTCCGCCAGCACGATGCGCTGTTCGGACTTGGTGATGCCGGCCTCATCGCCGGTCTTCGCCGCGATCTTGCCACGCAGCGTGTTGACCAAGGTCGACTTGCCCACGTTGGGGATGCCACAGATCAGCACCCGCATCGGCTTGACCATGCCGCCGCGCAGGGGCGCCAGGCTACGGCAGGCTGCAATCAGTTGGCGGGCAGGCGCGGTGGCGCTGGCATCCAGCGCCAAGGCCCGGGTGCCGGCCTGGGCCTGGTAGTGGGCCAGCCACTGCGCGGTCTGCAGCGGGTCAGCCAGGTCCTGCTTGTTCAGGACTTTGAGCGCAGGCTTGCCGCGCGTCAGCTCCGCCAGCAGCGGGTTGGCGCTGGAGCCGGGCAAACGCGCGTCCAGCAGTTCGATCACGGCATCGATCTCCGGCATGCGCTCGGCGATGGCCTTGCGCGTCGCGTGCATGTGGCCGGGAAACCATTGGATGGACATGCTTGGGGGCTTTCTGTTGAAGGGGCAAGTATCGCTTTTCCCCATCCCTGCAAACCCCTGTCCGGTTGGCAACCCTGGCGTCAAGACGTGCCGGCAATGGCCCGGTACTTCGCGTCCAGCGCCTCCTGACGCGCGATCGCCACCGGGTCCAGGTCGGTAACGGCGACGATGTCCGGCCTGAAGTGGTGAAACCGGTCAACGCCACGCACCAGCACCGCGGTATCGGCATTGTGCTTGGTCTGCCGCACATACGGCGCCATGTACTGCACATTGAGCCCGATACGCCGGTCTGCACTGCGGTTCGGCCCCGATGCGTGCAACGTCCATCCATGGTGAAACGATGCCTGCCCCGGCGCCAGCGGACATGGCACGGCGAGCGACTCGTCGACGTTGCGCACCATCTGGCCTTGAAGCAACACATTGGTCGGATCTTGTGTCGCGACATGGTCGGCCTTGCCCCATCGATGGCTGCCGGGAATCATGCGCATGCAACCGGCCTCTTCGGTTGTCGGCGACAGTGCCAGCCACATCGAGACCTGGCCGTCATCATGGCTCAGTCCCCAGTACGTCAGGTCCTGGTGCCAGCTGACGTGGGATGGCGCACCCGGCTCCTTGACGATGTAAGTCACGTTGTACAGCAGGATGTCGGGGCCGATGATCTGTTCGACGACATCGAGCACCGCCGGCAGCGTGGCCAGTTGCAGCGGCGACAGCGCGATGGTATGGATCTTGGCGCGATAGTGCAATGGCCCGATACGCGCCTCTGCCGCTTCCATCGCGTGGCGGTGGGCCAGCGCGTCGATGTTGGTCAAGAGCTCGACGCCGGATACATAACCGTCGCGGTCGAACCGCGTACCCAAAGACTCTGCGTTGCCTGAATTCATGGGTGGTCCTCAATTGGCATGAAGGAAGCTTGCGGGTAGTGGCCTGGATTGTCGGAGTGCGCGGCGGCGCAGCCCAGCGTCAGCCGAGTCCGTCGTAGCGCGCATTCGCCTGCGCCAACGCTGCCTTCAAGCCGATCTCCGACGTCGCCTTCGAGAACGCCTGGTACTCCGGCACCGGCTGCGCGCCCATGATGGCGACTTGCTCCAGGTAATAGTCGGTGGCGGTGCGCAGACCCTGCATTTCGTAGACGCGGTTCAGATACATCTTGTGCATGCGCTGCACCTCGCGCGGCAAACGCGCCATCAGCTTCGCCTTGCGTGTTGTGGCCGCTGCCAGTTGCGCCAACGGCACCACCTCGGTGATCAGGCCCAGATCCTTGGCCTCGTGAGCCGTCATCTCGCGGCCGGTCAGCATCAGGTCCTTGGCGGTCTTCATGTTGACCAGCCAGGGCAGGAACATGCAATGGCCGGAGATGCCGTAGCGCATTTCGTTGTAGCCGATGCGGGTGTCGTCGCTGGCGATCGTGATGTCGCAGAACAACGTGAGCTCGAAGCCCTTGCCGATGGCGATCGAGTTGACGGACGCGATCACCGGCTTGGTGATGCGCCAGGGCGTCGTGAAGTCTTCGAACTGCTTGAAGTAGTGGGCGCGGTATTCGTAAATGGAGCTGCGGTCCTCGGCCGCGTCTTCGTCCAGGTCATGGCCGGCGCAAAAACCTCGGCCGGCGCCACGGATCACGATGACGTTGACGGCTTCGTCGGCGTCGGCGCGTTCCAGGCCCGCGCGCAACTCGGCGATCAGCTGCAGGTTCATCGCGTTGAGCTTGTTCGGGCGGTTCAGTGTCAGCCAGCAGATGTGGTCGGCGTCGACCTCGTAGATCAAGGCCTGGTAGTGTGCGTGGGTGTCGGCATGGGTCACGGTGCTCGCTCCTGGGTCAGTTCACGGTACTGGGAATGGATTGGGATGGGATGGTGTCTGGCGCGTCGACCCGCAGCACCGCGTCGGCGATCCAGGCAGCCGTTGGCGTGAGCATCAGCGGGTTGATCTCGAGTTCCGACACTTCGGGGTGTTGCGCACAGAAATTTGCCAGGCCCTCGATGGCGCCCAGTGTCGCGTCCAGCGACACCGCGGCGCGGCCGCGCCAACCGGTCAATAACGGATACAGGCGCAGGCTTTGCAGCGCACGACCGATCGCGACGGGTGTGGCGGGCAGCAGCAGTGTGGCGGTGTCCTGCAGCAGCTCGACCGCGACGCCACCAATGGCCAGCGTCAGCACCAGGCCGATGCCGGGTTCGCGGCGCAACCCGACCAGCAGTTCGGCCACCGCTGCGGTGACCATCTCCTCCACCAGAAAACGCTGGGTGGCGATGCCGTGTCGCGCCATGTGTTGCTGCATCACCGCGATCGCATCAAGCAAGGCCCCAGCGCTGGTGATACCCAGCGCCACGGCGTCGACTTCGCTCTTGTGCAGCTGGCCGCCAGCCAGCGCCTTTAGCGCGACCGGAAACCGAAGTTCCGACACACCGGCCAGGTCACCGCAAACCACCCTGGAGGCTGGCACCCGCAGGCCGGCAGCCGCCAGCAAGGACTTGGCCTGCGCCTCGTCGAAGGCACCGCACAGGCCCACGCCCAAACCTGTGGATGTGGATGTGGCGCCGGTAGTGCCTTGCGCCGGAACGGCAGGCGCGATGGTGCCGTTGGATGCCACCGGCTCCGGCACCGGCAAGATCATCTCTGCATGCCGGTCGCGCAAGGCGTCGCGCTGCGCGCCGTAACGTATCGCGTGGCCGACGGCGCGCATGCCGTCGGCCAGCCCCTGCAGCGGTGCGACACCGGCCAGCGCCAGGCGTTCGCGCACAAGGCGCGGCAAGGATTCGGGCAAGGTGTTGATGAACGCCGCCGGCTGGCCGGCTGTCGCCAGGCTGAAGGCCTGGGTTGTCGCTTCCCAGATCGCGATGTCCCAGCCCCCGGCTGGCGGATAACACATGACCTGCAGCGCGATGTCGTGGGTATCGGACAGGAAGGCCTGATAAATGGCCAGTTGCGGCGCCACTTCGGCCGTCTGCGCCGTCGAGATGTCCAGCGGGTTGGCCGGGCCGACGAAGTCCGGCAACAGCGGTGCCACACGCTCGGCCACCGCGCGGCTCGGCGGCGCCAACAGCAGGCCTTCGCGCTCGGCCAGGTCAGCGCCGAGCACCGCATACGAGCCCGAACTGGTGATGAACGCCGTGCGCCGTCCCTGCGGCAGTGCGGTGCAACTGAGCATCTTGAGCGTCTCGATCGCCTCGCTCGGCGTATGTGCCTCGATCCAGCCGAAGCGCCGGAACAAGGCACTGGCAATCTCGGCCGAGCCAGACAGCGACGCGGTGTGTGACTTCGCGGCGCGGCTACCCGAGTCACTGCGACCGCCCTTGACCACAACCACCGGCAACCCGTTGCGCGCGGCAACCGCAGCGCCATGGCTGAGCAGCGCCACGTCGCGCACACCCTCGAGATACAGATTGACGGCACATACCCGCGGGTCTTCGAGCACGGCCAGCAGCATCTCGGCCATCGACACCACGGCCTGGTTGCCCATGCCGATCATGTAGCCGATCGGCAGCGACCGGTCGGCACAGCCCAGGTCGGACAAGTAGGCGCCACCGTTCGAGATCACCGCCACACCACGCGCCGGGGCGTGTGAACCGAAATGGTCCATCATGAAGACGGCATGGTCGAAGTAGTTGCCCATGCCCGGGCAGTTCGGGCCAATAACCGGCATGCCGGCGGCAGCCGGTACCAGCGCCGCCTGGCGCGTAGCACCGGCCGCATCCGATTCGGCAAAGCCGGACGAGTTGCAGATCGCACCGCCGGCGCCCAACCGGGCCAGCGCCGCAACCGTGTCGATCACCGCATCTTTCGGCACCGCGATGAAGGCCAGGTCGGGCACTTGCGGCAAGGCTTCGATCGAGGGCACGCAGGTCACGCCGGCCAGTTCGGTGCGGCGCGGATTGACGACGTCGATGACGCCGTTGTAACCCTGTGCGCGGCTGTAACGGATCGCCGGTTCCAACCCCGCGCCCCCAATGAACACGACACGGCGCGGCGCGAGCATGCGGCGCAGCCTGGCCAAACGCGGGCGGTCAGTGTCCGGGTTCGGCACCGGCGCGCTCCTGTTTCCGCAATTGGCGTTTCAGGGTACGGATGCGCAGCCAGGCGGTGAAACGCACACCACCCACCTGCCCGGTCGCATCGACCTCGAAGATCGTTCCGCAGGCACGGAAGGACGATGTCTTTGAACGGTTGTTGAACTCCCAGACCACAGAGCACAAGGTGTCAAACATGCCGGGCTCCTCGCGTCGCAGGTCCTCGGCGATGCGCAACGCGTCGACATAAACCCCTTCGCCACCGGTCGTCGTGTTCTCGCGGCACAACAGGAACTGCAGTCCGTGCGGGCTCTCGCGGGTCGGCAGGTCCATGTGCTGCAGCAGCGCGCCGGCGGTGTAGGCATTGCTGTCCGGGTCGTCCTTGATCTCCAGTGTGTACATGCGACCAAAGTTCGATTCACGCACCGAGCCGATGCGCGTCACGACCTGTTCCAGCAAACCGTCGCGCGACTGCAGCCCGCGCAGGCGCGCCACGCCGAAATCGCGCAAGGCCTCCAGCCACTGCAGCAACAGCGTTGGGTCTGCCAACACCTGTGGTCCGTCGAAGCTCGGTGGCTCTGCTTGGGATGCCGCGTTCCACAGCACACGCGTCGAGCCGGCGGGGGCTGCGTCGTCAAACCAGGCGTGGGTGCGCAACCATCCGGGGTGGTAGCGGCTTATGTGTCCGCCGTGCGACCATGTCACAGCCAAGGCGCCATCGCCGTCGACCAGCACCGACTCGGCGCGCAGATCGGCCGGCAGGTCCAGCGGCGAGATCAACATCTCGCGCGACAACGGATGCACGGTGGCTTTGTCCGGGCTGTTCTCGCGCAGCAGCAGCGCATGGTGCGAACTGCTGCGGCCGTCGCTCCAACCCAACTGCACATGGCCCGCGACGATTTCCGCCGAGGTGATCGTATGCGCGACCGGGTGATGGTCGAAGTCAGGGGCCCAGGGTAACGGTGGCATCGCGAATTCCAATGCGGGGCAACGTGATGGCGCCAAGTCTAGGAATATTTGCCACCTAACCGCTTGACCTCATAATGCATTTTCTTGACGCTGATCCACTACCATGCGGCGCCGCTGCCCAAGGCACCGGCGGCCGCGCCGCACTGCGAAGACACCCATGCGCAATATCGACATCGTGCTGGTCGATGGCTTCCCGATGTTGTCGGCGACGCTGGTCACCGAACCCCTGCGGCTGGCCAATCGCGAGTCGCTGGAGCAGGTGTTCGCGTGGCGTTTTCTGTCGGTTGATGGCGGTATGCAACGCTCCTCCAGTGGTTTCGAGGTCACCACCGACCGACTCGACGACCGACCCGCGGACGCGGTGCTGCTGCTTTCGTCCTACCACCCGGAAGCTGGCTTGCGGCACGACATGCTGGCGTGGTTGCGCCGGCGCGCGCGCCGTGGCGACCTGATGGGTTGTGTCGATACCGGCGCGCTGATTTTTGCCGCCGCAGGTCTGCTGGGCCAGCATTCAGCGGCGGCGCATTTCGAGGCCATCGACGGGTTCGTCGCGAGTTATCCCAAGGCCATGTTCGTCGACCGCCTGTTCGACTTTTCGCCACCGCGTTGTTCCAGCGCCGGCGGTGTCGCCACCTTCGACATGACGCTGGCCTTGATCGCCCACATGGTCAGTGCGGACATCGCCAGCCGTGCGGCGCAGATCATGAACTACCTGCCGACCGGACATACCGGCGAACAGCAACGCCTGTCACCGATGCGGTCACTTGGCATGGTGAACCAGGACCTGGCGCTTGCAATCGACATCATGCTGGGCAACCTGAGCGCACCGTTGCCGATCGCGCAGATCGCCCAACGCGCCGGTTTGCCGGGCTGGCGCCTGGGGCGGCTGTTCCAGCGTTATCTGCGCCAGAGTCCGGCGCAGTATTACCTGGGGCTGCGTCTGGCAAGAGCACGCAACCTGCTGCGAAATTCGCACCGACAGGTGGGCATCATTGCCAGCCTGTGCGGCTTCGACAACCACGAGACCTTCACACGCGCCTATCGCCGGCAGTTCAAGCTGGCGCCTTCCGCAGATCGGGAGTATTAGCCCCGTGCACGGCCAGGAAATTGATCACTCGTGTGACATTGCAGGCGTCAGAAACCTGCAACGGGTAGACGCCCGTGCCCGCGAATATGTTCGGTTCACGCAAACGATGCTCTGTGGAACGGTCCCGAGCATTTCATCACTGTTGGGATTGGAACGGTGCTTGAGGGGACAGCTTGCGGATCTGAACGACACCCAGCCACACCATGTCCAATTGCGCAGGTCGCTGACATCCCGTTTGTCGGGATGTGAGGTGATGGGACTTGCTGTTCCAGACTTCGAAGATCTGGCGTTGGATACGTGCGCCGGCCAACTGTCTGCTGAACAGCGGCAGGCGCTTCGCGAGGGCACTGTCAATCGAATTCGCGCGCGCGATGGCGATGGAGATTCTTTGGCGGAATGTGGTGCGCACGGTATCGACTTGCTCCCGGTCGGACCGCTTGCACTATGACGGTCATTGACAAAACCAAGTGGCCCTATCTGCGATCGCGCACTAGACTGGCCTGTGTCAGCATAACGATCAGCCCCATCAAGAAAGGAGACTAGCCATGTCGACCGAACCCCAATGTCCCTTCTCAGGCGCAGCCGCCAAACCCACCGTCGCGGGCTCCCGCAACAACGCCAACTGGTGGCCGAACCAGCTCAGCGTGAAGATGCTGGCCCAGCATTCGGCATTGTCCAACCCGATGAAGCCGGACTTCGACTACGCCCGGGAATTCAACAGTCTGGACCTCAATGCCGTCATCGAGGACCTGCATGCCCTGATGACCGACTCGCAGGACTGGTGGCCAGCCGACTACGGCCACTACGGGCCGTTCTTCATCCGCATGGCCTGGCATAGTGCCGGCACCTACCGCGTGGCCGACGGCCGCGGTGGTGCGTCGACCGGCACGCAACGTTTTGCGCCGCTGAACAGTTGGCCCGACAACGTCAGCCTGGACAAGGCGCGCCGCTTGCTGTGGCCTATCAAGCAGAAGTATGGCCGCAAGATCTCCTGGGCTGACCTGCTGGTGCTCACCGGCAACGTGGCACTGGAGTCCATGGGCTTCAAGACCTTTGGCTTTGCGGGCGGACGCGCGGACGTGTGGGAACCCGAAGAAGATATTTACTGGGGCCCGGAAGCCGAGTGGCTGGGCGACAAGCGCTACAGCGGCGACCGTGCGCTGGAAAGCCCGTTGGGCGCAGTGCAGATGGGCCTGATCTACGTGAACCCGGAAGGCCCCAACAGCAAGCCAGACCCGGTGGCATCGGCTCGCGACATTCGCGAGACCTTCGCCCGCATGGCGATGAACGACGAGGAAACCGTGGCGCTGCTGGCCGGCGGCCACACCTTCGGCAAATGCCACGGCGCAGCCGAACCATCCAGCTATGTCGGCGCGGAACCTGAAGGTGCCGACATCACCGAGCAGGGCCTGGGCTGGAAGAGCAGCTTTGGCAGCGGCAGCGGCGTGCACGCAATCAGCAGCGGCCTGGAAGGTGCCTGGACGACCAACCCCATCCAGTGGGACAACGACTACCTCGATATCCTGTTCAAGTACGAGTGGGAGCTTACCAAGAGCCCGGCCGGCGCGCACCAATGGACCCCCAAGGACGCGGCTGCCCAAGGCACCGTGCCCGACGCGCATGACCCGTCGAAGCGGCATGCACCGATGATGAGCACCGCCGACCTCGCGCTGCGCATGGACCCGGCCTACGAGAAGATTGCGCGACGCTTCCATCAGAATCCAGCGCAGTTCGCCGACGCGTTTGCCCGCGCCTGGTACAAACTCACGCATCGCGACATGGGGCCGGTTTCGCGTTACCTCGGCCCGCTGGTGCCCAAGGAAGAACTGTTGTGGCAGGACCCGATTCCGGCGCTGGACCATCCAACCATCGGTGCCGACGACATCATCGCGCTCAAGGCGCAGCTCCTCGCATCCGGTTTATCGATTGCGCAACTGGTCACGACAGCCTGGGCGTCAGCGTCCACCTACCGCGGCAGCGACATGCGCGGAGGTGCCAACGGTTCCCGGATTCGCCTGGCGCCCCAGAAGGACTGGGCTGTCAACCAGCCAGCTGCATTGGCCAAGGTGCTGGAAAAGCTCGAGGCGCTCCAGCAGGCCTTCAACGCCGCGCAAGGCAGCGGCAAGAGAGTGTCACTCGCCGACATCATCGTGCTGGGTGGCTGTGCGGCCGTCGAGGAAGCAGCGCGCAAAGCGGGCCACCAGGTCGAGCTACCGTTTTCGCCGGGACGCATGGATGCGTCACAAGAGCAGACCGACGTGGAGTCGTTCTCCGTGCTGGAGCCGGCTGCCGACGGCTTTCGCAACTACGTGCGCAAGGGCCAGCAAGGCTCGGTCGCAGAGTTGCTGATCGACCAGGCCAATCTGCTGACCCTGACCGCGCCCGAAATGACCGTGCTGATCGGTGGCATGCGCGCGCTCGGCGTCAATGCCGGCGACAGTTGCCACGGGGTCTTCACCACAACGCCGGGTGTGTTGACCAACGACTTCTTCGTCAACCTGCTGGACATGCGCACGAAATGGCAACACTCGGCCCATTCCGATGGCGTGCTCGAAGGCATCGATCGCAGCAGCGGCAAGCCCAAATGGACCGGCACCGTCGTCGACCTGGTGTTCGGGTCGAACGCGCAGTTGCGCGCGCTGGCCGAGGTGTATGCCAGCAGCGACGCGCAGCAAAGCTTCGTGCAGGATTTCATGGCCGCCTGGAGCAAGGTCATGAACCTGGACCGCTTCGACCTGAAGTGAAATACGGGTGCGGGCCTGCAAAGGCCTGCTAACCCAATGCGCCAGCCGGCTGCGAAAGTCGGCTGGCGGCCCACGCTCTTTTCTGCGACCATAGTCCACGCCCTGTCTGCGCCCGCCTGCCGCGGCTGCAGGCAGAAATAGTGGCCGGCAGCGCCCCTGGCGCGCGCCATGCCTATCAGAAAGGAGACGACATGCGCGCGTCAGACGCCTCGGAAGCTCTGCTGTTCGAACCGCCAGGGCCCGGCACCTGGACCCAGGACTCGGTCCACTTTCCGCGACCGATGACGCGGTACTTTCAGCAGACGCATGTGCCGTCGTACCTGCGCGGCACCCGGGACTTTGCACAGTATTACGGCCTGATGATCGACGGCTTGAAGATGGCCTACGTCAACGGCTTCGGCTACTCCCAGGTGCTGCCGGCGCCGGATGCCGAGATCCCCGAGCGCTATCTGCGCGCCGAACAGGTGCTGCAGCACAAGCTCTGGCGCGAGCAATTGCGTGAGTGGGATGCGAACAGCAAACCCGCCGCTGTGGCCCGGCATCGCGCGCTGCAGGCGATCGACCCCGATGCTCTGTCCGACGCCGAGCTGGTGGCGTATCTGACGCAGTGCCGCGACCACCACGCGAGCATGATGGCCCAGCACATGCGCTTCACCGCCGGCGCGCTGCTGCCGACGGGCGACTTCCTGGCCCACGTAGGCGACTGGACCGGCCTGCCACCGGCCGAGTTGCTGGGTCTGCTGCGCGGCGCTGCCGACGTATCCTCCGGTGGCTCCGAAGAGATGCAGGCGCTGAAGAAGGCGTTCGCGCCGGGATCCGCTGCGCGCGAGGTGCTGGCCGCGCAAGGCGACCCGCTGGACCTGCTCGCATCCGGCGGCGACCCGGCCCAGGTGCTGGCACAGCTGCGTGCCTTGCCGGGCCTGGCAGGATCTGCCGTCGACGGCTATCTGGCGCTGGTCGGCAATCGCCTGATCGACGGCTTCGACATCACCGAACCCACCGCGCTGGAAGTGCCCGACGCCTTGCTGCGCGCCATCAACATCGCCGTGGCGCCACCCACACCGCAGAGCAGCGGCATTCAGGCCGCCACGGCAGCAGTTCGGACCAAGGTTCCCAAGGCGCAGCAAAGCGCCTTCGATGAACTGCTGGCCGAGGCCCGGCTCACCTACCGGCTGCGCGACGAGCGTGGCATCTATAGCGACATCTGGGCCGCTGGCATCATGCGCCGCGCTGCGCTGGCCGCCGGCCGCAAGGCCGAACAACAGGGACGCCTTGCCAGCGCCGCGCATGTGCTCGAGGCCGATCTGGACGAGATGTGCGCACTGGTAAGCGGCAACGGGCAATTACCTGCGGCCGAAGAATTGGCAAGCCGCGCGGCCTACCGCACCCGCTACTCGGCCAAGGACGTCCCTGCGGTGCTCGGACCGACCGCCGCGCCGCCGACCGACCTTGCCAAACTGCCGCCGGCTGAAAGTCGTTTGATGCGCGCCTTGTTCAGCGCGCTCGACCATCTGTTTGCCAGTTCGCGCACGCCGCACGAGCAGGCGGTGCTGCATGGCCTGGGCGCCAGCAAGGGCATGTACCAAGGCCCTGCACGGCGCGTGCACGGACCCGCCGACTTCAACCGCATCACCCAGGGCGACGTGCTCGTGACCGAGTCGACGTCCGAGGCGTTCAACATCCTGCTGCCTTTGCTCGGGGCCATCGTCACCGACAACGGCGGTCTGTTGTCACACGCGGCCATTGTGGCGCGCGAATACGGCATACCGGGCGTGGTGGGCACGCGCGAGGCCACCAAGCGCATCGCCGATGGCGTGCTGCTACGCGTTGACGGCGACAACGGCGAAGTCACGGTGCTGGGGTGAAGAAGATTGTCTCGTTCGGCAAGGCGCACGACCCGGCCTTGTACGGCGCCAAGGCGATCGGACTAGGCGCTGCGGTACGCGCGGGCTTGACGGTCCCGCCGGGTATCGCGCTTTCTGGAGACCTGGTTGAAGCGATTGCCTCCGGCGATGAGCGCGCAGTGGCCCGGTTGGCCAAGGCCGCCGCGCGGCTGGCACCACCGTTTGCAGTGCGTTCGTCGGCGGTGGACGAAGACGGCGCATCGGCAAGTTTTGCCGGCCAGCACCTGACCGTGCTCAACGTGTTTACCGCTGCCGACCTCCCGCAGGCGGTGCGCGAGGTCTGGTGGTCGGCCAATTCGGATGCGGCCATCACCTACCGCCAGCGTGTCGGCATGTTCACGCGGCCCTGTGTCGGCGTCATCGTACAAAGCCTGCTCGACCCGGTGGTTGCCGGTGTCATGTTCACCGAGAATCCGATCACTGGTGCTGACGAGCGCGTCATAGAAGCCAGTTGGGGGCTAGGCGAAGCCGTGGTGTCGGGTCTGGTGATACCCGACCATGTGCGGCTTGGCCGGGGCGGCGACTTGCTCGAACAAAGGGCCGGGCGTAAACATATCGCGGTACGCGCCTTGCCCAATGGCGGCACGTTTGAAGAGCCGGTGGCGCCGGCCGACCAAACCCAACTGTGTCTGGACCCTGCACAACTCAGGGCGCTGGGCGCACTCGCACTGCAATGTGAAAAGGTCTACGGTCCGCGCCGAGACATCGAGTGGGCGTTCCAGGCGGGCAAGCTCTACCTGCTGCAGTGCCGCGCGGTGACCACCGGCAAGGCGCGCAGCGGCACACGGCCACCCGGCCCGGCGCCACGCGACCCGACCACCGCCTTGCAACGCGTGGCACTATTTGCCGACATGGACCGGCGCCAGGCCGAGCAGATCGGCCGACTGCTCAAGGAGCGGCGTTTTGCCAAGGGAGAGACCGTCATCCTTGAAGGATCGGGTGGCGCGGCGGTCTACCTGATCTCCAGCGGCCAGGCCGTCGTCTCGCACAACGGCACGGTCGTCACCACGCTGGGCCCGGGAGACCATTTCGGCGAGATCGCACTGATCGACGGTGGCCCACGCTCGGCCACCGTGACCGCGGCCAGCGAGCTGGTCTGTTATGGGCTGACGTTCTGGGAGTTTCGCCCGCTGGTCGAGCGCAACGGCAGCATCGCCTGGAAATTGTTGCAGGCGCTGGCCCAGCGATTGCGCGCGGCGGAAAGCACTTGAATTCACGCGCAGGAACAACACACTGCAGCGAGGCGCCGGGCCGATGATTGCTGCGACACTTGCGCGCATGCACTACCAATCGATACTTGAATCCGTGGCGGCCGACGTGGCGCCGCTGGTCGGTGGCGGACGGGTAGCCGACTACATCCCGGCTTTGGCGCGCGTTCCGATCCAGCAGTTCGGCATCGCCTTGTATGCCGTCGACGGACAACAGGCTGCGGCCGGTGACGCACGTACGCCGTTCTCGATCCAGAGCGTGTCCAAGGTGTTGGGCCTGACGCTCGGCCTGCAGACGCTGGGCAGCAGCTTATGGGACCGCATCGGCCGCGAACCGTCGGGCAATGCGTTCAACTCGCTGCTGCTGACCTGCGGCACCTACGACGCGGCCGGCGAGTTTGCGTTCAAGGTCGGGGTGCCGTGCAAGAGTGGCGTCGGCGGCGCCATCGTCGCTGTAGTGCCAGGGCAGATGGTGTTGTGTGCCTGGTCGCCCGGACTGGACGAGACCGGAAACTCGATGGCGGCGCGCCGCGCGCTGGAACTGTTCGTGACGCGCACCGGCGTGTCGGTTTTCTGAAGCCGGGTTAGTCGACGCTACGGCTGTTGGCCCGCGGCAGGCCGACCCCACTCGGCCGACAACCAGTCGACAAAAGCAAGGGTTGCCGGTGTTTCCGAATGGCGCAGCGGTTTGATCAGAAAGTAGGATTCGCGCATCGGAATCGAAAACTCCGACGCGCGCACCAGCAGCTTGCGCTGCATCAGGTCCGACGCAATCGTGTCGTGGGCCAGCGCCAGCCCGGCACCGGCCTGGGCGATCGCAAGCGACACCGCATAGGTCGTTGCCATGTTCACCGTCTTGCCTTGCGGCAGCCGCTCACGTTGCGCCTGCAACCACTGCGGCCAGCCGTCCATCACCCCGCCGCAATCAAACAGCGGCGTGTCGCGCCAGCTGGATGTCTGCGCCAGTTGCGGCGCGCAGACCGGAAACACCGAATCGCTGCCCAGTCGCTCGGCCCGTGTCGATTCCATGGCCTGGCCGAAGCGGAACTCGATATCTGCCGCGGCCGCGGTCCGCTCCGGGTCCCAGATGGCGGTGACGATATGCAGATTCAGCCACGGATATTGCGCCAGCAGCCGGGGCAACCGGGGAGCCAGCCAGAACACGGAAAACGCCAGGTTGCTCTGGATCGTCAGATGCTTGCCACGATCGCGCCCCAGCAAGGCCCGGGTGCCCTGGCCCAGCGTCGCAAAGGCCTCCTGGATCGCCGGCAGGTAGTTGCGCCCGGCATCGGTGATGAACATCTGCCGCGTGTGCCGCACGAACAGCTTCAGGCCAAGATGGTTTTCCAGGCCCTGGATCTGCTGCGAAACTGCGGCCTGAGACAGGTGCAGTTCTTCGGCCGCCTTGGTGAATGACAGGTGGCGCGCGGAAGCCTCGAACGCGCGCAGCCAGTTCAGCGGAGGAAGGGGATCGGGGGCCGGTTGTGTCATCAAGATTCACAAATAATTTTATGAATGTACCTCGAATTTATCAGTTGTCAGGCGTTTTTCGCCATCTGATACTCGCGCATCGACTTTGATCAAGGGGAATGGCATGGATATGTTGGCAACCGGGATTCCAGCGGCGCTCGTTGAAGCCGCCGAACGGCAACTGCGCATCGACCTGGCCGCTGCGTTTCGACTCGCCGTGTTTTTTGACTGGCACGAATCGGTCGGCAACCATTTCAGCGCCGCGCTCAGTGACGACGGCAAGCGGTTCCTGCTCAACCCCAAGTGGCAACACTTCTCGACGATACGGGCCAGCGACCTGCTGCGCCTGGACGCGGACGACGAAGGCGCCCTGAGCCGCGACAACGCGCCCGATGCATCGGCCTGGTGCATCCATGGCGCGTTGCACGGCGCCGTGCCGCGGGCCCGGGTGGTGTTGCATTGCCACCCGCCTTATGCCACCGCGTTGTGTGGCCTGCAGAATCCGACGATCCAGCCGATCGACCAGAACACCGCGCGATTCTTCAACCGGGTCGCGATCGATACCGGCTTCGACGGCATTGCCGACGAACAGGCCGAGGGCCTGCGCCTGGCCGCGGCACTGGGCGACAACGATGTGATGCTGATGGGCAACCACGGACTGACGGTGATCGGCCAGAGCGTCGCTCAGGCTTTCGAGGCCCTGTATTTCATGGAGCGTGCGTGCCGCACGATGGTGCTGGCCTACGCGACCGGGCAGCCACTGAACGTGATGCCCGAAGCATTGGCCGAGAAGACCGCACGTGGCTGGGATGCGTACGCCGGCATGGCCGACGCCCATTTTTCCCAACTCAAGAACATGCTCGACAAGAGCGACCCTTCGTACCGCGACTGAGCGCAGGCACCAAACCGGGAACCTACATGCAGACACGACCTGCACCGACCCACGCCGCATCCTCCGGCGTCAGCCTCGAGCGCAAACTCCACAAGGCGCTGGGGACGCGGTCCGACCGTCCGGGCCTGATCTACCTGCTGCGTTGGGGTGTGGCCTTGCTGCTCAGCGGCGTGCTGGTCTGGCTTGCGCTGGGCAGCTTATGGGTCTGGCCTGCGATGGTGTTTTACGGCACGCTATTGACGGTGCCGGCGTATGCGCTCAGCCATGAGACTGCTCATGGCACCGCGTTTCGCACGCCCTGGCTCAACGAGACGGTGTTCTGGATCAGCTCGCTGATCTACGGCGAGGAGCCGCTGCACCGGCGGTATACCCACACCAATCACCACACCTACACCTGGCATGTCGGGCTGGACAGCCAAATGCCATTCGACACACCGATGAACCTGCGCGGCTGGATATTCGAGATATCCGGCGCGGCCTTGTTCTGGTTTGAAATACGCACCTTCTTCCAGCTTGCCACACGGCGATACGGTGCAATGGTGCTGTTGACGTCACCTGCCGACGAACTGCCGAAACTCACGCGCAATGCCCGCCTGATGTTGCTGGCGTATGGCGCGCTGGCAGCGGCCGTGTTGGTCGGCCAGTGGTGGCTATTGTGGTTCCTGATCCTGCCGCGCCTGCTGGGCGGACCGGTGATGTTGTTGTTCACCTTGATCCAGCATGTCGAGATGCAGGAGAACGCGCCGTCGATCCTGGACAGTACACGTTCGTTTCGCAGCAACGCGCTGGGGCGCTTTCTGTACATGAACATGAACCACCATGTGGAGCATCACCTGTACCCGCAGATCCCGTTCTCGTCGCTGCCCGCGCTTGGTGCGGCACTGGCGTCACAGTTGCCGAAGCCGGACCCCGGCTTCTGGCGCACCAACGCGGAAGTCCTGCTGGTGGTCGCACGCCGTTCTCTGGGTCAATTGACCAAGGCACCGAGCATCCGCCAGGCACCGCACATGGTTTCCAGCGGCGCCTTCAGCCGGATCGCCAAATCGAGCATGTGACTCTGTCCGTCACTGCTGCCTGGCGCTGCGCGACGTGGGCGCCTCGGCGTTTGCGCCAGCGCGATCAGGGTTTGATCGCGACCTTCAGCACGCCGTCGCGCTGGTTGGAAAACAACTCGTAGGCTTCGACGATGTTCTCCAGCTTGTAGTGGTGGGTGACCATCGCGCCCAAGTCGACCCGGCCGGACGCGATCACCGCCATCAGGCGGCGCATGCGTTCCTTGCCGCCGGGGCACAAGGCGGTATTGATGCGGTGGTCGCCAAGGCCGGCCGCGAAGGCCGACATCGGAATCGTCAGATCTTCGGAATACACACCCAGACTGGACAAGGTGCCACCGGGTTTGAGCACACGCAAGGCGGACTCGAAGGTCGATTGCAGGCCCAGCGCCTCGATCGATGAGTCAGCACCACGGCCGCCGGTGAGCTTCATGATCTCGTCGACCACGTCGCAGTTGTTGAAGTTCAGCGTCACGTCAGCGCCCATCTTCTTCGAGATGCCCAGCCGGTGGTCGTTGCCGTCCACGGTGATGATGGTGGTGGAGCCCATCAACCGCGCGCCGGCGGTGGCGCACAGGCCGATCGGGCCCTGGGCGAACACGACCACGGTGTCGCCGATGCGGATGTTGGCGTTTTCCGCGCCCTTGAAGCCGGTCGACATGATGTCGGGGCACATCAGCACCTGCTCGTCGCTCAGGCCGTCGGGAATGGGCGCGAGGTTGGCCTGGGCATCGGGCACCAGCACGTACTCGGCCTGCGTGCCGTCGATCAGGTTGCCAAAACGCCAGCCGGCCGTGGCCTTGTAACCATGGCAGCCGCACCGGCCGGAAGGGATCAGGTAGCTGCCGTCCTGTGACGCGACGCCATCCTGGGCCGCGTAGGAATTGAAGTTGGGACAAATCGCGCCGGCGATGACGCGCTGGCCTTCGCGGTAACCCTGCACCGCACTGCCCAGTTTCTCGATCACGCCGACCGGTTCGTGGCCCACCGTCAGACCTTTGGCCACCGGGTATTCGCCTTTGAGGATGTGTACGTCGGTGCCGCAGATGGTGGTGGTGGTGATGCGCATCAGCGCATCGTTCGGGCCGACCTCGGGAATCGGCTTGTCGGTCAGTTCGATCCGGCCGGGTTCGATAAAGCTCGCCGCTTTCATCATGGTGCTCATTGGTTCTCCGTCAAATTCCAGTTGGATTGGATGCGCCACCCATAGGCATCCTCGCACGCAAAATGCTACGTGCGATCGCTGGCGATCGGGGCACTCTATTGACGGCGCTTGATGTGCATCAACAAATGAATGCGAAAGCGGCCGGCCCGCCGCGGGCCGGATCAGGCACCAAGTTCCGCTTGCGCGCGCTCCTGGCGGTGGGCGTCCACCACCTGCTGCACCATCGGCATGTAGTCCACGAAGGTCTTGGTCGGCACACCGGAGCGTTTGCCGGTGTCGTCATAGACCCGCACCTTGATGACATCGCGCCAATGCGCATTACGCTCGAACGCGGCCGCTTCGTCGGAGCCCATCGGTCCACCTTGCAACATCAAGGTGTGCACCGATGCCGGCGATAGTTTTTGAAAGTATTCGGGACGCGTCGCACACAGGTAGCGCTTGGCCGCCACGTGAAAACGCACACAGTCTGTCACCTGCGGCGGGAAGAACGGCGCCAGCACAGCGGCGCCGGCATCCTCGTGGTGTTTGTCGACCACGTCAGCGGGCGAATAGGTGCCGAATTCGCTGGTGAAATGACCGATGTCGTGCAAAAGCGCCGCAACGATGACCGCCGGCGATTGACCGGCATCCTGGGCGCACTGCGCCGCCTGCAGCATGTGTTCGGCCATGGTGACCGGTTCGCCCAGGTATTCCTCGGCGCCGCGGCGCGCAAAGATGTCGGCCAGGAAGGCGACAATGTTGTCGGGTGTCAGTTCGGCAAAAGTCGGCAGTTGATTGCCGCCGATTTCGCTCTGCCCCGCGTTCATGCCGCGACTTTCTGCAGCGGCTGGTCGCGCTCGAGTGCGGCGAGCGTCGACAGCAGCCCATCCTTGTCGGGATAACAACCTTGCAGCCAGCGTTTGCCGGCGCCCGAATACCCTTTGCGTGCATGCAGCACACGGGTGTTGTCGACGATGAAGCATTCACCGGGTTCGAGCTTGAATGTGACCTCCATCGCCGGGTCGTCGATGATCTCGCCAAATCGCCGGTAGGCCGCGTAATAGTCTGCCATCTGATCGAACGGCACATCCGTGATGGCCGCAGTCGAGCGGTTGTTGAAGCGCACCCCTACCATTTCGCCATCGGGCGCCAGTTCGATCATCGGTCGGCGTGCACGCAGGCATACACCCGGCTCGCCGGAATATTCGAAGCGCGCGCAATAGCGGCTCAGCAGGTCGAACCAGGCGGGGTTTTCGGACTGCAGACGTTGCGCTGCGCGAAAACCGTCGACGACCATGTTCTCGCCGCCTTCAGCCGAGTTTTCCAGGCAATACAGGATCTGCATCGTCGGCACCGGATCGCGGTAGGGGTTGTCCGCATGCGCCTGCAATCCCAGGCCGGTATAGGCCAGATTGGTCGGATTCACCTCGGTGCGCACTTCGAAATACACGCCGTAGTTGGTCTCGCGTACATAACCGAACAACTTGGCCACCTGCAACAATGCGCCGGGCTCGATCGGGCCACCGGTCAACTTGCCGAAGCCGTAGCGGCGCACCTTGAACAACCAGTCGCGTAATGCTGCGGGATCACTGCTGACCTGGGTGAATTTGCCGATCGGCACCGCGCCGCGCAGGCCAGCGTCCCAGGTGGTGAGCTCGGTCGCGGTCCAGCCGGGCGCAGGTGCGGCGTCTGGGCGGTCGTAAGCGTTGGCCAACAGCCATGCCAGGTCATAGTCGACCGACTTGCCTTCCGGCACAAACGTCACCGACACCCGCGCGCCATCGACGGCAGCCGCAGCAATGCGGGTGTCCACTGGAATATCGCGCAGCGCAATCAGGCGCTGGCCATTGCCTGGCGCGCGTGTGGCTGCGTCCCAGGCGTTGTCGCGCAACCAGAACGCGTGAAAACGCGAGGCCACCCCACTACCGTTTTGCAGCGTCAATACGCCACCATTTTCCGAGACCGTTACTGCCGTCATGTACAAAACCTCATCCATTGCTGTATCTGATAGAACGCCAGGCAACAGTGTCCGTCTGCCCGTCCATAATCACAAGCTACGAATTTGATGTCTGAGAGGTCGTTCTCGTTATGTCTATTTCGAACCGATCGATCGATCAGCTGCCGCTGGAGTGGGTGCGGGTATTCGAGGCGTCCGGACGCACCGGCAGTTTCACTGCCGCTGCGCATGAGATCGGCCTGACCCAGGCGGCCGTCAGCCAGCGTATCCAGAACCTGGAAGCGCGCATTGGCGCACGGCTGTTCTCGCGCCAGGCGCGTGGTGTCACGCTGACCGTGCAAGGTGAAGCCTGGCTGCCGTATGTCAGCCAGGCGCTGCAAGGCCTGCAACGCAGCGCGGAAGAGCTGTTTGGTAAACCACTGGCGAAAGTGGAGATATCGGCCAGCGCTTCGGTCAATCAACTGTGGATCGTGCCGCGACTGGTGCGTCTGGACCCCGACGCGCGTTATCAGGTATCGCTGGCCACGATGACGATACAGCCCGACTTTGCCCGCTCCGATGCGATGCTGGAGATCCGTTACGGCAACGGCCACTGGCCCGGCCTGGTCAGCGCGCGCCTGTACCGCGAAACGCTGAGTCCGCTGGCCACGCCGGCAGTTGCGGCCACCGTGCAACACTGGCAGCAGCTGGCGCACATCGCGCTGTCCGGCCCGCGGCCGGGTTGGCAGGAATGGGCACAACGCACCGGTGACGCGGCGCCACCGATACCGCAATACCGTTTCGACAGTTTCGTCGCCGCGCTGGCTGCGGCCCGGTCGGGCCTGGGCGTCGTGCTCGGCTCGCTGCCCTTGTGCGAACCCTTGCTGGCCGAAGGAACGCTGGTGCGCCTGTCGACCGAAACACTGAAGCTGGACGCGGGTTACTGGCTGACGGCGCGCGAGGGCCTGCTGCCGGGCCGGCAATGGGAGCAGTTGGTGGCCAGCTTGTGCCAGGCGGAAGTCGCCTGACCCGATCGCTGCCGGGTGGCGGACCTGACCGTCACACTCAACGCGCTGGAGCCTCCAGCAGGATAGCGCCCCATGACGCAGCGGCATCAGCGCGAGCGGACGGTAGCATGGCGTCAGGGTCTGGTGCAAGCGAAAATGCGGTACCGCGCCGAACGCTACTTGTAGAACGCCTCGACCTTGCCCTTGAGCGTGATCAGCAGCGGCCGGCCCTTGCGGTCCAGTGTCTTGCCGGCGGGAACCTTGATCCAGCCTTCGCTGACGCAATATTCTTCGACGTCGCGGCGCTCCTTGTCATTCAGGCGGATACCGACGTTGTGTTCGAACACGGCGGCCACGTGGTGGCGGCTGCCGGGGTCGACCGACAGGCGATCAGGCAGTTCGGGGCGAGGTGGGGTGGCTTCTTCGGTCATAGGGCGCGATTTTCCACCATGTGGCGGCACGCTGGGCGGCCGGCCAGTTCCCACCCGACCTACTGCCGTCGCCGCTCAAATCCCGAGCGAGGCTCCGGCGCCAAGCAGCGTGGCCACGCCGAGCGCGGCGAACACGGCTGCCGCGACCCCATGCACCAGCTTCATCGGAATCTTGCCGGCCAGCCGGTCACCGATGAACACTGCCGGTACGTCGGCGATCAGCATGCCCAGCGTGGTTCCAACGACGACGAGCACCGCACTGTCATAGTGCGCAGCCAACGCAATGGTGGCAAGCTGGGTCTTGTCGCCCATCTCGGCCAGGAAGAACGTGACGAAGGTGGCGCCGAACACGCCCAGCCGGCTGGCGATGCGGGTTTCCTCGTCCTCGATCTTGTCGGGAATCAGCGTCCAGGCCGCCATCGCGATGAAGGAAGCGCCCAGCACCCAGCGCAGCACCTGCGGGTTGACCGCATGGGTGATCCACGCGCCCAACGCGCCGGCCAGCCCATGATTGATCACGGTGGCACACAGGATGCCCAGGATGATGGGCAGCGGCTTCTTGAAACGTGCCGCCAGGATGAAGGCCAGCAGCTGCGTCTTGTCGCCGATTTCGGCCAGTGCGACGACACCGGTGGAGATGAACAGAGACTCCATGCAGAAAAAGTGATTCCAGGGCTGATAGAAGGGCGCGATTTTACGGCGCGTGGCGCGCAGGAACCAATGCCGGCGCCGACAGTCCAACATGCCTGTGCAAGACAAGGTACCCGATGCCGAACTGGAAAATCCGGACTCTGCTGGTCGTGCTGCTGCTGATGCTGGCCGGCGGCGCCTGCCAGTCGCAGGACGCAACTGCGCCAATGCCCTCGGCGTTCCCGGCCGCGCAGGCCCAGCGCGGCGGCACGCCCAGTCCCTACAGCCCACCGATTGCCGTGCCATCAGCGGCCGGCCAGATCGAGCCGCTGCACCTGCCCTCTGCGTTGATCTCGGTCACGCCGTCGCCCGTACCCACGTTCGCGCCAAGCTGCGACAGCGCCGGCTGCTGGGGTTCGGATGGCACGCGCTACAACACGGTCGGCGGATCGCTGGTGCGACCCGACGGGCGCAACTGCCAGGTCGTTGCGGGTGTCGT
>JBDTMH010000053.1:0-21875 GCA_039934375.1 Burkholderiaceae bacterium | reverse complement strand
GAGGCAGCTACAACCGACGACACCACCACCAATAACCACTACTCTTGCGTGTTCCGCCATGCCTGTCTCCGTCGCGCCCCAGATTTCCGTCACCAGCGGCGCCCCTGTCGGGAACGTCCGCCGCCTGTGGATGCCGGCTTGTTTGCCCATCACCGCGGGTTGCGCGAAGACTGCAATCAAATGTGGATGCCGCACGCCAATTGTGAAATAATATCTGGAAAATTCTTGTTTGTGTAAATTTTCAGGAATTTTTCAATAAAGGACTGTCATGGATTTGCCGAAACACGCTCGCGTCGTCATCGTCGGAGGCGGCATCGTCGGTTGCAGCGTTGCTTACCACTTGAGCCAGCGCGGCTGGACCGATGTGGTCTTGCTTGAGCGCCGGCAACTGACCTGCGGCACCACCTGGCATGCCGCGGGGCTGGTCGGGCAGTTGCGCGCGACCTACAACATGACAAGGTTGGCGCAATACACCACCGGTCTGTATGCATCGCTGGAAGCCGAAACCGGGCAAGCAACCGGATTCCGGCAGACCGGCTCGATCGCGGTGGCGACCAATGCCGCGCGTTTCGAGGAACTGCGGCGCGGCGCCTCCATGGCCAAGTGTTTCGGCCTGGAAGTGCACACGCTGAGCGCATCCGAGGTCGCCGACAAATGGCCCGGCGTGCACACCGATGACCTGGTCGGCGGCGTCTTTCTGCCCAAGGACGGCCGCACGAATCCGATCGACACCACGCAGGCGCTGGCCAAGGGCGCGAAGAGCCGCGGCGTCAAGATCTTCGAGAACTGCCAGGTCGACGAGATTGTGGTCAAGGACGGGCGCGCGACCGGCGTTCGCACGGCGCAAGGCGAGATCGGCGCCGAGATCGTGATCAACTGCGCCGGCATGTGGGCCCATGGTCTGGGTGCACGGGCCGGCGTCACGCTGCCGCTGCATGCGGCCGAACATTTCTACATCGTGACCGAACCGATGGCCGGCCTGACGTCCGACCTGCCGGTGCTGCGCGACCCCGACGGCTGTGCCTATTTCAAGGAAGACGCCGGCAAGCTGCTGGTGGGCTGGTTCGAGCCGATCTCCAAACCGTGGGGCATGTCGGGCATCCCCGAGACTTTTTGCTTCGATCAATTGCCGGACGACCTGGAACACATCGAGCCCTTGCTGACCAGCGCCATGCAGCGTGTGCCAGCACTTGCGAACACCGGTATCAACCTGTTCTTCAACGGGCCCGAGAGTTTCACGCCCGATGATCGTTACCTGCTGGGCGAAACACCTGAGCTGCGCAACCTGTACGTCGCCGCCGGCTTCAATTCGATTGGCATCCAGTCCGCCGGTGGCGCCGGAAAGGTGCTGGCCGACTGGGTGATCGACGGCCATCCGCCGATGGACCTGTGGGACGTGGACGTGCGCCGCTGCATGCCATTTCAGCGCAATCGCCGTTACCTGAAGGACCGTACCGTCGAGGCGTTGGGCCTGCTGTACGCGATGCACTGGCCGTTCCGCCAACCCGAAACCGCGCGCGGCGTGCGTCGCTCGATCCTGCACGATCGTCTGCTGGCGCGTGGCGCCTGTTTCGGCGAAACAGCGGGTTGGGAGCGGGCCAACTGGTTTGCGCCTGAGGGCACAACCGCCGAATACGAATACAGCTACGGGCGCCAGAACTGGTTCGACCACTGCGCGCGCGAATGCGCGGCGGTACGCACCGGTGTCGGCCTGTTCGACCAATCCTCGTTCGCCAAATTCCTGCTCCAGGGCCCGGATGCCGAGGCCGTGCTGAATCGCATCTGCGCCAACGATGTCGCGGTGCCGGTGGGACGCATCGTCTACACCCAGTGGCTCAACGAGCGCGGCGGCATCGAAGCCGACCTGACCGTCACCCGCGAAGCCAGCGATCGGTACCTGATCGTCACCGCCGCCGCCACCCATACCCGCGACCTGGCCTGGCTGCAGCGCCAGCTGCCGTCGGATGCGCGGGCCATCGTCGTCGACGTCAGCTCGGGCATGGCGGTGCTCAGCGTCATGGGGCCTCGCTCGCGTGAACTGTTGTTGCGCCTGACCGACGCGGATCTGTCCAACGCAGCTTTCCCGTTCGGCAGTTCACAGGTGATCGATCTGGCCTATGCGCGGGTGCGCGCGAGCCGCATCACCTATGTCGGCGAATTGGGCTGGGAGCTGTATATCCCGACCGAATTTGCACCAGGGGTGTTCGACGCGCTGATGGCCGAGGGCGAACCGCTGGGGCTGCGGCTGGCCGGCTACCACGCGCTCAACGTATTGCGCACCGAAAAGGCTTATCGCCACTGGGGCCACGACATCAGCGACGAGGACACGCCACTGCAGGCCGGCCTGGGTTTTGCGGTCGCCTGGTCCAAGCCGGACGGCTTCATCGGACGCGAGGCGCTGCTGCAACAACGCGAACAGGGCCTGTCGCGGCGCCTGGTGCAGTTCGCGCTGGACGACCCGATGCCATTGCTGTACCACAACGAGCCGATCTGGCGCGACGGGGCCATCGTCGGGCGCATCACGTCGGGCATGTTCGGCCACACGCTGGGACGTTCGCTGGGCATGGGTTATGTGTCCGTGCCCGAAGGTGCTGCCGACCGGGATGCTGTCTTGCGCGGCCGCTACGAGATCGAAGTCGCAGGCGAGCGGTTCGCCGCGCAGCCGTCGTTGGCCGGGTGGTACGACCCGAAGAGCCTGCGCGTGCGCGATGCCGGCATGGCGCAGGCGCAGGGTTAGGAGGAGACGATGTCGATCCAGTCCTTGCTGCGACAGTCGCCCGACCCGGTAGCCGGCGCGATCGCCACGCCGGGCAGGCAGGACCCGGAGGCTGCCATCGGGGAGCAGTTGCGCGAGCTGCGCCAGGTCAAGAATCTGACGCTGCGCGAAGTGGCCGACAAGGCCGGCATATCGGTCAGCTACCTGAGCCAGCTCGAGCGCAACCAGTCGCGCTTGCCCATTGGCGTGCTCAAGAAGGTAAGCGACGCGCTGGGCGTGCACATGAACTGGTTTTTCCAGGGCCAGGCGCTGGGCGACCCGGCGGAAAACGACATCGTCGTGCGCGCAGGCAAGCGCAGGCGCATGTCGTTCACCGGGCTGGGAATTGCAGAGGAGCTGCTGTCGCCCAGTCTGAGCGGGCCGCTGGAGCTGCTGCTGAGCACGATAGATCCGGGCGCCGACAGCGAGAACTACACGCACGATGGCGCAGAGGCAGGCTACGTATTGTCCGGAACACTCGATTTGTGGGTGTCGGGCCGATATTTCCGCTTGCAGGAGGGCGACAGCTTCTCCTTCAAGAGTGTGGAAGTGCACCGCTGTGCCAATCCGGGTGCAACACCGACCCGGGTGTTGTGGGTCATCACACCGCCCCATTATTAGCGCGGGCCGGCGCCTGCGCCCCCCTTTGTCAGCGCGGGCCGGCGCCTGCGCGCTCCTCTTTGCCCGTTTCGCCGCGAGGCCGGGGAGCCCCATCCGCGGATGATTTATCGCTCAGCCATTAGCCAGACTAATGTGGCGATGAAAGTTTGTTGGTTTGATCCTGCGCAGGCATTCGCGCACACTCGCCTGGCCACTTTCGCGGTCTTCGATATCGATCGCGAACCTACGTCATTCATCATTTGGAGAGCCTTTCATGCAAGCAGCAAGCGTTCCGGTCGACGCCGCAGTTCCAGCGGCACCGGACACATGGAGCGAGTCCGTCGGCGCAACCCGGGCCGCGTGCGCGTCCGTAGCAACGCCCGGCGATGGATTCGGACTGGCGGCCGCCAACGCCGCAGGCGATTCCCTGAGCGCAAGGGCGATCCATGTTCTGGGTGATGCGCCGTCACCGCAGGTGGTACTGCGTGATGGTGCGTCCGACACGGTCATGCCTGCCTTGTGGCTGCGCGCGCGCAGCGCCGACGCGACCCAGCGTGATGCGGTAACCGGCCAGCGGTTGATGAACCCCCACCGGTTGCCAGATGACCTTGCACTGACCGAAGCGCGATTGGCAGGCGCCGGTCTTTTTCTGGCGTTCAGCGACGGCTTTTCTGGCTATTTCGATCCACAGGAGCTGCTGGATGCCTCGGTGCAGGACGAAGCTTGTCCAGCGCAATTGCCCTGGCAGGCCGATCTCTCGCCCCAACCGGTCTACCGGTGGGACGCGTTGCAGGACGATGCCGTGCTGGTGCGCGCGCTGAAGGAATATGTCGAACGCGGCTTCCTGCTGATTCACGACACGCCGACGCAGCCCGATTCCATCCTGTCGATTGCGCGGCGTTTCGGCTACGTGCGGGAAACCAATTTCGGCAGCTATTTCGAGGTCTATTCACGCCCGGATTCGACCGACCTGGCGTATCGGCCAGTGGCACTCGGCCCGCACACCGACAACCCCTACCGCAACCCGGTGCCCGGCATCCAGTTGCTGCACTGCCTGCAGAACGAGACCTCCGGCGGCTTGTCCACGCTGGTCGACAGCCTGGCCGTGGCGCAGCAGCTGCAGCAGGAAGACCCGGAAGGTTTCCGCCTGCTGGCCAGCGTGCCGGTACGCTTCGAATACCGCGATGCCGACACTTGCCTGGTGGCGGTGCAACCGATGATCGAACTCGACGGCATGGGCACTATGGTCGGTGTCTTCTACAGCCCGCGGCTTGACGACATTCCGCTGATGTCCGAGCATGACACCCGGGCCTACCACCGTGCGCGCAAGCGCTTCGGCACCTTGCTGGAAGATCCCCGGTTCGAGCTGCGGTTCCGGCTCGAAGCGGGCCAGCTGATGATGTTCGACAACAACCGGGTGCTGCATGGCCGCACCTCCTTCAACCCGTCCGAAGGGCACCGCCAGCTGCAGGGATGCTACATTGACCGGGACAGCCCGCGCAGTCTGTACCGCGTGCTCAGCCGCCGGCTTGGCCCGCACGCTGTCTGACCTTCCCTTTGTCCACCCGGAGTTCGTATTCATGGAAACCGTCGACTTCATCGAGATGAAACATGGCACGCAGGAGGAGTACCAGTTCCTGCACAAACTCGAGGACCAGTACATCCGTGCCTTGCCTGATCGGTTGCTGACGGCGCTTCAGCGCCTGGACGGCTCGATTGAGGGTTACAAGGTCACCCGGCTGGCCCATTCGCTGCAAAGCGCGACTCGCGCCGAGGCCGACGGCGAGGACATCGAGATCATCGTCGCAGCGCTGGTGCACGACCTGGGGGATGAACTGGCACCAGAGAACCACTCGCAGCTGGCGGCAGCCATCGTCCGGCCCTATGTGCGCGCCGAGGTGACCTGGATTCTGGAGATGCATGGCCTGTTCCAGATGCAGTATTACGCACAGCACTATGGCCGCGACCCGAACGGCCACCTGACTTACCGCAACCATCCGTGGTACCACGCCTGCATGCGTTTTTGCGAGCGTTTCGACCAGAACGCGTTCGACCCGGACTACCCGACCCAACCCCTGTCGCACTTCGAGCCGATGCTGCGCAAGGTGTTCAGCCGCGCGCCGTTCGACCCGGCGGTGCTCAAGGAGCCGATGCGCTGAAGGCCATCGTCAGCGGGGAGCAGCGGCGGTTGGTGACACGGCGGCGCTGCTGCCTTTGAGCATTTCGCCCAGGAAATCCAGAAACTGGCGCACCGCCGGCACCAGACCGCGCCGCGACGGGAACACCGCATGCACGATGGCGGGGGGTGGCGCCCAGCCGGGCAGCACCAGCACCAGTTCGCCGCGCTGCAGTTCGTCGTGGCACATGTAGTCCGGCACTACGGTCATGCCCAGACCGTCGCGGGCAGCTTGCAGCAGTGTCAGCAGGTCGTCGGCGATCAGCCGGGGTTGGTGGCTGAGCGTGAATGCCGCCCCGGCGGGGCCGCGCAGGCTCCATGTCGTGAGACCGTTGATGGCTGCCATGCCGACGGTGTCCAACTCTGTCAGATCCTGGGGTTGGGTGGGGCGGCCCTGGCGCGCGAGCAGGGCCGGGCTGGCCACCAGCAAGGTATAGGTTGGCCCGAGGTTCTTGACCACCATGCTGCCACTGTCGTCCAGCGTGGAACGCACCCGTAGCGCCACGTCGAAACCTTCCTCGACCAGATCGACGACGCGGTTGCTGATCCGCATGTCGATGGTCACCTGCGGATAACGCGCCAGGAACGCGAAAACCAGCGGCCCGATCGTGGTCTGGGCCAGCGTGATCGGGCAGGCCACGCGAATCGTGCCGCAGGGTGCGGTATGGGATTGCGCCACCACTTCTTCGACGGCCTGGGCCTGTTCGCGCATCGCCACGCAGTGCCGGTAGACCTGCTCGCCGACAGTGGTCATCGACAGCTTGCGGGTGGTGCGCTGCAGCAGGCGCGCACCCAGGCGCGACTCAAGTTCTGCAACGCGCCGCGACAGACGCGACTTCGGAATCGCGAGGCTGCGCCCGGCGGCGGTGAACCCACCCCGGTCCACCACTTCGGCGAAATAGGCCATGTCGTTGAAATCCTGCATGGGTGACCTCCGTCGTCCTATCTGTGGGACTATTAAATGCAATTTTGGCTACTTATCGGATCATCGTTGCGGCATGACAATTAATCAACGCAAAAGATTCCGGGTTTACCCTAATCAATTGCGCAACGATGCTGCCCCCGTCGGCAGCCCAACGAAAGGAAACCAGATCATGAAACTGCTTCACATCGACTCCAGCATCCAGGGCGCCCAATCCGCCTCGCGCCAGCTCACCCGTGCCATCACCGCTCAATGGCGCTCGCGCCACGCCGGAACCGAGGTGCAATATCTGGACCTGGCAGAGGATGGACCCAGCCATTTATCGGCCGAGTCGCTCGGATTCAGGCTGCCGCCGAGCTCCGATGCGCTCAGCGATGCGCAAAAGCGCGAGAACGCGGTGTCCGAAGCGCTGGTTCGGCAGTTCCTGGCCGCCGACGTGGTGGTGATCGGCGCGCCGATGTACAACTTCTCGGTACCCAGCCAGCTCAAGTCCTGGGTCGACCGCATTGCCCAGGCCGGGCGCACCTTCACATACACCGACAAGGGCCCGAAAGGCCTGGCCGGTGGCAAGACCGTGATCGTCGCGTTGACCCGGGGCGGCGTGTATTCCACCAGCGAAGGTGGCCGAGCGATGGAGCACCAGGAGAGCTACCTGCAGATCGTGTTCGGTTTTCTGGGTATCACCGATGTGCGCTTCGTGCGCGCCGAAGGGATGGCCATGGGCGAGGTTGTCAAGACCGAGGCGATGGCAGCAGCAACACTCGCCATCAAGGCGCTGGATATCGACGCCGCCAATCAACCGCAGGTTGCCAAGGTCGCCTGATGTGCGTGGGTCGAGCGGTTCGTATCAGTGGTACGGCCGGTCGCCCAGAATCGTCGCCCGATGCATCACGCGCCGCTGCGGCAGGTAGTCTGCGGTTGCAAAGTGCTGGGTCAGGCGGTTGTCCCAGAAGGCGAAGTCGCCGACCTTCCACTTCCAGCGTACAGTGAATTCTGGCCGAGCGCTGTGCTGAGCCAGCAGCCGCAGCATTGCATCGCTCTCGGCCGGATGGAGTTCGACGATGCGGGTCGTGAAGCCCTCGCTGACGAACAAGCCCCGGCGGCCGCTCTCGGGATGGGTGCGCACGACCGGATGCACCATCGGTGGATTGGCCACACATGCGGCCTCCCAGGTCACGCGTTCGGCCGGCGTGCGGGCAAAACGGTGCGCCGGGAATGACTTCACCATGTCGTGCTCAGCCGTCAGGCCGGACAACAGCGCCTGCATCGGACCGGACAAGGCCTCGAATGCCGCAATATTGCTCGACCACAAGGTGTCACCACCTTGCGTCGGCAACTGGCGTGCCGACAGCAGTGAGCCCATCGGTGGCGTCTGGATGAAGGTGACGTCGGTATGCCAGTTGTCGTTGTCCGGCGGGTTGGCGGCGTCGGTGTCCAGCACGATGATCTCGGGCACGTCCGCCACCCGCGGATAAATCGGATGGATATGCAGTTGGCCGAACCGCTGCGCCAGGTCCCGGTGCTGCGCCGGTGTGATTGGCTGGTTTTCGAAGAACAGCACATGGTGTTCCAGCAAGGCGGTATGCACGGCATCGCGGCTGTGCGCGTCCAGCGGTTCGCAAAGGTTCAGACCATCAATGCGGGCGCCGATCGCGGGGGTCAGCGGAATAATTTTCATGGTGTGACTCAGTCGGGTTCTGGCAGCTACGCGTATCGCGCACCTGCCGCAAACGAATTGTGCCCGTGCCAGCCGGGTTGTGCCATGGCTGCTAGCATCGGCCCAGTTCCATTTCTATGGCGGTACCTGGCCGCTTGTCGATGATGTCGGATCCGGATGTTCTGGTAGCGTGTCTGTGTGCCCAGTGGTGTGGGGTCTGCCGCGACTACGCCAGCGTGTTTGCGCAGGTTACTGCCCACTTTCCGCAGATGCGTTTTGTCTGGGTCGATATCGAGGACGCGTCGGAGCTGGTCGATCCGCTCGAGGTAGAGAATTTTCCGACGCTGCTGATCGCGGCGGGCTCCGAGCCGCGCTTCTTCGGCACCCTGACTCCGCAGCCCGGCATGCTGGAGCGCATCGTGCGCGAGCGCAGCACGCAAGGCGACCCGGCGTTGGCACAACGCGCCGACATTCGTGCGTTGGTTGCGCGTCTGCGCGCCGGCGCCAACCGCGCGTGATCCTCGCGGCTAGAAGCGCTTGGACAATTCGGGTGGGTTGGCAGATTTCTTGCGGAAGTGTTCAGCGCCTTCCGGGGCTAGCCGCACGCCGGCCTGCCGCACTGCTTCATCAGCCACCTTTTGCAGCGGTGTGTACTGGGGATGGTGGTGCTCCAGATACGGGTTGTTGCGCGCTGCATTGAAGCAGAACAATACCGTCCAGCGCCGATTCGGCGAGCGATTCTGGTCCGAGCGGTGCATCAGGTTGGCGTGAAAGAACAAGCCGTCGCCGGGCTCGAGTTCTACGTAAACCAGCTCCAGCTGCTTCAGCATCTGCTCGACGCGGCGCATGTCGGCGCCCACCTGTTCGCCGGGCAAAATGCCATGATCGACCCGGCCTGCCAGGTGCGAGCCGCGCAAGACCTGCAGGCAGCCGTTTTCGCGGTTGGCCCGGTCCAGTGCAACCATGACGCTGCCCATGTAGGGAAACATGCAGCCGTTGTGGTACCAGTAGCCGTAGTCCTGGTGCCATTCCCAGGCCCCGCCGTCATAGGGCTCCTTGGCCGTGAGCTTGGAGTGGTAGTGGTAGACCTCGCCGCCCAGCATGTCCTCCATCGTGTCGACGACACGCAGTGAGCGTGCCGCCAGGCCATAGACGCTATCGCCCGGATGGTTCCACAAGGCCATGCGGGTGGATTTGCCTTCAGCGTCCTTGCGCTCGTACAGGCTGTCGTGCAGCGCGGGGTCCTGCTCCATCGCCGCGCGCATAAGGCCGATCTCCTCGGTGTCGAACAAGGAACGCACGATGACGTAGCCGTCGCGTTCGTACTGTGCACGTTGCTGCGGATCGAACAAGCTGGGCATCGGTGGTTCTCCCTGAAATGTGCGCGTGGATGTTGCCGCTATTATCAATCGATGATGAACGAACAGATACAGCAACTCTCCGGTCAATTGACGACCTTGGTGGCAAGTTATGGCATGAACGTGCTCGGCGCCATAGTCACGCTGATCGTCGGCTTTGCGGCGGCGGGCTGGTTGTCGCGCATGACCACGCGCACGATGCGCAGGGCCGACAAGATCGATCCGGTGTTCCAGCCCCTGCCGGGCAAGATCGTACGTGTTGCTGTCATGGTTTTCACGCTGATTGCCGTGCTCAACCGCTTCGGCGTCGAGACGACCAGCCTGATCGCGTTGCTCGGTGCCGCCGGTCTGGCGATCGGCCTCGCGCTGCAGGGTACGCTGAGCAATGTCGCCGCGGGCGTCATGATCCTGGTGTTGCGGCCATTCAAGATCGGCGACGCAGTGAAGGTCGACGGCGACGTGTACGTTATCGACCAGCTCGGCTTTTTCATCTGCAAGGCGCATCTGCCCGACGGACCGTCCGCGTTTCTGCCGAACTCCCGCATCTGGGGGCAGACAATCATCAACTATTCGGTCACCGACAACGATATCCGGCGCATCGACGCGCACTATGGCATTGGGTACGATGACGACATCGACGCGGCCCTGGCCATCCTGAAGAAGATCGTCGCCGACGAGCCGCGCATCCTGGCCGAACCGGCGCCACTGATCATTGTCGATTCGCTGGGCGACAGTTCGGTCAACATCCTGTTCCGCGTCTGGACCGCCCGTGCCGATTGGTGGAACACCCAGCTCGATCTGGTGCAGCGCTGCAAGGTGGGGCTGGAGGCCGGTGGTATCAGCATTCCGTTCCCGCAGCGCGACATACATCTGTTCGGTCAGGCGGCAGCTGAAAAACAGGGCTGAGCCAGAATCGCCGTTGCGCCTGCACCGCCATCGCGCCTGCACGGTCGTGTGCGACGACCCGTCGGTAGTTGTGATGTTCAGATCAGATCAACCGGCCGTGGCGTCGATCGCTGCGTAGGCGACGATTTCCATCTTCATGCCAGGCACCACCAGCGCCGCCACCGCGGCACTGGAGCGGTTCGGATACGGCGCGCTGAAGAACTCGCGGTACACCGCGTCGATCGCCGCCATGTCCTGGATGTCGACCATGTAGATCAGTACCTGCGTCACGTCGGCCATTGTGCCGCCGGCGGCCGTGACGGCGCTGCGCAGATTGGTGAAGGTCAGGCGTGCCTGGGCGGCGATAGTGCCGGTGTCGATGCTGCCGTCCGGGCGCACCGGGCCGTGCGTCGTGAACAGCAGGCCGCCGCCCTTGACGGCCCAGGAAAAGGGCTGTGCCAGCCCGGGCAGGCCGCAATCGATGACTTCTTTCATGGGATTTCCAGGATTGTTGGTGTTGTCGCGAGCCAGCGTTTTCCTGCCGCGTTACAGCACCACCAGATGCGCGGGTGCAGCACCGGGCACAGCACTCAGTGGGATGCGCTGGTCGAAGCTGACGAGCCGGCCCTCATTGCGCACGGCCAAGGCCAGCAGGTACAGGTCGGTCAGTTGGCGCGCACTGTGAATATGCGGATGGTGAAAATAGCTTTGGTTCAGCACACTGATGTCGTCGTGCCAGAACCGGTGTTGCGGGTGCCCCGTCGCGCTTTGCAGCATGGGAACAAGGACCTGAAGCGACTGCGCATTCGGATAGGCGGGCTGACTCATGATGCGCAGGCAGCCGTTTTGCGTGAGTGGACAACTGGCCCAGCCGTGCCGCATGTTGGCGGCTAGCCAGTCGCTGGCACGCTGGTGATGTACATGATCGCGGTCATGCAGGGCGATAAGGATATTGATGTCCAGCAGGGCGCGCATCAGAGCCCTTCGACATCGCGCAATCGGTCGATCAGTTCATTGCTGACGATGCCGCCGCGTGCCGGCAGCGGCTGTATGCCGTACGCGGCCAGCGGCTCTGCAGCATGGAGCGACTTGCCGCGGCTGTCGCTGGTGTCTGTGTCTGCGGGTGCTTGGGCAAATGCCTTGCGCGCGAGCTCACTGATGACCGTGCCCACGGACTTCTTTTCCCGTTGCGCCAGTTCTTTGGCCGCAAACAGCACGTCGTCTGCAATATCCAGCGTTGTTCGCATCGCACACCCATTCGCAAGTGATGCGTGATGCTATCACATCACGCATCACTTGCGAATGGGTGCACGCCTGGCGCCTCAACCGAGCGCGAACCAGGCTGACTTGCCTTGCATGTACGACAGCAAGCTGGCCATGTGTTTGTCGCGCGAATTGCCCGACTGCTTGTAGCCGCCAAACGGTTGTGTCATGTCGCCATCGCCGAAGCAGTTGACCCAGACTACGCCGGCCTCGAGTACACCGACCATGCGGTGCGCCTTGTTCAGGTCGGCGGTCCAGACCGCTGCAGCCAGGCCGTAGACCGAGTCGTTGGCCAGCGCGACGGCCTGCTCTTCGGTGTCGAACACCGTGACCGAGGCCACCGGGCCGAACACCTCTTCGCGGTTGATCGCCATGGCGGCATCGGTGCCGGTGAACAACGTGGGCGCGACAAAGGCGCCGCTGTCCGGCACCGCGCTGGCCGGGCCACCCAGCGCAAGCCCTGCACCTTCATCCAGTGCGCGCGTGACATGCGCCAGCACCTTGCGCCGTTGCTCGGCGCTGACGACCGGCCCGAGCGTGGTGGCCGGATCGAGCGGATCACCGGGTGTGTAAAGAGCGGCGCAACGTTCGGCAAATCGCGCCACGAACGCGTCGTGGATATCGCGCTGCACCAGCAGCCGGGAGCCGGCATTGCAGACTTGGCCGGCGTTGTCGTAGATGCCGCCGATGGCGCGGTCAACTGCCGTGTCCAGATCGTACAGGTCGGCAAAGAAGACCTGCGGGCTCTTGCCGCCGGTCTCGAGCGCCACGCGTTTCATGTTCGATTGACCGGCATAACCCAGCAGCAGCTTGCCAACGGCGGTGGAGCCGGTGAATGTCAGCTTGGCCACGTCCGGGTGCAGCGCCAGCGCCTTGCCGGCTTCGGTGCCCAGGCCGTTCACGACGTTGAACACGCCGGCCGGACCACCGGCCTGGCAGAACAACTCGGCCAGACGCAGGCACGACAGCGGCGCCAGCTCCGACGGTTTGAGCACCACGCAATTGCCTGCCGCCAAGGCCGGCGCCACCTTCCAGATGGCCATCAGCATCGGATAGTTCCATGGCGAGATCGCGCCCACCACGCCCAGTGGCTCGTGCACGATCAGGTGCAGCGATCCCGCAGCAGTGTGGGTGACCGCGCCCTCGACCTTGTCGATACATTCGGCGAAATAGCGAATGGTGCGCAGCACTTCGGGCAGGTCGATGTTCAGCACGTCGCTGATCGGCTTGCCCATGTCCAGTGTCTCGAGCAGCGCCAGTTCATCGGCCTGCTGTTCGACCTTGTCCGCAAAACGTTGCAGGATGTCCATACGCGTGCGCGGCGCCAGGCCACGCCAGCGCCGGTCAGCCCATGCAGCTTGTGCACTGGCTACGGCCAGATCGATATCGGCATGGTCACCCTTGGCCACATGGGTCAGCACCGCGCCGTTGGCGGGGTTGATGCAATCGAACGTTGCGCCGGAGCGGCCGGCGAGCCGTTGCCCGTCGATGAAATGGCGGCCATCCGGCCTGAGCGCCGCTGCGCGGCCCGCCCAGTCGGCATGGGTCAACGGTGTGGCTGGCATTGCTTATTCGGCCACCAGTTCGCTCGGGTAACCGGGCGCGCGCAACTCCAGTCCGCAGGCCTGCTCGATCATGCGTACCACCTCGGGTGACTGCGCCTCGGCGCCGAACAGACCCCGCGCGCGGCGGAAGATCTGCTGGGTATGGCTGCCCAGTTCCAGTGGCACACCGAGCTTCTCGGCGATGCCGTTGACCAAACCCAGATCCTTGCAGGCCAGGTCCATCGTGAACTTGACGTTGTAGCTGCCCGACAACACCAGCTTGGATTCGGTCTCGTGCACGAAGCTGTTGCCCGAGCTGGCGCGTATTGCGCGCCAGGTGGCATCCGGGTCGACGCCGTATTTCGCCGGCAGCATCATGGCCTCGCCAGCGGCCACCAGGTGGATGAAGGCCAGCATGTTGGTGACGACCTTGACCACCGAAGCATTGCCCAGCTTGCCCATGTAGATGATCTCGCCACCCATGGCCTGCAGGATAGGGCGCATCCGGTCGAACACCGGCTGTTCGCCGCCAACCAGCACGGTGATCTGACCGGAGTGCGCCAGGTGCACGCCACCGGTGACCGGGCATTCCAGCACATCGATGCCTTTGGACTTGGCCACGTCCTGCAAGCGTTGCAGGTCGTTGAGGTCGGTGGTGCTCATCTCGATCCAGACACCGCCCGGGGTCAGGTGTTCGAATACCCCGCCCGGGCCTTCCACCACCTTGCGCGATGCGGCCACAGAAGGCAATGCGGTGATGACGATATTGGCGTCTTTGCAAACACCTGCGACGTCATCGGCCCAGCGCGCACCGGCATCGAGCAGGCGCTGCGCGTTGTCCCGGCGCAGGTCGGTCACGGTGACCTGAAATCCCTTGCGGACCAGGCTGTTGCACAGCGGCTCACCCAGGTTGCCCAGGCCGATGAAACCGATCTTGAATGCGGATTGCTTGTCCATGATTGAGCCAGTAAAGAAGGGGGGTAAAAGTTGAAAGAAGCAGCGAAACCGGCAATCCAGGCGAAGGCGCGTGCCGGTATCGACGCGCACCCTTCGCTGGTGCTTGGTCGCAGTGTGCCGCATCGCCGGCACAGCCGCAAACAAGCAAACGCTCAGTATAAGATTAGTGTTACTAATGCGTGACTCATCAATGGCAAGACTGGCATGGCGCGACTCCCTCCCTTGAACTGGCTGCGTGCCTTCGAAGCCTCAGCACGGGCGCTGAGTTTCACCGATGCGGCGCAGGAACTGCACATGACGCAGTCGGCCGTGAGTCAGCAGATCAAGAGCCTGGAGAGTGCATTGGGCCGTCCGCTGTTCCACCGCCGAGCGCGTGGACTGGAGCTGACCGACATCGGGCGCGGTTATCTGCCGACGGTGCAGGCGGCCTTCAACACGCTGGAGGAAGGCACGGCCATCCTGACCGGTCGGAACGAGCCTGACGTGCTGGAACTGCATTCGAACATCTCGTTCGCGATCTTCTGGCTGACACCCCGGTTGCACCAGTTCCTGGAAACCTTTCCGTGGGTGCAGCTCGATGTCGCCACCTCGATCTGGCCGACCGAGAAGCCGCGCAACCTGGCGGCAGTCGAGATTGTGCTGGGCCTGGGCAAATGGGAGGGGCGGGCTGGCCAGCGGCTGACGCGCGATACCATTTTCCCGGTCTGTACGCCCGAAGTGGCCAGTCGCATCCACGATGTCTCGGACCTGCTCAAGGAGAATTTGTTCGATCTGCCCGGCACCTTGCAGACCTGGGACAACTGGCTCAGCGGCCATATCGGCAATCGCAAATACCCAGCGCCGCGCATCCACCGCGCCAGCACCTGGGTGCTGAGCATGAACTGGGCGCTGCAAGGCCTGGGTGTGGCGCTGGCCCACGGCACGGTGGCCAATGATCTGATCAGCTCCGGCCGGCTGGTGCGCCTGTTCGAGTACGCGCTACCGATGAAGGAAGCCTATTACCTGATCTCGCCGGAAGGCAGCCTGATCAATCCGGCTGCCAAGGCGTTCAAGACCTGGTTGATGCAGGAGATCAAGGGCTGACCGTGCCGTGGCTGCGCCGGTCGAATCCGGTGGCAGGTAGGCCGCGTGACGCCCGCTGTGAAGCAGGCGACAGCGGTGGACGCCGGATTCAAAGACAATCGACCAGGTCCGTCGCGCAGTTCACCAACGGTGAGCGGGGCGCGGCAACTGTCTCCTCGAAAGGTTGTGTCCGGTGTCTCTTCCCCCATCTGCTCCCCGCAAGCACTTGCATACGCGCCAGGTCCGCTTCGACGGTTACCACCGCGAAGACGGTCTTTGGGATATCGAGGCCACGCTCACCGACACCAAGGCTTATGAATGGCGCTCGGCCGACAAGGGCACGTTGCCGCCCGGCACACCGATCCACGACATGGTGATCCGGCTGACGCTCGACGACGCGCTGACGATCAAGGCGATTGCCAGCGGCATGCCAGCCACGCCGCACGGCGAATGCATTCAGGCCAACGACCCGATGCAGCGGATGGTAGGTCACACCATCGGCCCGGGTTGGCGCGTCACCATAGAGAAGAACCTGGGTGGCATCAAGGGCTGCACCCATTTGCGCGAACTGCTGTTCAACATGGCCACCGCCGCCTACCAGACCATTCCCGGCTACCGCGCGCAGTTGCGCCGCGAGGCCGGCCTGCCGACGCACAACAGCGAGCAGCCACCGTTTTATCTGGGCAAATGTCTGGGCTGGGACTTCGACGGCCCGGCCGTGTTGCGCCATTACCCGCAGTTCGTGGGCTGGCAGCCATTGAAACGGATGACGCGCGATTCGTCGAAGCGCTGAGGCTATGCCCGCTGTTGCAGCGGCAGTCGCCCTGCCGGCGAACGGGTGGTGGACCTGCAATTGATCACGAGGGAAGGTTCATCATCGACACGGTTTACGATTGAGGTGCTGGCGCTGCCGCTGGTTGGCGTGGTGTGCTTTTGCGCCTGCTGGCGGCCGGCGCGGATGGCCAGCTGCCATTGGCGGCAATGGCGTACCTGCGGCGATCATGCCGGGCGCCGCGGTGGCTGGTCGCGTGTTCGTTGCCGGCCGTAGTGCCGGTTCGGCAGCCGCCGACGCGGGTTCCGACCACGGCCCCTTCCCAGGCAAGTGCCATTCAATTGCCCTGTCTCTGCGCGTCATCGACTGCCTCACTTATGCTGCATCGGAAGGATCTTGCTTCTTGAGTTCGGCGAATTTGGCCGCCATCGTCGGGTTGCCCCGAGTCAACTTCTTGATCGTCACGTCCTGCGCCTTGTCGTTCGCAAGTCGAAGGTTCCGGTCGGTGCCGAGCAGGGCTTCCCTTGTTTTCTGCAGGTGGTCGATCGACTTGTCGATCTCTGCGATCGCCTTTTGGAAGTGCCCGGAGGCGAGGTCGTAGTTCCTCGCGAATGCGGACTTGAAGGTGTCAAGCTCGGTTTCAAACTTCGTGATGTCGAGGTTCTGTGCCCTGACGAGCGCAAGCTCCGACTTGTATTTGAGCGAGTTCATCGCCGCGTTACGTAGCAGCGTGATGATGGGAAGAAAGAACTGCGGTCGGACGACGTACATTTTCGGGTGGCGGTGGAAGACGTCGACGATCCCGGCGTTGTAAAGCTCACTATCGGGCTCGAGCAGGGAGACCAGCACCGCATACTCACACCCCTTCTCGGTGCGATCCTTGTCGAGTTCCTTCAAGAAGTCCTCGTTCTTGTTCTTCGTCGCGGTGCGATCGTTCTCGTTCTTCATTTCAAACATGATGGAGACGATCTCGGTCTGCGCTTCATCCATGTCCCGGAATATGTAGTCGCCCTTGCTGCCACTGCGCGCGTCGTTGTCCTTCTCGAAATAGGCTCTGGCAAACGCCGTCGCCCGAATGCGGTTGAACTCGGTCTCGCAGTGCTGCTCGAGGGTTTCACCGACCATCTTGGTCGAGAGGCGGGCCTTCATGTCCCGCAGGCGCTCGATCGCGTCATCGCGATCCTTGATCTGCGTCTCGTACTTGTCTTTGAGCGACTTTTCGGCGAGTTGCTTTTCAAGCTCCGCCCGCTCGATGCCGTATTTCAACCCGTCTCGTTCCTTTTCGACCGCACCGACCGCCTCTGCGATGGCCTGCTTCTGCGCAAGCTCCAAGGCACCGAGCTTGGCTTTGAGTTCCTGGACCGCAGTGTCCCTGGATGCGGCAGCCTTCTGCATTTCGTTCAACAGCTTGGCCTCGGCCAGCTTGGAAATGGACTCCTTTTCACGCCTGGTCAACTCAAGCTGGTTCGCGAGCGCATCGCGCTCCTTTTCCACTGCGCTCAGGGCCTCGGTCACAGCGAGTTTGCGGGCGACCTCGCCCGCATCGAGCTTGGCCTTCAGCTGCTGGATCTCGGTGTCCTTGGCCACTGCGGCCTTGTGCGAGTCGCTGGCGACCTTGATCGTGGCCAATTCAACGGCAGAGCGCTTGTCTTGCTCGGCCAACGCAAGCCGCTCGTGCAGCTGCTGGTCAAATTCGCTGTCGCGGACCTGCTTGAGAATCTCCGCGTACCCGGTCTCGTCAATTTTGAACGCTTTCCCGCAGTGCGGGCAGATGATCTCGTGCATGCTTACGTTTTTCCCGCCTTGGTCAATATCTGCTTGTGAATCCAGGATCAAGCCCTTTTGCCGCAAGCGTTGCAGTCCGGCATTCGACCGGCTTGACGCAATATAAACCAGACCTTCATGACTGCAGGCCGAATGTCTTGTCCAGACAGGCAGCGTGCGTTCCTGCCGCACCCATAATCCGAAGCAATGATATTGCTGTGCCACTCCGACCGCTGCCCATGTGGTCCCATCTGATCGACAACCGACTGCTCACGCTGCATGGCGTGCTGGTGTTCATCGGCTTGGCGGTCTACGTGATCGGCTCGCGCACCCGGCACCAGCGGCGCCACCCGTCAGCGGCCATCGCCTGGGTGGTGTCACTGGGCCTGATGCCGTATGTGGCGTTGCCGCTGTACCTGTTGTTCGGCAGCCGCAAGGTCGAGCGCGCTGTGCATGTGGCGTCGGCAGATACCGATGACGGGCCTCAGGTGGCCGGCGCCCGCTCCGGTGTCATGACGCCGTTCCAGCAACTGGCGGCCGCCATGGAATTGCCCGATGTCGCGACCTGCCATGGCCTGTCCATTCACGCCGACGGTGCCCAGGCTCTGCTGGCCTTGCGCGTGGTGATGTACGAGGCGCAGCACACGCTGGATGTCTGCACCTTCCTGGTCGGACACGATGTGCTGGGCCGGGAACTGCTGGATACGCTGATACGACGGGCGCGGGATGGTGTGCGCGTGCGCCTGCTGGTCGACGGTATCGGCATCTACCTGGGCGGGCGTATCGACATCCGACGCCTGCGCGCCGCGGGGGTGCAGGTGGCCTTGTTCGTGTCGCCGTTTCGCTCCGGCTTGCCGGGGCGTACCAATTTGCGCAATCACCGCAAGCTGGTGGTTGCCGATGGCTGTCGCACCTGGACTGGTGGACGCAATCTGGCCGCCGAGTATTTTTGCGGCGACCCGTCACGGGCGCGGCGCCGTACGCCTTGGGTCGATCTGACGTTCGATTTCTCTGGTGCCATTGCCCGGCAGACACAGCAGCGTTTCGATCTGGATTGGGCGTTCGCGACCGGCACTGCGGTCAGCGATACGCCCGCGACCGGCGCCTTGGCACAGGTCGAGGGCAGCAGCCCGACGCAGCTGATTGCCAGCGGCCCGGATCAGAATGACGACACCTTCTACACGCTGCTGGTGGCGAGTTGTTTTGCGGCCCGCTCCCGCATCCTCGCGGTGACGCCGTACTTCGTTCCCGACGCGGTGCTGATGATGGCGCTGACACTGGCGGCCCGCCGTCAGTGTCAGGTCGATCTGGTGCTGCCGCGCCATTCCAACCATCGCCTGGCCGACCATGCGCGACATGCGGCACTGCGCGAACTCACGGCGGCTGGCGGCCGGGTCTGGCTGGTGCCGGACATGATGCATGCCAAGGCGGTGGTGGTCGACGCCGACCTGTGCTTGGTCGGCTCCGCCAATCTCGATGAACGCAGCCTGTTCCTGAACTATGAATTGATGGTGGCTTTCTTCGACCGGGGCGAGGTCGGCCGCTTCGCGCACTGGATCGAGCGCCATCGCGCAAGGGCCGAACGGTATCGGGGTGAGCGGCCTGGAGTGATGCGGGAGATCGGGGAGGGGCTGGTGCGCTGGCTGGCGTTTCAGCTGTGAATCTGCGCATGTGCTGCGACACACGCGTCACCACCCTGCATGCATAGGCGTCAGTGTGCGTACTGCCTCGTGACGCTCCTACCCGTATTCAACCAGGAACGAACTCCAGACCGTACCTTGTAGCGATGGCCCTGGCTTCCTCAGACGCTTGTTGAGTGGGGCTTCCCGTGTCGAGCATGGTGACCTCGGCAATCATTGCATCGAAGATGCCACCCGGTGAGCTGATGATGATTTGACGGCCGACCTCAGGCCCTGTGCTGACGAAGCCATGTGGCGTACCGCGTGGAACGAAGACCACATCACCTGGCCCGAGCTTCAATCGCTGCTCGCCGAGACGGAAGTCGTAGTTTCCTTCGCAGATGATGAAGGTCTCGTCGTACGTTGCATGACGGTGATAGCCCGCACCGGACTCGGCTGGTTCAATTGCCTCGCAGACGGTATAGGCATTCCAGCCCTCAGTCGCGGTCGTCTTGAAAGTCATGCTCATCCGGCCGATCTTGAAGGCTTTGCCTTCTGCTGGCGCGAAGTGCTTGGGCTGAATCGTGTTTGTCATATCGGTGTCCGATACAGTTGGGGTCCGGTTGCGCTGGTGGTGTGACAGTCGATATTCACGGTCCCTTCTGACGCCTGACGTGATATCTGGAGCACCCTACAGTGCCGACCAATACCACCCTTGCTCAATAAGCTGGACATCCGATCCTCCGGACAATGGCGTGCTGTCTCAAATTTGCGAAACGCGACCGTGTTGATCGTATCTCGATATTCTGGTCTGCGCGCCGCGCGTCCCTCCCGGCGCGCGCGCTCGGCGAGTAGAACCGTCGTAACTCAGTACTTCAACACCACCAACCGCGTCTGCGTGAATTCCAGCATGCCGTGTTTGCCATCGTCGCCCCCCAGCCCTGAGCGCTTCCAGCCGGCGTGGTAACCCTGGTAGGGGTCGGCGGGGGTGCGGTTGATGTACAGCTCGCCGGCTTCGATCTCGTTGCTGGCCAGCATGACCTCGCGATAGTCATTGCTGTACAGCACCGAGGCCAGCCCGTACTGGTGGTCGCTGGCAAGTGTCAGTGCGTCATCGAAGGTGTCGTAGGCCAAAACGCACAACACCGGGCCGAAGGTTTCCTGCTGCACTACTTCTGCATCCTGTCGCGGGCCGCTGAGCAGCGTGGGTGGGTAGAAGTAACCTGGGCCTTCGGGAAGCACGCCGCCGCATTCGAGCCTGGCGCCGTCGGCCACGGCGCGTTGCACCATGTCATGGATGGCCAGGCGGCTGGCTGCGCTATTTAGGGGGCCCATATGGCCCGGTGTCGCGGCGCGGTCGCCAAAGGGGTGGGCCTGCATTCCATCGCGCAACTTCGTTACCACCTGGTCGTACAGGGCGCGCTGCACATAAACGCGTTCCACCGCCGTGCACAGCTGGCCGCAGTGTGTGGTCTTGGATCCGACGATGGCGGCAATGGCTGCATCGAGATCGGCGCTGGGCGTGATGATGGCCGGCGTCTTGCCTCCCATCTCCAGCGATACACGGGCGATGTTGACCTTGGAGAATTCCAGCATGCGACGACCGGCATCGACACTTCCGGTGAGCGTGATCATCGCCACCTTGGGGTAGGTACACATTTGCTCGGCTGCGTCATGGTCCATGGCCATGATGTTGACCACACCCGCCGGCAGGCCGGCGTCGAGCACCGCCTGTGCGATCTCGAATGCGCAACACGGTGTGTGGTTGCTCGGCCGCACAACGACGGTGTTGCCGGTGATCAGCGCCGGCGCGATCTTGCGCAGCAACGTGTAGACCGGGTAGTTGAACGGGATCAGGCAGGCCACGACACCGAGTGGTTCGCGGTGGAGCACCAGGTTTTCAGAGGGACTGTCGCTGGGGATCACCTCGCCTTCGATGCGTCGCGCCCATTCGGCGTGGTAACGCGTGATGTCGGCGGCGTAGACGGCCTCGTTGGTTGCGTCTTCCAGGCTTTTGCCCGACTCCAGTGCCAACGCCGCGCCGATGGCATCCTTGCGTGCCACCAGGGCATCGGCCAGTTTGCGCATGAAGTCGGCGCGGGCGATGGCCGGAGTCTTGCGCCAGGCGCGCTGGGCCTTGGCAGCGGCGTCGCAGGCTTGCCGTACCTGTGCCTTGCTGGCCAGGTCGACTTGCGCGACCACTTCTTCGGTCGCGGGGTTGTCGACGGTGAATGACGCCTTGTCAGGCGATGCCAGCCACTGGTTGGCGATGAAGTTCTGGTAGTTCTTCATGGGTTGTTCTTTCAGTCGGGGTGCGCGAGCGGGATATTGGGAACCGGACTTCCGACAAAGTGTTGGGGACAGAGCTTGTTCACTTCGTGTAACTGCGTTCTGTCCCGCAATTAACATCCGGACTTCCGTCGATCAGTTGGTGCCAGAGCTCGCGCACTTCGTGTCGCTCAGTCTGGCACACAAGGTTTCAGTAATACCCCAGCGGATGCTGCGCCATTTCCAGGTGCAGCGCCTTGCCGGTGTACGGAT